>NZ_JACVUL010000002.1:0-312616 GCF_016516575.1 Kosakonia sp. S57 | reverse complement strand
CCCCCTCCTTGTAAGGGAGGTGCTCTCCCAGCTGAGCTAATCACCCACTTCTCATTCTTATCTACACTGCGGGAACCACAAAATTTGTGGTGGGTGATGACGGGATCGAACCGCCGACCCCCTCCTTGTAAGGGAGGTGCTCTCCCAGCTGAGCTAATCACCCCCGCTGTGTGGAGTCGCATTATAGGGAGAGTTGAAAATGAGTCAACGCATTTTCAAAAGAAATTGTTCGTTCGTCGTAAAATTAGACAAACCGCTGATGAATCGATCGCGAGCGCATGATTTATAAACAAAATAGCCCGTTTGCTGCGCCATTTCGGTAACAACATTGAGGAATCAGCCCACAGTGATAGAATATCGCCCACTTTTCTATTAGGTATTGCCGACGGTCGGCATCGCTATCAACGTAAGGCCAATTCATGAAAATCAAAACTCGCTTCGCGCCAAGCCCCACCGGCTATTTGCACGTTGGCGGCGCGCGCACTGCTCTCTACTCCTGGCTGTTTGCCCACAATCAAGGCGGTGAGTTTGTGCTGCGCATCGAAGACACCGATCTCGAGCGTTCCACTCCGGAAGCAATCGAAGCCATTATGGATGGCATGAACTGGCTGAGCCTCGAGTGGGATGAAGGCCCGTACTTCCAGACCAAACGCTTCGACCGCTATAACGCGGTGATTGATGAAATGCTGGAAGCGGGCACCGCCTATAAATGCTACTGCTCCAAAGAGCGTCTTGAGCAGCTGCGCGAAACGCAGATGGCAAATAACGAAAAACCGCGTTACGACGGCCGCTGCCGCCATGACCATACTCACCATGCTGCTGATGAGCCGTGCGTGGTGCGTTTTGCCAACCCGCAGGATGGGTCGGTAATTTTTGACGATCAGATCCGTGGTCCGATCGAATTCAGCAACATGGAACTCGACGATCTGATCATTCGCCGTACCGATGGCTCCCCGACCTACAACTTCTGCGTTGTCGTCGATGACTGGGATATGGAGATCACCCACGTGATCCGCGGTGAAGACCACATCAACAACACCCCGCGCCAGATCAACATCCTGAAAGCGCTGAATGCGCCGGTGCCGGTTTACGCGCACGTTTCAATGATCAACGGCGACGATGGTAAAAAGCTCTCCAAGCGCCACGGCGCGGTGAGCGTGATGCAGTATCGCGATGATGGTTACCTGCCGGAAGCGCTGCTCAACTACCTGGTGCGTCTGGGCTGGTCCAGCGGCGATCAGGAGATCTTCAGCCGCGAAGAGATGATCAAACTCTTCTCGCTGGGCGCGGTAAGCAAATCCGCCAGTGCGTTTAATACCGACAAACTGCTGTGGCTGAACCATCACTACATCAACACCCTGGCACCGGAGTATGTTGCTACCCATCTGCAGTGGCACATTGAGCAGGAAAATATTGATACCCGCACCGGTCCGCAGCTGGCGGAGCTGGTTACGCTGCTGGGCGAACGCTGCAAAACGCTGAAAGAGATGGCGGCAAGCTGCCGTTACTTCTATGAAGAGTTTGCGGAATTCGACGCTGATGCGGCGAAGAAGCACCTGCGTCCGGTTGCGCGCCAGCCGCTGGAAGTGGTTCGCGACAAACTCGCCGCCATTACCGACTGGAGCGCTGAAAACGTCCATCACGCCATTCAGGCCACCGCTGATGAGCTGGAAGTGGGCATGGGTAAAGTTGGCATGCCGCTGCGCGTGGCAGTGACCGGTGCCGGTCAGTCGCCGGGTCTGGATGTTACCGTTCACGCGATTGGTAAAACCCGCAGCATTGAGCGCATCAATAAAGCGCTGGGCTTTATCGCTGAGCGTGAAAGCCAGCAGTAAGCCAAAAAAAAGCCGCCTGAAAAGGCGGCTTTTTTAATTGTTCAGACACACGCCAGTGCGCAGCTTAACGCGCAACCACAAAGCGTTTATCGTCATCCATATACGTTTTTTCGCCTGCCGGAGCCATAATTGAACCGAAGTTCATATGAGCGCGCAGTTTCCAGCTCGCCGGAATATTCCAGGTGCGCTGCACATCTTCATCCACCAGCGGGTTGTAGTGCTGCAGGTTAGCGCCAATGCCTTTCTCTGCCAGCGCAACCCAGACAGCATACTGGGCGATACCGGTACTGTGTTCAGACCACACCGGGAAGTTATCGGCATAGGCGGCGAACTGCTCCTGTAAGCGGGTCACCACTTCCTGATCTTCAAAGAACAGCACAGAACCTGCTGCTGCCGCAAAACCATCTAATTTTTGCGACGTACCGTGGAAATTCTCTTCCGGCACGATTTTCTTCAGCTGCGCGCGAGTCAGTTCCCAGAACTGCTCATGCTCTTTACCCAGCAGGATCAGCGCACGTGAACTTTGCGAGTTGAACGCCGACGGTGCCTGGCGAATCGCTTCTTTAATAAGGTCAATCACCTCATCTTCTGCCAGCGGCAGGTTTTTGCCGAGAGCATAGATCGTTCTACGTTGTATAGCTAAAGCGAGAAAATTATCTGACATGATTCCTCCTGAAGTTATCTGCACCTCCGCTGTGCTGTCATCAGCAAACGGCGGAAAAAGCGCCCGAAGCAAATTTATAACCGGTTGATCATTCATTGCATCAATATGCTGCCTCGAAAAAGCATAGGCCTGGGATGCAATAAAGAAAAGTCCAACAATTTGCCGTTAACATTCAAAAAATTAGAATGAGCCAGAGAGCCACGCGGCGTTAAACCGCCAGCCAGCGCCGCCAGATAAAGCGTAAAACATAGAACTCGATGGTGCCGAGCAGCAAAAACCAGAGGCAGTAGAGCAGGGTATAAAACTGGTTTAAATCCAGCAGATGGAAGGTTTGCATCAGCGTTTGCGCCAGCTGCATGCCCAGCTGCGGCGCAGGTAGCAGCAGCACAGAGACAAAAGAGAGCAGCAGGATGCCCGCAAGCGTGACCATCGTTTCGAGGGGATGTTTCATAAGCGTTAATCGTTGATGAAAAAACGCATTGTCGGGGAAAGCTGGCCTGAGCGCAACGTTCCCCGACCTTTACTCAGGCGACCACGAAGCGGCCAACCAGCTCTGACATGGTTTCAGATTGTTGATCCAGCAGCTGGCTGGCGCTGGCCGCAATCGCCACCAGTCCGGCGTTTTGCTGCGTGACTTGCTCCAGCTGGTTGAGCGCTTCATGCACCTGCGAGACGCCGAGCGACTGCTCATTGGCCGCGTGGGCGATATCGCTGACAAACGACAGCATCTGGCCGGTATTCTCGCGAGCCGCATGCAGCGCGCGATCCGATGCCTGCGCCAGCGCCACGCCTTGCTGGATCTGATCCATATTTTTACTCACCAGTTCGCGGATCTGCTGTGCCTCGTTGGCGCAGCGCTGTGACAGGTTACGCACCTCTGATGCCACCACCGCAAAGCCTTTGCCCAGCTCACCGGCGCGTGCCGCTTCCACCGCGGCATTCAGTGCCAGCAGGTTGGTCTGAAACGAGATCTCATCAATTGAGCTGACAATGTTGGAGATCTGTTCACTGGAGTAACGGATAGCCGACATGCTGTTGCTGGTTTCACCCGCCACGCGGCTCGCCTCCTGCACCTGTTTCTCCATCTCCTGGGTCAGGCGTTTAGCTTCATTGGCATTGTCGGCGGTCATGTTTACCGCAGTGGCGATCTGCTCCATGCTGGCGGCGGTTTCCACCAGCGAGGCCGCCTGTTGATCGGTGCGGGAAGCCAGATCCTGGTTGCCGCTGGCGATCTCGGAGCTGGCACCACGCAGCACCCCGGCGCCATGTTTGATCTCGCTGACGATATGCTGAATATTCTCGATCGCCTGGTTGTAGGCGCGGTTAAGCAGAGAGAGCTCGTCGCTGCCCGGCACATCCAGCCGCTGAGTGAGATCGCCATCCATCCCTTCGATGGTCGCCAGTGAGTGCTGCAACTGGCGGTGAATGCTGCTGGCGACCAGCACGGCAAAGAAGAGGGCGATGACCAGTGCAATCACGCTTATCACCGCGAACAGCGTCACTTCGCGCCAGGCTTCATCAGCCAGCGTCTGCGCAGTAACCAGCAAGTGATTTGAGGCGGCATTTTCAACCGCTTTCAGGGTATTGATGCGCGCGGTCTGGGCGTTAAACCAGTCGGCGGGTGCAACGCCAAAGCCACCGGTTGCGGCATGATCGATAGCGGTCTGGCGTAAAGAGAGGGCGTTAAGTGCTTCTGGAGAGTTAAGCTGCGCGTTCATTTTCGCATTCACCTCTGCGGAGCTAAACGCGTGGGTTGCCGCCAGCCATGAGGCCTGTTTACCCACCACTTCATTAAGCTGGCGGAATTGCGCCTCGGTAAAGCGGTCGGCGGAGAAGACGTTCGACAGTAGCGCGCGCTCAATACCGCTCTGCTCTTTGGCATTCAGCACGCTGTAGTAGGCCGCCAGCTGGTTAACAATCTCGCCGTTATCCGTTAACTGGCTAATACCACCGACCACATTCAGCAGGTCATTAATAATGGTGCTGTACCACACCAGCGAATCGGAGCCGTTGACGCTTAATGCGCGCACCTGGTCGCGAAAGCCATTAATACCCTGCTGATGCTGGCGAAATTGCGCCAGCGCCTGGCGAATATCGCTATTCGCGTCCTGTTCCGGGAATTGGTCGAGCAGCGCGGTTAATTGCGTCAGCGCTTTTGTCGAGACCGGATATTGCGTGGATAACTCATTATTGAATTGCTGGCCTTTACTGCCGATATAACCAGCACTTAAACCGCGCTCTTTTTGCAATTCATGAATAACGCTCCCGGCCTCTTTCGCCAGCGTCGTTAATGAAATGATGGTATGCATCTGCTGGCCGGTCTCAACGCGTGACATGATGCCGCTGGCGGCAAGCCAGATAAGCGCAAACAACAGAGGCAGCAGAGCTAATAGCAGTTTTGACTTCATCGAGATACGGTAAATCCACTTCATAAATAGGCCTCTTGTTCGCGTGTATATATTTGTTATCGGAGTGATTACGCGCGGCCTTTATTTTAATGCAGGGGTTGTTGATATTTATCAATTCTCAGGAAATATTGTTACTCCATAAGTATTAGTTATTTAAGAAATCTCTCTGTTAATCAACGGAAAAAGAGTTTGCCGCAGGTGAAATATCCCCCACGGCAGAAAATAACCTTAAATAAGCTATGGATTATCCGGCGGCCCAAATTTCAGTGTGCTTTTTCATCAGGCCAATTAACGATCCGCCATCGGCAATAAATTCCCGCATCAGCTGCGCTTCGCTTTTGCCGCGTTTAACGCAGACGGCAATGTCATCCAGCGCGCTGCTGGCATTAAGTTTGTCGGCCCACGGCGCGATCTTCTCCAGCAGATGCGATACATCATCAGCAATGGTGCGCTGTTCGCCGGTATGCACATCGGTTATCACCCCCTTCAGGCCGAAGCGGCAGGCCTGAAAACGGTTGAATTTATACAGCAGGTAGTCCCGCTCCTGGAATTTAAACGGACGCTCAGCCAGCAGCCAGTGCGACAGCGCCTGAATAAAGCCTGCCAGGCTGACGGCGTGGGAAATAGTCAGTGGCGTATCCATCACCCGCACTTCAACGGTACCGAAACCGGGGCTCGGGCGAATATCCCAGTGCAGATCCTTAATGCTCTCAATCATCGAGGTGTAGCTTAAGCGGCGAAACAGCCCTTCAAACTCCTGCCAGTTCGCCACCCACGGCATTGGGCCGTTATCCGGGAAGGAGGAGAAAATATTGAGCCGCGAGGAGGCAAACTGCGTATCGGTGCCCTGAATATAGGGCGAGCTGGCGCTCAGGGCGATAAAGTGCGGAACAAAGCGCGACAGGCCGTGCAGCAGATAGATGGCATCGTCGCCATTGGTACAGCCGACATGGACATGCTGACCAAACACCGTTGCCTGCTGCATCAGGTAGCCGAACATCTCCAGCGTGCGGGCATAGCGCTCATCCGCGCAGATCTGTTGGCGCTGCCACTTCTGAAACGGGTGGGTGCCACCGCCGCAAATCTGCACGTGGTGCTCGCCTGCGGCTTGCAAAATGGCGTGGTGCATCGCCGAAAATTGATGCGCAACCTGGCGGATATCGCGACAGACGCCGGTGGCGATCTCCAGCATGCTTTCGGTGATGTCGTGCTTAACCTCACCGGCGCTGACGCGGTGCTGAAGGGTGTCGATCAGCCGGGATGAGTCCTGGCTTAAATCATAGCCCGGCGGGTTAACCACCTGCAGCTCCAGCTCAACGCCGAGGGTAAAGGGCTCAGAGACATGAAAATCGGGCAAAGGCATAACCATTCCTTACGCAAATGTTTGTTTGAGTATGGAAGGGAATCGCTAATTATGCCCGGCGCAGCGGGAGGGAAGAGGGGCGAAAAAGAAGCAAAAAAAAGCCCGCACAAACGGCGGGCAAAAAATACTGGAAGCAATGTGAGCAATGTCGTACCGAATACCTGAGTGAGACACTCAACTATTCGGTAATGCGAAAGATAATCTTTATCATCTTCGTGGTCAACCCTCTATTTTGTATGAGATTGCACTCTTCGTTATCAACGCGATCGATGCAGGGGAATAGAGTCAATTATGCTTGCCTCATTAAGGTTAATGAGTATAGTTCTCATTCTCTTTGGTGTTTGATGGTGTTGCCGCGGCGCAGCACGCCATCACAACCGGGATATTACCCGCCCACGCACACAGTCTACTAATGCGAAAAGGCAGGCGGGGAGAGGCAATGGCGACCAGCTTTCTGGCTGATGCCCTTAACCATCCGGCCTGAATGCGGGCCTTTTTCTCCACTTCGATATGAGTCGATGATGAATAACAGCAAACATACCTGGTCACCTTTGCGCAAGAGCTTGCTTGCGCTCGCGATTGGCGCGGCGACGCATGCCGTACAGGCAGCAACACCCGCCAGCGGAACGAAAGAGGAGACGCTGATTGTCCAGTCCACCAGCGGCAGCGATTTTAAACCCGGCGGCGACGCGCTGGTGCCAGCCTATCTCGATGGCCAGGTGGCCTATGGTGGGCGGCTTGGCATGCTGGGCGAACAGAAGGCGATGGATGTGCCGTTTAACGTGATCGGCTATACCTCGAAGCTGGTGCAGGATCAGCAGGCGAAGACTATCGCCGATGTGGTGCGTAATGATGCCGGGGTGCAGGTCAGCCAGGGCTACGGCAATATGGCGGAAACCTACCGCATTCGTGGTTTCAAACTCGATGGCGACGATATGCTGATGGGCGGCCTGGCGGACATTGTGCCGCGCCAGGTGGTTGATACGCAGATGCTCGATCGCATCGAGATCTTTAAAGGGGCGAATGCGTTAATGAACGGCGCGGCCAGCTCCGGCGTCGGCGGCATGATTAATCTGGAGCCGAAACACGCTGAAGATACCCCGCTGACGCGCCTCGGCGTCGATTACTCCTCACGCTCGCAACTCGGCGGCTCGCTGGATGTCGGGCGGCGTTATGGCGATAACAACCAGGTCGGGGTGCGCGTTAACCTGCTGCACCGCGAGGGTGAAACCACGGTCGAAGATGATAAGCGCCGCACCACCGTTGCCTCCGTTGGCCTCGATTATCGCGGCGAGCGCCTGCGCAGCTCCCTTGATGTTGGCTACCAGAAGAAGACCTTCCACGGTGGTTCGATGGGGGTCAATATCAGCAACATCGATTTCGTGCCCGCCGTGCCGGGTAACAGCAAAAACACCAGCCAGAAGTGGGCGTGGAGCGATATCGAAAACGAGTTTGGCCTCGCGCGCGCCGAGTATGATCTCACCGATATCTGGACGGCCTACGCCGCTTTTGGCGGCCAGCACTCTCATGAGCAGGGCGTCTATGGCGGGCCGAAAGTGATTAACGCTGCGGGCGATGCGACGATTGGCCGCCTCGACACCAATCGCATCAGCGATAGCTGGAGCGGCATGGCGGGCCTGCGCGGCAACTTCGATACCGGCCCGGTGTCGCACAAAGTCAACGTCGGTTACTCCGCCAGCATCAAGCAGGACAAAGTCGCCTGGCGCATGTCGTCGAAGAATCCGCTGGTCAATATCTACAACAACAGCGCGGTGCCGATGCCGGATTACAGCCTGACCGGCGGCAACTACAGCGATCCGTTAACCACCGGGCGCAACCGCACCCAGGGCTGGCTGTTGAGCGATACGCTCGGCGTGCTTGACGATACGCTGCTGTTCACCGCAGGCGCGCGGTATCAGAAAGTGTGGGTTCACAGTTACAACAATGCCACCGGTGACGAGAACCGCAACGCGCGCTTTATTGAAGATCGCTGGATGCCGACCTACGGCGTGGTCTACAAACCGTGGGAAGTCGTTTCGCTCTATGCCAACCATACCGAAGCACTGCAACCGGGCAGCACCGCGCCAGAAGGGGCGGCGAACCAGTATCAAACTACCGGCATCGCCCACTCGAAACAGAATGAAGTGGGGGTGAAAACGGACTTTGGCCGTATTGGCGGTACGCTGTCGCTGTTTGAAATTAAGAAACCGTCGGCTATTCAGAACAGCAGCACCAATATCTATGAGCTGAGCGGCGAGCAGCGCAACCGCGGCGTTGAGCTGAGTGTATTTGGCGAGCCGACGCTCGGCCTGCGCCTGAACGGCAGCGCAACCTGGATCGACGCCGAGATGACCAAAACTCAGGATGGCATCAATCAGGGCAATAAACCGGTTGGCGTGGCGAGCTTCTACTCGGTGCTGGGTGCGGAGTATGACATCACTGCGGTTGAGGGGCTGACGGCAACGGCGCGAGTCAATCACACCGGATCCCAGTACGCCAATGCGGCGAATAGCAAAAAGCTGGACAGTTACACCACCCTCGATCTCGGTGCGCGTTACCGCATGCGGTTGAATGCCGATCGCAACGAGATGGTATGGCGCGTCGGGCTGGATAACGTCACCAACAAGAACTACTGGGCAAGCGTTGAAGATAACGGCACCTATATCTATCAGGGCGGTGGCCGTGAGTTGAAAGTGTCAATGAGCTACGATTTTTAATCGCCAATGGCAGCAGGCCGGAGCGCGCTCAGCTTATCCGGCATGCTGCCTTTTATTTGCTCAATCACAACATTTAAACAGCAGATCGGTTACACTCGCGGCACAGAAAATCCACATAAAAGGAGAGTGAGATGCTGGAAAAACTACGAACCCGCGACGGGAAAAAATTTCTCTGCGCGGTGCTGGTGGTCTTCCTGATTGCCGTAAGCGTGGTGTCAAAAGTGACCTTCGAAGGCGTTGAGGATCAGTACAATCTGCCGATGTCCTCCTGGACCACCTCAATGTTTATCATGCAGGGCGCATGGGTGGCGATTTACAGCCTGATGTTCACCATCATCGGCTCGCTGCCGTTTGGCTTCTACTTCCTTGGCCCGAAAGACGATCGCGGCTGACCTTCTCGCCCCGGTTTCTCCACCGGGGCAGTTTCCGTTATCACATTATGTAAATAAAGTTATTGCCCCTCACGCAGTCGAAAACTCCGTATTAAGCATCACTGCCCGTTAAGTTAACTGCTGCTACATTAAGCACCGCGCTAGCCTGCTGCCTTGCTGGCGGAAAGGGCGTGTTTCCCTCTCCCCGTTGCCCATTTTTAACAATTAAAGATCAAAAAATAATCGCCGATAGCATTGCTACAGGGAGTGCATGCTGCAAGGAACATTGACGACATAAGGCTGACTCCAGGAGAGCCGTAATGGCCAGACAATTCGTGAATAAAAAAATGAGCACCCGCGCGCAAATGCTGCTGACGGGCGCCATCACCATCACCCTCGGTTTTGTGGTCACTATCGGGGTACTGAGCTGGCAGTCCAGCAATCAGCAAAAAGCGCTCGCCGAACAATATCTGCAAAAAATCGCCCGCAGTGAGGCGCTCAATATTCAGCAACAGCTTAACTATGCGCGCGATGTGGCGCATAACCTCGGCCACAGCCTGGCCGCGTTGCCGCAGGCCGGGATCACCGATCGTAACGTGGCGAATAAGTTAATTGAGTACGCGGTACGCGATAACCCGGACTACCTCTCCGTGTCGGTGATTTTTGAAGAGAACGCCTTCGATGGCCGCGACGCAGAGTTCGACGGCAAACCGGATCAGGCTCCCAAAGGGCGCTACGCGGTGTTTGCCGATCGCGATCCCGCCGGGAAATACGCCATGCATCCGCTGCTCTCGATCTTGACGCCGGGGCAGGGCGACTACTACCTCGTGCCGCAACGCACGCAAAAAGATACGCTGATCGAACCCTACAGCTATGCCTATAACGGGGTCCCGACGCTGTTAACCTCGGTCGCCGCGCCAATCATTAATGACGGCAAACTCAACGCGGTGGTCACCTCCGACATTTCGCTGGCTTCACTGCAACAGAAAGTGAATCAGATCAAACCGTGGGAAGGCGGCGGCTATGCGATGCTGCTCTCCACCTCGGGAAAAGTGATCTCCTACCCGGATAAGACACTGACCAGTAAACCCTACCCTGGTAATACCGAAGGCTTTACCACCAGTGTGGTGGAGCAGGATGATCCGATCCTTGGCGAGAAAGCGCTGGTGACCTGGCAGCCCATCACGATCGGTAACAGCACCGATAACTGGTATCTGGGCATCGTCGCCCCGGTCAGCCAGGTGATGGCCGCCGCTAACCGCCAGCTGCTTAATGCCGTGATCCTTGGCGTTATCAGCATCCTGCTGGTCAGCGCGCTGCTGGGCGTGCTCTTTAGCCGTAAAGTGTTGAAGCCGATTGGCGGTGAGCCACTGGAGGGGGCGAGCATTGCGCTGGCGGTCGCCGAAGGCAAACTCGATAACGTTATTGCGGTAAAAGCGGGCGATCGCAGTAGCCTCTTCTATGCGCTGCACACCATGCAGGAACAGCTGCGCCAGATGGTGGGGCAGATCCAGGAGGCGAGCAGTTCTGTGCGCCAGGGCGCTGGCGAGATTGTCAGCGGTAACATCAACCTCTCGTCACGTACCGAGCAGCAGGCCGCCGCGCTGGAGCAGACCGCCGCCAGTATGGAGCAGTTTAGCGCCACGGTTAAACACAACGCCGACAATGCGCACCATGCTACCGCGTTGACCGCCAATGCCACGCAGATTGCCAGCCGCGGCGAAGCGCTGGTGGGCCAGGTGGTTCAAACGATGTCGCAGATTGACGATAGCGCGAAGAAGATTGGCGATATCACCGCCATTATCAACAGTATTGCCTTCCAGACCAATATCCTGGCGCTGAACGCCGCGGTGGAAGCGGCACGTGCCGGCGAGCAGGGGCGTGGCTTTGCCGTAGTTGCCTCGGAAGTGCGTAATCTGGCAAGCCGCAGCGCCGATGCGGTGAAAGAGATTGGCGCACTGATTGAAGAGTCCGGCAAGCGGGTGGAAACCGGGGTGCAACTGGTGAACGACGCCGGTAAAACCATGCAGGAGATGACCCAGGCGGTGAACTCGGTGCAGTCCATCATCAATGAGATTGTCAGCGCCTCCGATGAGCAAGCCAAAGGCATCGGCCAGGTGACCATTGCGGTCAACGAAATGGATGGCGTGACGCAGCAGAACGCCTCGCTGGTGCAGGAGATGGCTGCCGCCGCAACGTCGCTGGAAGATCAGGCAGAGCAGCTGGCGCAGAGCGTACAGCAGTTCCGTCTGCAGGCCTGACTGGAGCGGGGAGTCGGTTAGTACAGGCTCCCCGCTGCCGGTACCATTTCTTGCCAGCCCCTGGCGGAGATGTTAAAAGGTGCCCCTTTAAATGAAACCACAAAGGGGAAGGACGTGAAAAACGCGTCACAGGTCGTGGGGAGCATGACCGGGACCGCGTCGGAGGCAGCGCCGACGCTACAACGGGGATTAAAGAACCGTCATATTCAGCTTATTGCCCTTGGCGGCGCCATTGGCACCGGGCTGTTTCTCGGCATCGGTCCGGCAATTCAGATGGCCGGGCCTGCGGTGTTACTCGGCTACGCTATCGCCGGCATTATCGCCTTTTTGATTATGCGCCAGCTCGGTGAAATGGTGGTTGAAGAGCCGGTCTCAGGTTCGTTTTCCCACTTCGCCTTTAAGTATTGGGGGCCATTTGCGGGCTTCCTCTCCGGCTGGAACTACTGGGCAATGTTTGTGCTGGTCGGCATGGCGGAACTGACCGCCGCCGGGATCTATATGCAGTACTGGTTCCCCGATATCCCGACCTGGGTCTGGGCCGCCACCTTCTTCGTTATCATCAACGCCGTTAACCTCGTCAATGTGCGCCTGTATGGCGAAACCGAATTCTGGTTTGCGCTGATCAAAGTGCTGGCAATTATCGGCATGATTGGCTTTGGCATCTGGATGCTGTTCACTGGCCACGGCGGCGAGCGCGCCAGTATTAATAATCTCTGGCAGTACAACGGCTTTTTTGCCACCGGCTGGCATGGGCTGGTGCTGTCGCTGGCCGTGATTATGTTCTCGTTCGGCGGCCTTGAGCTGATTGGTATTACCGCCGCGGAAGCGAGCGAGCCGCACACCACCATTCCAAAAGCGGTTAACCAGGTGGTTTACCGTATTCTGCTCTTCTACATCGGTTCGCTGGTGGTGCTGCTGGCGCTCTATCCGTGGATTGACGTGCAGGCTAACAGTAGCCCGTTTGTGATGATCTTCCACGAACTTGACAGCAATCTGGTCGCTTCAGCACTCAACTTCGTCATTCTGGTGGCTTCACTGTCGGTCTATAACAGCGGCGTTTACTCCAACAGCCGGATGCTGTTTGGCCTGTCGGTGCAGGGAAATGCGCCCGCGTTTTTAACACGTGTCAGCCGTCGCGGCGTACCGGTCAACTCGCTGATCCTCTCCGGCGCGATTACCTCACTGGTGGTGTTGGTGAACTATCTGCTGCCACAGAAAGCCTTTGCTATGCTGATGGCGCTAGTGGTCGCGACCCTGCTGCTGAACTGGATCATGATTTCGCTGGCGCACCTAAAGTTCCGCGCCGCGATGCGCCGCAAAGGGCGCGATCCGCAGTTCAAAGCGCTGCTCTTTCCGGCGGGCAACTACCTCTGCATCGGCTTTATGCTGTTCATTCTCGGCCTGATGTACTCCATCGACGATATGCGCCTGTCGGCCATTTTGCTGCCGGTGTGGATTGTGTTCCTGTTTGCCGCCTTCAAACTGCTGCGGCGGACACCGAAGCGCGCATAAGCCTCAGTATCAAAAGAGAAAACGCCAGCCTCCGTGCTGGCGTTTTTATGTGCCTCAGGCACTGGTCGGGCAGCGGGGCGCTAACTGCCGACGGGCAACGAGTGCCGCTGCGACAAGCACCAGCATCATCACCACCTCTGTTGCCAGAAAACCGCTTAGCGCCGCGCTGTAGTCGCCGTGCGACTGGCCGACAAGGTGAAGAAAGATGCCGCCGAGCAGCGCAGGCCCCAGACCGAGCGCCGACTGTTGCAGCGTGCTGAGCAGCGCGCTGCCTGCGCCTGCGTCCTGGGCGGTGATGTCACGCATGCCGATGCGGTAGAAGCTGTTGACGATCAGCGCCTGGCCGTAGCCAATCAGCAGGGTTGCCGGGGCGAGTGCCAGCACGCCGACCACGCGGCCTGAGAGGTGCAGAGTCACCATCAGCGTCAGTAAACCGGCAATCTGAATGGTAAGCCCGGTCAACAAAATGGTGCGCATGCTGTAGCGGCTAATCAGCTTCGGCGCATACCAGGCAGCGATAAAATAGGCGACGCCGAGGGCGATAAAACTATTTCCGGACTGGTAGGGGGTCATGCCCATCCCGGCCTGCAAGGTGAGCGCCATGCAGAACATAAACCCGGCCCAGGCGCTGAAAAAGAGCAGCGCAATCAGCAAACCAAAGCGGATACTCGGCAGCTTAAGCAGGCGCGGCGGCACCAGCGGCGTGATGCCGCGCTTCTCCTGTTGCACCGCGCTGCTGCGCATCCACAGCGCCAGCGGGAAGAGGGCCAGCAGCGCCGCTTTGCTCTGCCACGGCCAGTGCATCTCCGGGCCTAATGCCAGCGGGAAAAGCAGGCAGCAGAGGATCAGCGCCAGCGCAGTCGTGCCTTGCCAGTCAATACGTGTGCGCTGTTCGCTGCGGGTTTCCGGCACGTAGCGGCGGCTCAGCAGTAGCACAAGCAGGCAAATGGGCACATTGATAAAGAAGGCGTTGCGCCAGCCAAGCCCGGCGATATCCGCCGACACCAGCCAGCCGCCGCCCATCTGCCCGATGATAAACGCCACGCCGCCCACCCCGCCGTAGAGACTGATGGCGCGGGCATGCGCAGTGCCTTTCAGCGTGACATGCAAAGTGGCGAGGATCTGCGGCACAATCAGCGCGGCGCCCATTCCCTGTAGCGTGCGCGCCGCCAGCAGGGCAGAGACCGAGTTCGCCAGCCCGCACAGCAGCGAGGCGATGCCGAACAGCGCAACGCCCCATAAAAAGATGCGGCGGCGGCCGAGGTTATCCCCCAGTTTGCTGCCCATCGCCAGACAGACGGCAAATGCTACGCCATAGAGCGCGACAATCAGCGCCAGTTGGGTAGCTGAAGTGTGTAACGACAGGGTGATGGAATCGAGTGCCACATTGGTGATTGAGGTGTCAATCAGCGGCAGCATCTGCCCGGTTAACAGTAAAAACAGGCCCGCCCGGCCCGGAGAAACAGCAGACGTATTCATGGTAACTCCATTGCGTCATTCATCAGATGGACGTAGCATCGCCGAATGAGAAAACGGGTACCAGTTCTTGCCTATACGGGTACTGGTACTACCATGCTGGAGGGTTTATGACGTTGATGGTGGATAAACAGCCGCAGCTGGCGCTGCTTGAAGAGAGCCGCAAACAGCTGGGCGCGTTTCTGCGCGCGCGGCGCGAAAGCCTCGACCCGCAGCGCCTCGGCCTGCCGCGCAGCAGCCGGCGGCGCACGCCGGGCCTCAGACGTGAAGAGGTAGCGCTGCTAGCCGATGTTGGTGTCACCTGGTACACCTGGCTGGAGCAGGGCCGCGAGGTGAACCCCTCGGCTAATGTTTTGCAGGCGATAGCCTCCGCATTGCAGTGCACGCCAACCGAGACGCGGCATCTTTTTCTGCTGGCTGGTTTAGCGCCGACCGAAGCGCTCAACTCCCCGCAGTGCGAAGGCATCAGCGACAGCACGCGCCGCCTGCTGGACAGCCTGCTGCCGAATCCTGCCAGTATCCAGAAACCCAATTTCGATATTGTCGCGTGGAATGCCGGGTTTGAGCGCCTGATGGGCATCAAGTTTGACGAGATCCCGGAAGATGACCGCAACTGCATCTATCTCTACTTAACCCATCCGCAGTGGCGCAGCCGCTTAGGGCTGGATGATCAGGTGCTTTCGACTTTCGTTGCCTATTTCCGGGCGGCCATGGCCGCGCACCGCGGGGATGCGATATGGGAAGCGAAGCTGGCGCGCTTTTGCGCGGCGTCGGCGGAGTTTGAAACGCTGTGGCGCAAGCACTATGAAGTGAGCGGCGTGGAGAATAAGGTCAAGGTCTTTGTGCACCCGCAGCTTGGCACGATTACCCTGCAGCAGATGTACTGGTACTCCGCGCCGCGTAACGGATCGCGGTTACTGGTCTATATGCCGGTGGATGAGCAGGGCGAACAGGCGCTGCAGTGGCTGGCGCAGAACGCTTAAGGGCGCAGGCGCTTCTGATCTTTTCGCGGCAGGGTGTCGACCACGCGATCCCAGGCGTGCTGGATCAGGGATTCGAGCAGCGAGAGGTCAATCTCATCGCCTGCGTAAACCGAGATCCAGTGCTTTTTATTCATGTGATAGCCCGGTTCAATGCTGGGGTAGATCTGCTGATTGAGCAGGGCAACCTGCGGCTCTGATTTCATCGTTACCATCGGCCTGCCGTGGGCGGTGGTGGTCATCATAAAGATCTTGCCGCACACCTTGAAGACGTCATGTTCCGGGCCAAACGGCCAGCAGTGCTCGGTAAAGGGGAGCGACAGCGCGTAGCGATGAGCGCTCTCCTGCAAGGTTTTACTCTCCATCGTTTTCCTCCTTCGCCAGCGCGCGCCACATCGCCTCAAAGCCGAGGCGCTTAAGCTCTTTGGTCCGCGAGGGATCGCGTCCCGCAAAGTTGATGGTGGTTTCCGCCATCGCCAGGAAAATGGCATCGCCAAAGGCGGCGTACTCATCCGAGAGGAAAACCGGGCGCACCGAGCGGTGGCACAGTTCATGTAGCTCCGGGAAGATATCAGCCACCTGCTGCTTGGTTTCGGCGGTCAGCTTTTCGCTGATGGCGATCTGGCGCACCGCATGGTGGCCGTTGGGGTGGCGAATACCCCAGTCGATATAGCTGTCCCAGATGGAGTGGGTGTGCACCTTCGAATCGCTGCTGGAGCGGTCGAGATTCGCCAGCATGGTGCCGCAAAGATCGGTTTTCAGATGCAGATAGAGCGCGTTCAACAGATCGTCTTTGGTGGCGAAGTAGCGAAACAGTGTCCCTTCCGCGACGCCTGCATTACGGGCGATAAGCGCGGTCGAGGCGGCAATCCCTGACTGGGCAATCGCTTTGGTTGCTGCTTTCAGTAATGCCAGTTTCTTATCTTCACTCTTCGGACGAGCCACGCCGCTTTTCTCCGCTTTTTACAAAAACCACGATTGAAACATGCCCTTTGAGAGGCTGCAACGTCGAATATCAAACAACGAAAAATCGTCTTGACGATTTAATGTTCGTTTCTATAATGAGTGCTTACTCACTCATAATCAAGTTCAATGAGTATCGTCTCAACGGATGGGATCGATTTAGCCGGGTCAGGATATGAAACGTCTCACTATCAGCGTGGTTGTCGTTATGCTCGTTGCGTCTGCTGCAAGCTTACCTTTTGTTCTGAATGCCGGTTTTGGCCAGCCACCGCAGGGTGAGGCGCTCAGCGCCGTGGAAAAATCGCCCCATTACCGCGATGGCGCATTTCACAATACATTGCCGACGCCGGGCTTTACCGGTGAGCAAAATAAGCTGGCGTTGTGGTGGGATTTTCTCTTCGGTAAACGCGAAAACGCGCGCCCGCAGCAGCCGCTACCGATGGTGGCAACCGATCTTGCGGCGCTGCCGTTGCAGGAGGATACGCTGGTCTGGATGGGGCACTCCTCGTGGTATATGCAGCTGGCGGGCAAACGCATCTTGATCGACCCGGTGCTGAGCGACTACGCCGCGCCGTTCTCCTTTCTCAATAAAGCGTTTGCCGGTAACGGCGTCTGGACCGCAGAGAGTATGCCGGAGATCGATCTGCTGATTATCTCCCATGACCACTATGACCACCTCGATCACGCCACCATCAAGGCGCTGATGCCGAAAATCAAACGGGTTGTTACGCCGCTCGGCGTTGGCTCCCATCTGCGTTACTGGGGGATGGAGGCGGCGAAGATTGAGGAGGCGGACTGGCAACAGAGCGTGCAGGTCAGCGATACGCTTAGCGTCAATATTCTGCCCGCGCGTCACTTCTCCGGCCGTGGACTGAAGCGCAACCAGACGCTGTGGGCCAGCTTTCTGTTTGTCACCCCTGAACGCAAAGTCTACTACAGCGGCGACAGCGGTTATGGCCCGCACTTTAAGGCCATCGGCGACAGGTTCGGCCCTATCGATATTGCCATTATGGAGAATGGGCAGTACGACGAGGCGTGGAAATATATTCATATGATGCCGGAGCAGAGCGCGCAGGCGGCGCAGGATCTGCAGGCACGCGCAGTGCTGCCGGGCCATGCCGGGCGTTTTGTGTTGGCAAAACACAGCTGGGACGATCCGTACAAACGTTTAGCGGCTGCCAGCCGCGATAAAGAGTTTCGCTTACTGACACCGAAGCTGGGCGAAGTGGTGTTTGCGGCCGATACGGCGCAAACATTCAGCGCCTGGTGGGAATAAACCATTTAATTAATCGAAGTGCAGGGGGGATCGCAGCATGACTATTTCCGCTCAGGTTATCGACACTATCGTCGAGTGGATCGACGACAATCTTCATCAACCCTTGCGTATTGATGAGATTGCCGCGCACGCAGGCTACTCCAAGTGGCATCTGCAACGGCTCTTTTTGCAGTACAAAGGGGAGAGCCTCGGGCGCTATATCCGCGAGCGCAAACTCGCGCGCGCCGCGCAGGATTTACGCAACACCGATCAGAAGGTTTACGACATCTGCCTGAAATATGGCTTCGATTCGCAACAAACTTTCACGCGGATCTTTACGCGCACCTTTAACCAGCCGCCGGGAGCCTACCGGCGTGAAAACCATCAGCACACCCATTAACAGTACAAACCGGCATCTGGCCGGTTTTTTCACTCTTGTATCGTCTGCTTAATACCTAAGCGGTTGCAAAAGGTGCTCAGCCCTTCCCGTGCCAGCAGCACTTCAAGCTGGTGCAGTTCGTCAGCGGTAAGCATCTGCAAGGCGTTGATGATATTTTGCATGGTGCCTGGCGCGGTGAGATAGGGCGTTGGCGGTTCGGCGAGCGAGCTGTTAAAACCGCTGTGGCGCATGGCAGGCAGTTCCATCACCAGGCTCAGCACTTTATCCGTGATCAATACGTAGCGGGCGCGGCCCCCTTTTACGCCGGGGAGACTCTCGGTTTTCCACTTATGACGTTTGATCCAGCGGTTGATGGTCTGTCGTGTGACGCCGAGGCGGTTGGCTAACTCAGCGGTGGTCATTTTGCTTGGTAATGTGTTCATCTTATTTCTGGTCGCGGATCCCTAAACGTTGCAACAGGCCGGTGATGCCGTCGCGTAAAAGCATTGAAGAGAGCAGAGTGCGCTCGGCGTCGGTCATCTCTTTTGCCAGCCTGAGCAGAAGTGCTTCCAGTGAAGCGTCGCTGCTGGCGTTGTCGGTAGAAGGGGAGAGTTCATTGCGCTGCGCGCTGCGGATAAAGGCGCGAACCTGTTCATTAACGTGAACCAGGCGGGCTTTTCCTCCCTGAACGCCAGGTTTTGGCGAGGTGATCCACCCCTCTTTACGCACCCATTTATTGATGGTTTGCCGGCTGTACCCGGTAAGCGTAGCCAGCTCTTCCGGCGTCATTCGTTCCTTGAGCATATAATTTCCCGGTGAGTAGTAAGGGTAATTAGTGGTTTATGTTATAGCACCATTTTAGATGAAAATGTGACAGGTTTAACTGCTGGCTGCGAGGCGCTTCGCAAGGGGATTCAATTGCATGCTTTTTCAGCGGTTGATAAAGGGGCGGTGATTTTGCCGTTGACACCTGACAAGGGAATTCATATCATGCCGCCCGTCAACACGACACGCTTTACGCGATGGGGCTATAGCTCAGCTGGGAGAGCGCTTGCATGGCATGCAAGAGGTCAGCGGTTCGATCCCGCTTAGCTCCACCAAATTCCGAACCCAACGGAACTGGTGCGTAAAGTAACATTGTGGGGCTATAGCTCAGCTGGGAGAGCGCTTGCATGGCATGCAAGAGGTCAGCGGTTCGATCCCGCTTAGCTCCACCAAAATTTGAACCCTCGCGTTTACGCGGGGGTTTTTTGTTTCGGGTTTTCTCTACGCTGTTGTCTGATAAAGATGCATCTCTGCCATTTTCTCGCCCATTTCCCTTGCTTGCTTCACTCTTTCAATAAACCTATTATTCATGGTAATTATTTTTTAACCACCAGAGCCGACATTATTTTATGAAATCCGGTTACGTGAAGCCGTTTCTGCTGGCGTTAATGATGTGCCTGGTGGCCATTCCCGTAGCCCGTTATATTTCGCCGAAAACGGTCGTTGATGGCGGCAATATTTATCTCGCCTGGTTACCCTTAAGCGTTACGCTGGCGCTGCTGCTGTTATTTGGTCGTCACGCCATTGCGCCGCTCATTATCGGCTCCGCCATCATTAATGAGATTGCTTTTCATCTGCCTTTCGACGAAGCGGCAGTGCTGCTCTTCTGCCAGCTGTTTATTCTCTTTATCGTGTGCGGCATTGTCCGCTGGCAGCTTGGTTCGCGCTGGCGTTACGGTATTCCCAATAAAAATATGGGGGTACGCATTTTATGGCTGGGATTTATTGCGCCCGTCGGGATAAAAATAGCGATGTATCTTGCCGGGGAGTGGCTTAATTATCCGGTCTATCTCTCCAATTATTTCGGCAGCGGTTCGTTAATATTCTCAATAATCGATATTCAGAGTTTGATGTGTTCGGCGTTGATTTTCACCATGATTGTTTATTATCCGATGCGCATGATCCTCAATCCGCGCTTCGCAAAAGTGTGGTGGCGCCGTAGCGTTATTCCCTGTTTTAGCAAAAGAAAACGTTTATTTAGCCTGGGCTGGCTGGCGACATTAATCACCGTTGTGGCGCTTCTATGCGCACCCTATAAATCAGATCTGATTGCCGGTTATCTGGTACCGGTGATCTTTATTATCTTCAACTTTGGCTGTAGCCGCCTGCCGGGCACTTTTCTGACGCTGAGCTGGTCCATATCGGCTTTCCTGTTGCTGGCCTATAACAACAACTTTTTTCATGGCGTACGTGCGGATTACTCGCTGGCGTTTGTCATGTCAGTGCTGATCTGTTTCACCGTCTGCCTGCTCTATAACATCCGCGTTTTCAACCGCAGCCTGTGGCTAAAGCGGCGCTGGCAGGTGCAAGCGATGAGCGATCCCCTCACCGGGCTGCCCAATCTGCGCGCGCTGGAAAGAGAAGTGGAGCGCCAGCCGGGCAGTATCGTCTGCTGCCTGCATATGAAAAATCTCGATTTCCTCAGCCGCCACTTTGGCATGATGATGCGCGTGCATGTGAAGCGCAGCGTCACCCGCACGCTGCAACCCTGGCTGCGTGAAGGAGAGCATTTCTTTCAGCTGCCCGGCAATGAATTACTCCTGCTACTCAGTGGGCCAGAAACCCTGGCGCGCCTGCACTCGATGCTGGATCGCCTTAACAGCCAGCGCATCTGCTGGAATAAGAACCCGCTGGAGATTGAGTTCGGTGCCTCGTGGGGCGAACTGCAGGGCAACCGGGAGGCGTTGCAGCAGACGCTCGGCCAGCTGAGCTGGCTGTCAGAGCAGACGGACAGCGAAAATCGTGTGCTGGCGCTCACTAACAGCCTGGCGGAAGTGAATACCCAGACCACTGAGCGCGTGCTGCAACTGGAGAGGGTGAAACGGGCGCTGGAGGAGGGCGGGATTACGCTCTATGCCCAGCCCATCGTCGATGCCAATGGCGAGGGCTATCACGAGATCCTCTCAAGGCTGGTCAGCGATGGCCATATCATCATGCCCGACCAGTTTATTCCGGTGATTGCCCAGTTTGATCTCGGTTCGCGCTTCGATATGCAGGTCGTCGAAACGCTGCTGAAATGGATGCAGGCGCATCCGCAGCCTGCTACAAAGCCACGTTTCTCCCTCAACCTGATGCCGCTGACCCTGATGCAACAATCCTTCGCTACCCAGTTTCTTGCACTGTTTGCGCGCTACGGCATCGCCGCGCAGGCGGTGATTATCGAAATTACCGAGGAGCAGGCCTTCTCCCACTCGGAAGTGAGCATCCGTAATATCACGCGCTTACGCGAGGCGGGGTTTAAGATCGCCATTGATGACTTCGGCACCGGCTACGCCAACTTCGAGCGTTTAAAGCGCATCAAGGCGGATATCATCAAGATCGACGGCTGTTTTGTGCGCGATATTCTCACTGATCCGCAGGATGCGATGATCGTGAAAGCGATATGCGATTTGGCAAAGGCCAAGGGTCTGACGGTGGTGGCCGAGTATGTGGAGAGCGAGGCGCAGCGCGAGTTGCTGCTGAATGCGGGCGTCGACTACCTGCAAGGCTATCTGCTCGGCAAGCCGCAGCCGCTGGCATAAAAAAACCGGGGCAGGCCCCGGTTTTTGTTAAAGCATGTTCGAATCAGATAACCAGCGCCGCGATCGCCGCAGAGAGCACGCTCACCAGCGTCGAACCGTAAACCAGCTTCAGACCAAAGCGGGAAACCACGTTGCCCTGCTCTTCGTTCAGGCCCTTGATCGCGCCTGCGATAATGCCGATAGAGGAGAAGTTAGCAAAGGAGACCAGGAAGACCGAGAGGATACCTTCCGAACGCGGAGAGAGGGTGGAGGCAATTTTCTGCAGATCCATCATCGCCACGAATTCGTTGGAGACCAGTTTAGTCGCCATGATACTCGCCACCTGCAACGCTTCATGAGCCGGTACGCCCAGCACCCAGGCAACCGGGTAGAAAATGTACCCCAGAATGCCCTGGAAGGAGATGCCCAGCACGGCAGCGAAAAGGGCGTTCAGGCCGGAAATCAGCGCGATAAAGCCAATCAGCATCGCCGCAACGATAATCGCCACTTTGAAACCTGCCAGAATGTATTCACCCAGCATCTCAAAGAAGCTCTGACCTTCGTGCAGTTTCGCCATCTGCAGGTTCTCTTCGCTCTCATCCACGCGGTACGGGTTGAGCAGCGAGAGCACGATAAAGGTACTGAACATGTTCAGCACCAGCGCTGCGACGACATATTTCGGCTGCAGCATGGTCATGTAGGCACCTACAATCGACATTGAAACCGTCGACATTGCGGTCGCAGCCATGGTGTACATGCGGTTGCGTGACATTTTGCCGAGGATATCTTTATAAGCAATAAAGTTCTCGGATTGACCCAGAATCAGGGAGCTGACCGCGTTAAACGATTCCAGTTTACCCATGCCGTTCACTTTCGACAGCACCGTACCGATGGCGCGAATCACAATCGGCAGGACGCGAATGTGCTGCAAAATACCAATCAGCGCAGAGATAAAGACGATCGGGCAGAGCACTTTCAGGAAGAAGAAGGCCAGGCCTTCGTCATTCATTTTGCCGAAGACGAAGTTGGTGCCTTCGTTGGCAAAGCCGAGCAGTTTTTCAAACATCTCGGAGAAGCCTTTTACGAAGCCAAGGCCGACATCAGAGTTGAGGAAGAACCAGGCCAGCACAACTTCAATCACCAGCAGTTGAATAACAAAGCGGATGCGGATCTTTTTGCGATCGCTGCTCACGAGCAAGGCAAGCAGCGCCACAACAGCAAGCGCCAGGACAAAGTGCAGAACGCGGGACATATTTGCTCCAAATATGAGACGGGTAGGAATTTCGTGCACATTCTATGTAACAAGACAAAAGAAAACGAGATCAAAGGCACACTATATTAATGTCCTGTGACCAGACTCAAAATTAGTGATCAAACATACAATTCAGGTATGTTAATAAAGGCCGTGAAAAGTTGCGTCACGCTGCTAGACTCATAACATAACGCTGCGGTAAATGTTGTCGCCGCCGTCACCATCCTTGGCATTCAACCCTTCTATTGTTTCAGGCTATCAGAGAAATCAAGTAAACCCATCCTAACGATCTTGATAATCATTCTCATTTTGGTAGCATCAAACATAGCAAAGGCTATATTTAGGGGCAATAAATGAGCAGTAGTCGCGTGGAGAGCAGTAACGGACGGGCAGCACGCAAACTCCGGTTTGCGCTGATGGGGCCTGCATTTATCGCTGCTATTGGTTACATCGATCCGGGTAACTTTGCCACCAATATTCAGGCGGGCGCGACCTTCGGCTACCAGCTTTTATGGGTAGTGGTGTGGGCGAACCTGATGGCGATGCTCATTCAGCTGCTTTCTGCCAAGCTCGGTATTGCGACCGGCAAAAATCTCGCGGAGCAGATCCGCGATCACTATCCGCGCCCGCTGGTGTGGTTTTACTGGGTGCAGGCGGAAATTATCGCCATGGCGACGGACCTCGCGGAGTTTATCGGCGCGGCGATTGGCTTCAAGCTGATCCTCGGCGTGTCGCTGATGCAGGGCGCGGTGCTGACCGGGATCGCCACCTTCCTGATCCTGATGCTGCAAAAGCGCGGGCAGAAACCGCTGGAAAAGGTGATTGGCGGCCTGCTGCTGTTTGTCGCGGCGGCCTATATCGTTGAGCTAATTTTCTCGCAGCCGAAGCTGGCGGCGCTGGCAAAAGGGATTGTTATTCCTACGCTTTCAGGCACTGATGCGGTGTTCCTTGCCGCCGGGGTACTGGGCGCGACCATTATGCCGCACGTCATCTATCTGCACTCCTCCCTGACGCAAAACCTGCATGACGGTACGCGCCGGGAGCGTTATTCCGCCACCAAATGGGATGTCGGGCTGGCAATGACCATTGCCGGATTTGTTAACCTGGCGATGATGGCGACAGCTGCGGCGGCATTTCACTTTAATGGACACACCGGGGTGGCCGATCTCGACCAGGCCTATTTAACGCTGGAGCCACTGTTAAGCCATGCCGCGGCGACTATTTTCGGCCTCAGTCTGGTGGCTGCGGGTCTCTCTTCGACTGTCGTTGGTACGCTGGCCGGGCAGGTGGTGATGCAGGGGTTTGTCCGGTTCCATATTCCGCTGTGGGTACGCCGTACCATCACTATGATGCCATCGTTTATTGTTATCTGGCTGGGGCTGGACCCGACGCGAATCCTGGTGATGAGCCAGGTGCTGCTGAGCTTTGGTATCGCGCTGGCGCTGGTGCCGCTGTTGGTGTTTACCAGTAATGCAAAATTGATGGGCGAACTGGTGAATACCGTGCTGGTAAGACGCACTGGCTGGGTGATTGTCGCGCTGGTGGTGTGCCTGAATGGCTGGCTGCTGGTGGGAACGCTTGCCGAGTTGATGGGTAAATAATGCCCGGTGGCAATGGGCGTATCGTTTCTGCGGTTTGAATGCCCGATGGCGCTACGCTTATCGGGCCTACGAATCTTGTGCGGTTTGAAGGTTCGGTGTTGAATGCCCGATGGCGCTACGCTTATCGGGCCTACGAATCTGGTGCGTTTTGAAGGTTTGGTGCTGAACGCCCGATGGCGCTGCGCTTATCGGGCCTACGAATCTTGTGCGGTTTGAAGATTCGGTGTTGAATGCCCGATGGCGCTACGCTTATCGGGCCTACAAAAATTTATCGGCGCACAAAACTTTTCGGGGGCTGGATCGCGTAGGCCGGATAAGGCGTTAGCCGCCATCCGGCACTTTACGTTTCACCGGGTAATCAAATTACCTGCGAAACACAATTAATGGTGGTGTCCATGCCCGTGACCGCGACCCGGTCCACGGCGATCGTCACGATCGTTCCAGCCTTCGCGATAGCCACGCTCATAGGCGTCACGCTTGTCCCAACCACGTTTATCCCAGCCACGATGCCAGCCGCGGTCATGTTTATGCCAGCGGTGATCGCGCCACTCATAATTATTGTTCCAGTAATTGCGGTCGCGCCAGCGGCCGCCGTCCCAGTAGTTACCATAATTATCGCGATCGCCAATCTGCAATTTAACCGACGGCAACAGGGTGATTTCTCCAGCATTGGCGGCCAGCGGCGCAAAAGCCAGTAATACTGCTGCCAGAATCAGTGACCTGAACATACTCTTCTCCTTCACGATCGGGCCGGGGAGGCCTGTGGCGGCAATATTACGGGGCGCGCAAACCCCGTATTAGTGGCGGAACTCCTAAATCATCGTTAAGAGCACGTTTTGCTAAAATGCTCGTTTACTGCGTGCCGGCGAGAATGGCGTCAATCTCCTCACACTCCTGCGCGCTAAATGTCCGGTTCGCCAGCATCCCCACCGCATCGTCAAGCTGGCTGGTTTTGCTGGCACCAATCAGCACCGACGTCACTTTCCCGCCGCGCAGCACCCACGCCAGCGCCATCTGCGAGAGCTTCTGCCCGCGGCGCCCAGCCACGGCATTCAGCGCCCATACCGTCGCCAGTTTCTCTTCGGTGAGTTGATCCGGGTTGAGGAAGCGGCTGCCGCTCGCCGCGCGCGAATCTGCCGGGATCCCTTGCAGATAGCGGTCAGTCAACTGCCCACCAGCTAGCGGCGAAAACGCGATACTGCCAACGCCTTTCTCCTGCAACAGATCCAGCAACTCGCTCTCGACCCAGCGTTCAAACAGCGAGTATTTCGGCTGATGGATCAGGCACGGCGTGCCGAGATCGTTAAGGATCTCGATCGCTTCCCGCGCCTGTGCCGCCGGATAGTTCGACAGCCCGACATAGAGCGCCTTACCCTGGCGCACCAGGTGATCGAGTGCGCGCATTGTCTCTTTCAGCGGTGTCTCGGGATCCGGGCGGTGATGATAGAAAATATCGACATACTCAGTGCCCATGCGCCGCAGGCTCTGATCGAGGCTGGCAACCAGATATTTGCGCGATCCCCAGTCGCCATAAGGGCCGTCCCACATGGTGTAACCGGCTTTGCTGGAGATAATCAGCTCATCACGATAGGGGCGGAAATCCTCCTGCATGATGCGCCCAAAGTTGCTCTCGGCCGAGCCGGGAGGTGGCCCGTAGTTATTCGCCAGATCGAAATGGGTGATGCCGAGGTCAAAGGCGTGGCGCAGCAGCTGTCGGCTGGTCTCAAGCAGTGTGGCATCGCCAAAGTTATGCCACAGCCCGAGCGACACCAAAGGCAATTTGAGCCCGCTCTCGCCGCAACGGTTATAGGCCATTTTTTCATAACGTGCGGGGTCCGCCAGGTAAACCATGCAAATACTCCTGATAAAAGGGGAAGCGATAAATTCCAGGCACAAAAGCGCGCCATGTTGCGCACTATTTCAGCGCACAAACGCGCTCCAGGTATCTCCTTGTAACGCACTGCGGCAATAAGGCAGTAATCAGTCTGAAAGCTTAGGGCTAATCTGTGATGTAGATCGATAATAAAGGGGCACTCGTGATATGGTCGTTGTCGTTACAGCGCCTTGAATTTACAGTGTGCCAAAGATTTATTCTGACTTTAGCGGAGCCGTAGAAGAATGAAAAAATATGCTTTAGTGGGAGACGTGGGCGGCACCAACGCGCGCTTAGCGTTGTGTGATGTCGAGACCGGCGACATTTCCCGGGCGAAGACCTATTCAGGTCTTGATTACCCGAGCCTGGAAGCGGTCGTTCGCGTTTACCTCGAAGAGCACGAGGTGAGTGTGGAAGATGGCTGTATCGCCATCGCTTGCCCCATCACCGGCGACTGGGTGGCGATGACCAACCACACCTGGGCCTTCTCCATTGACGAAATGAGGCAAAACCTCGGCTTCGCGCATCTGGAGATCATCAACGATTTCACTGCCGTTTCGATGGCTATCCCGATGCTGAAAGCGGAACACCTGATTCAGTTTGGCGGCAACGCGCCGGTTGAAGGCAAACCGATTGCCGTTTACGGCGCTGGCACCGGTCTTGGCGTCGCGCATCTGGTGCATGTGGATAAGCGCTGGGTGAGTCTGCCGGGCGAAGGCGGCCACGTCGATTTCGCCCCGAACAGCGAAGAGGAGGGAATTATCCTTGAAGAGCTACGGGCTGAAATTGGGCACGTCTCCGCCGAGCGCGTGCTCTCCGGTCCCGGGCTTATCAACCTCTACCGCGCGATTGTCAAATCAGACGGTCGCCTGCCGGAAAACCTGCAACCAAAAGATATTACCGAGCGTGCATTGTCGGACAGCTGCACCGACTGTCGCCGCGCGCTGTCGCTGTTTTGCGTGATTATGGGCCGTTTTGGCGGCAACCTGGCGCTCAATCTCGGCACGTTTGGCGGCGTTTACATCGCGGGTGGCATCGTGCCGCGCTTCCTTGATTTCTTCACCGCATCCGGTTTTCGCGGCGGCTTCGAAGATAAAGGGCGCTTCAAAGCCTATGTGCAGGATATTCCGGTCTACCTGATTGTTCACGATAACCCAGGCCTGCTGGGCTCCGGCGCACATTTGCGCCAGACGCTGGGTTATGTCCTCTAAAGATTCATCAGTTGCCTGAATTCTTTTACCTTGCTGCGGCTGACGGGCACCTGAAAGTCCAGGTCCCGCAGTCGCAGAATATAGGTGTTGTTAAACCAGGGTTCGATCTCGCGGATCTTGTCCAGATTAACGCAGTATGAGCGGTGGCAGCGGAAGAAGTGCGCCGTTGGCAGCTTGCTGCAAAACTCGGTAATATTCATCGGCATCACGTACGATTCCCGCCTGGTATAGACAAACGTCATCTTCTCGTGCGCTTCTGCGTAATAGATGTCGTGAATACTGGTGACAATAATCCGCTCATCTTTTACCAGGTTAATGGTGGCGTTTTCCCGCGATTGCGGGCTGCTCGCGGTACCAGCCTGCTGCTGCCAGGCGCTCTCCAGCTTCTGCAACATATTGACGATGCGTGACTCCTGATAGGGTTTCAGGATGTAGTCAAACGCTTCCAGTTCAAACGCCTCCACCGCATGCTCTTTCCACGCGGTGATAAAGACAATAAAGGGTTTATGAGCGAACTGGCTGATATTCTGCGCCAGTAACACGCCATCCAGCGACGGGATGTTGATATCGAGAAAAATGGCGTCCACGCGGTTGTGCTGTAAATACTTCAGCACGTCGAGACCATCATCGAACGTGCCGACAATCTCCATCTGGCTGTGTTCACGAATAAGCCAGCTTAGCTCCTGCTGCGCCAGGAATTCATCTTCTACAATGATGACTTTCATCTTCTCTCCGGTCAGGGCAACAGCGTCGCGCGCGACGTCTGGCGGGGCACATAAAAGGCGATTTCGGTGCCCGGCGTCAGGCGGCGAATATGCAGCCCTTCGCCATACAGTAGTTTCACCCGCTGATGAACATTCAGCAGACCAATTTTATTCCCCGGCATTTCGTCTGCTTCGACGCGGGCGATCATTTCAGGGGCAATGCCGTTGCCGGTATCGCGCACCGCAATGCGCACCCGGTTGCCGCACTCTTCCACGCTAATGGTGACTACGCCTTTGCCTTTGCAGGGCTGAATACCGTGAACAATCGCATTCTCTACCAGCGGCTGGATCAGCAGGCTCGGGATCACGCAGCTCACCTCTTCATCGATATCGTAGATAACCGTCAGCTTATCGCCGAAGCGCGCCTGCTCAATGGCGATATAGTCCTTGATTTGGTAAAGCTCTTTTTTAATGTCGATCTGCTCATCATCTTTTAATTCAATGTTATAGCGCAGATAGCGCGACAGATTGTAAATCAGCTGGCGCGCGGTATCGGGATTGAGGCGAATGGATGAGGAGATAGCATTCAGGGCGTTAAAGAGAAAGTGGGGGTTAATTTTACTTTGCAGTGCGCGCAGCTCCGCTTTATTGGCCATCTCGCGCAGCTGTTCGGCGCGGGAGACTTCTAACTGCGTTGAGATAATCTGCGATAAGCCGACCGCCATATCCTGCAACGCCGAGGTAATCTGATGCGCGTGGCAGTAGTAGATTTTCAGCGTTCCGGTGACGATGCCCTGTTCGCGCAGCGGGATCACCAGCATGGAGTGGATCTCCGGCGTGCGGTGCGCTTCATCATTGTTTTTAATGATAATTTCACCGGTGGTAATCGCCTGCTGGGTGGTCGGGCTAATAATATCATCGTTGTCGAGGTAGTTATTTTCGCCCACCCCGACATACGCCAGCACGTGATCAACGTTGGTGATCGCCACCGCATCGGCGTCAATATCGCGGCGAATGATGTCGCACACCTGGCGCAATGACTCGCTGTTCACATTGCGAAATAGCGGCAGCGTTTTATTGGCAATATCCAGCGCCAGCCGCGCCTGCCGCCCGGCAATTGCCTCTTTTTCCCCCTCGACGCTCTGCACCAGCAGCACAATAAAGCCGATACAGACGGTGCCGAAGATCATCGGCGCACCGATTTTCGCCACAATATCCAGCCCCAGCGCGGTAGAAGGCGCCCAGATCACCACCAGCAGCATGGTCAGGCTTTCGCAAATCATCCCGCCGATGATCCCGGCGCGCCAGTGCTGGGCTTTGGGAAACTTTCGGTTAATCAGCCCCGACATCACGCCGGCGATAATACTGGTGATAAAACAGGGCACGGCGGTCACCCCGCCGATATCAATCAGGTAGCGGTGTGTACCGGCGATAATGCCGGTAATAATGCCGACCCAGGGCCCGAAGAGGATGCCGCCGGACATCACGGCAATAATGCGCACGTTGACCAGCGATCCCTCCACCGGCACGCCGGACCAGGTGCTGAACAGCGCAAACAGAGAGAAGATCGCCGTTACGCCGAGCAGCTCTTTCGGTGAGTGGGCGGTTTTATGCAGCAGCTCGCGAAACAGGCGGATGCGGATCAGAAAGAAGAGGCAGATCAGCATCAACGCCGCGCGGTCAAAAACCGCCAGCAACATGTCGAATATTTCGTGCACGGGGGACTCATGTGATAGAGGTCAAAGGGCTATGATAAAAAACCCGGCGGCAGATCACCAGTTAACCATTGATTAGATGAATGGGGAAAAACCATTTTTTAAAAAGGGGATTAAAAGATATCCGACGCAGGGCCGGAATTACGATAACCCGGCTGGGTGTAAGGTAATTTTCTTTTTATCATCTTGTTAATGAGAAGCTACTCTCATGCTTTTAAGCGGCAATCACTTTTCGGTTGCTCAAATTGCGTTTCCTCTTTTTTCGCTCCCTCACTATTTTTTCGTTTCCCTCTCGACAGCGGGAATTTAATCAGGCTATGTTCTGAACAGGCTGCACATGCAGCGACGTCGCTCGGACGGTCCGGGCGCTAACGTAACTTCGAGGAATCTATGGCTGACTCCAGTCCTGAACGCCGTTTCACGCGTATCGATCGTCTTCCCCCCTATGTTTTCAATATCACTGCTGAACTGAAAATGGCTGCGCGACGCCGCGGCGAGGACATTATCGATTTCAGTATGGGCAACCCGGATGGCGCCACTCCGCCGCATATCGTGGAAAAACTCTGCACCGTGGCGCAGCGCCCCGATACGCACGGGTACTCCACCTCGCGCGGTATTCCGCGACTGCGCCGGGCTATTTCACGCTGGTATCAGGATCGCTACCAGGTGGATATCGACCCCGAAACGGAGGCGATTGTCACCATTGGCTCGAAAGAAGGGCTGGCGCACCTGATGCTGGCAACGCTGGATCACGGTGATACCGTGCTGGTGCCCAACCCGAGCTATCCGATCCATATCTACGGCGCGGTGATCGCCGGTGCGCAGGTGCGATCGGTGCCGCTAGTGGAAGGGGTCGACTTCTTTAACGAGCTGGAGCGGGCGATCCGCGAAAGTTACCCGAAGCCGAAGATGATGATTTTAGGCTTCCCGTCGAACCCGACCGCGCAGTGCGTTGAGCTGGAGTTTTTCGAGAAAGTGGTGGCGCTGGCGAAGCGTTACGATGTGCTGGTGGTGCACGATCTGGCCTACGCCGATATCGTGTTTGATGGCTGGAAAGCGCCGTCTATTATGCAGGTACCCGGCGCGCGGGATGTCGCCGTTGAGTTCTTCACCCTGTCGAAAAGTTACAATATGGCGGGCTGGCGCATTGGCTTTATGGTCGGTAACCCGACGCTGGTCAACGCGCTGGCGCGTATCAAAAGCTACCACGATTACGGCACCTTCACGCCGCTACAGGTTGCGGCAATTGCCGCGCTGGAAGGGGATCAGCAGTGCGTGCGCGATATCGCCGCGCAGTATAAGCGCCGCCGCGATGTGCTGGTCAAAGGGCTGCATGAAGCGGGCTGGATGGTGGAGATGCCGAAAGCATCGATGTACGTCTGGGCGAAAATCCCGGAGCAGTATGCGGCGATGGGCTCGCTGGAGTTTGCGAAAAAGCTGCTGAAAGAGGCGAAAGTGTGCGTCTCGCCCGGCGTCGGCTTTGGTGATTATGGCGATACCCATGTGCGCTTTGCGCTGATTGAGAACCGCGATCGTATCCGCCAGGCGGTGCGCGGCATCAAAGCGATGTTCCGCGCTGACGGCCTGCTTCCCGTAACGCCAAAAGGGGCAGCGGAAGAGACCCAGCCATAACAATCAGCCATAAAAAAAGGAGCCGCATGGCTCCTTATTTTTTTCTGCGCTATGGCTCAGGCTAGATCATCAGGGCGAATGTGCCGGCCCACACGATAACCATCACCGATATGCCCATAAAGAAATATTTCACGTTCATCGCTCCGCACACAAAGTATGCATTAATGATCTGTCAGGACTGAGTATAGAGAGGTGAAACTACGCCAAAACGAAAATGAGAATTTTCTCCCTTTCGGCCACAGCGCCATCTCAGAATTTCGGGTGATTTCATCACCAAACGGGGGCTAATGTACGCTTAATTTTTTGCCCTTACAAGAGCCTTTTTTCTATTTAATTTTAGCAACTTACAGAGTGTCGGGCTTTGGCGACACAATACTTTCACTGCTAAATAAATTGCCCTTGGGCGACGATTTTTTTGCCCTGCTGAAACGCTTCATTTGCGGTTGAAATATAAGGCGAATTTTATGTGGTGCGTCACAGTTTGCTGCTTGCAGCCATGTTATTGGCGGCACTGCCCGCAGCAAACGCGCCGCAGAGTTGACAAGCGAATCATTATGCAAATAAATGTCTATACAACACATGACAAGAGAACCATATGATTGAGCTGACCTCTGACGATCGTCTGTGGCGTAACGCAACGCTTGCGACCATGGATCCCACGCGAGCAGAACCCTATGGCCTGCTTGAGCGCCATGCCATCGTGGTGCGCAACGGGCAGATCCGGGCAATCGTGCCGGAGAGTGAATTGCCCGCGCACGCGCCGCAGAGCAGCGATCTGCAGGGCCGTCTGGTGACGCCCGGTTTAATCGACTGTCATACTCATCTTGTTTTTGCCGGAAACCGCGCCCAGGAGTGGGAGCAGCGGTTAAACGGTGTTTCGTATCAACAGATTAGCGCCGAAGGCGGCGGGATCAGCTCAACTGTGCGGGCGACGCGAGAGTGTCACGAAGACGAACTGCTTAATCTTGCGCAGTCACGGCTTGTGCGGCTGATGCGCGAAGGCGTCACCACGATTGAGATCAAATCGGGCTACGGGCTGGATGTCGCCAGCGAAGAGAAGATGCTGCGCGTGGCCGGTACGCTGGCGCAAAACAACGCGGTGGAGGTGAGCCGCACGCTGCTCGCCGCGCACGCTGCGCCGCCGGAGTATAAAACGGACCCGCAGGCCTACATTGATTTGGTCTGCAACACCATTTTGCCCACCCTGGCGGACAAAGGGCTGTTTGAAGCGGTAGATGCGTTTTGTGAAAACGTCGGCTTTACTCCGTCGCAAACCGAGCAGGTGTTTCGCGCCGCGCAGGCGCTCGGTATTCCGGTGAAAGGTCATGTTGAGCAGCTCTCCTCGTTGGGCGGCGCGGAGCTGGTCAGCCGCTTTAAGGGCTTATCTGCCGATCATATTGAGTACCTGAGCGAATCGGGCGTGATGGCGATGCGCGCCAGCGGGACCGTTGCTGTTCTGCTGCCCGGTGCCTTCTATTTTCTTAATGAAACGCAAAAACCGCCGGTCGCCCTGCTGCGCCAGCAGGGGGTGCCGATGGCGGTGGCGACGGATTTCAACCCTGGCACCAGCCCGTTTGCCAGCCTGCATCTGGCGATGAATATGGCCTGCGTGAAGTTTGGCCTGACGCCGGAAGAGGCCTGGGCGGGCGTCACGCGTCATGCCGCGCAGGCGCTTGGTCGTAAGCAAACCCATGGTCAGTTGGCCGCCGGGTTTGTCGCCAATTTTGTCGTATGGGACGCTAATCATCCGGTGGAGATGATCTACGAACCGGGACGTAATCCGCTTTATCAACGTATTTTCCGTGGCGAGGTCACTGCATGAATTTATGGAAGCCGGTAGCGCCTGCGTGCTGGCAGGGCAGGGATGACAGCGGCGAAGCGGCAAATGCCCTGCGCCTGTTTCAGACCGTCACTCAGGCGGCGATGTTTGCGCCCGAGCAGCACTGCGGCAAGACGGCGCTGCTCGGCTTTGCCTGTGATGAGGGCGTGAAGCGCAATCAGGGACGCGCGGGGGCCGCGAAGGGGCCGTTTGCCCTGCGTACAGCACTGGCGAATATGGCCAGCCACGCCGGGCATCAACATCTTGTTGATCTGGGGAATATTGTCGCCAGGCCGGAGGCGCTGGAGCAGGCGCAGCAGGCGCTGCATGATGCGGTACTCGCCTGCCAGCAGGCGCAGATGCGCACGCTGGTGTTTGGCGGCGGGCATGAAACGGCGTTTGGTCACGGCTCGGCAATCCTTGATGCTTTCCCCGATGAGCAGGTTGCGATTATCAATCTCGATGCGCACCTCGATTTACGCCACGCGGCGCGCGCCAGCTCCGGCACGCCGTTTCGCCAGCTGGCCCAGCAGTGCGACACTCAGCAGCGCGGCTTTCACTACACCTGTTTCGGTGCCAGCCTGGCGGCCAATACCCAGGCGCTGTGGGATGAGGCAACGCGCCGTAACGTGACGGTAGTTGAGGATCTGGCGCTGTTAAACGCCTTTGAAACCGAAGCGCTACCCGAAATTAAACGCATCATTGAGCAGTACGACAGGATCTATCTGACCATCGATCTCGACGTGCTGCCCGCCTGGGAGATGCCCGCCGTCTCCGCGCCAGCGGCGCTGGGTGTGCCGATGCATCTGCTGCTGCGCATTATCGAACCGCTGTGTCGCAGCGGCAAAGTGCAGGCGGTGGATTTAGTGGAGTTTAATCCGACGTTTGATCACGCAGGGCAGGGCGCGAAAGCCGCTGCCCGGCTGGCCTGGCAAATCCTGCACTGGTGGCAGTGATATACTCGCCTGACAAATAACAATAAGGAATTGCCGCGCTATGTATTCCCCCCGCCCCCGGGTGGCTCCGGCCACCGCGCCCGTGCCCTTTTACGAGAAGGTTAAGCAGGCCATCAGCGAGAAGATCGCCGCCGGTATCTGGCGCCCGCACGATCGCATCCCCTCTGAAGCGGAGCTGGTGGCGCAGTTTGGTTTTAGCCGCATGACCATCAACCGCGCGGTGCGCGCCCTGACCGATGAGGGGTTACTGGTACGCTTGCAGGGCGTCGGCACCTTTGTTGCCGAGCCGAAAGGGCAATCGGCGCTGTTCGAGGTGCGCAGCATTGCCGATGAGATTGCCGATCGCCACCATCAGCACCGCTGCGAAGTGCTGCTGCTGGAGGCGCGCGCCGCCGACGCAACTCAGGCCGCGGCGTTAAACGTGGCGGAAGGGACACGCATTTTTCACTCGCGCATGGTGCATTTTGAGAATGGCACCCCGGTGCAGATTGAGGAGCGCTGGGTCAATGCCGATGTGGTGCCGGAGTATCTGCAACAGGATTACACGCAGACCACCGCTCATGCTTATCTGTCGCTGATTGCGCCGCTCACTGAAGGGGAGCACATTGTGGAAGCGGTGCACGCATCGGCTGAAGAGTGCCGCTTGTTGCAAATCCAGGAGCACGATCCCTGCCTGTTGATCCGCCGCCGCACCTGGTCGACATCGCAGATTGTCTCCCACGCCAGCCTGCTTTACCCCGGCTCCCGCTACCGTTTACAGGGCCATTTCGGCTCCTGAGCGCTGTCAGCAGCAAAAGCGTGATTGTTAGCGCACTATCAGAAAAATGTATCTTAAGTGTTAAATCCTGCCTTGCGCGCAATTGTATAGACAAGTATATGTGTTTACACACTCATCGCGTGATTTCAGGAGAACAACGATGTCGCATACCCCCTCTCGCCCGCAGGCGATCCGCGCCCCGCGAGGCACGGCGCTGACGGCCAAAAGCTGGCTGACCGAAGCGCCGCTGCGCATGTTAATGAACAACCTCGACCCGGAGGTGGCGGAAAACCCGCAGGCGCTGGTGGTGTATGGCGGTATCGGGCGCGCGGCGCGCAACTGGGAGTGCTACGACGCCATCGTTCAGGCGCTGACGAATCTGGAGAACGATGAAACGCTGCTGGTGCAGTCCGGCAAGCCGGTCGGCGTGTTTAAAACCCATGAAAATGCACCGCGCGTACTGATTGCCAACTCTAACCTCGTGCCGCACTGGGCCACCTGGGAGCACTTTAACGAACTGGATGCGAAAGGGCTGGCGATGTATGGCCAGATGACCGCCGGGAGCTGGATCTATATCGGCAGCCAGGGGATCATCCAGGGCACCTATGAAACCTTTGTTGAAGCCGGGCGTCAGCACTACGGCGGTGATTTAACCGGGCGTTGGGTGTTAACCGCCGGGCTGGGCGGCATGGGCGGCGCACAGCCGCTGGCGGCGACGCTGGCCGGTGCCTGCTCGCTGGTGATTGAGTGCCAGCAGAGCCGCATCGATTTCCGCCTGCGCACCTGCTATATCGACGAGCAGGCCAGCTCCCTCGACGACGCGCTGGCGAGAATTAAACGCTACACCGCCGAGGGCAGGGCGGTTTCCGTGGCGCTCTGCGCCAACGCCGCCGACGTGTTGCCGCAGCTGGCGCAGCGCGGCGTGCGCCCGGACATGGTCACCGATCAAACCAGCGCCCACGATCCGCTGCATGGCTACCTGCCGAAGGGCTGGACATGGGAAGAGTATCAACGCAAAGCCGAATCCGATCCGCAGCAGACCGTGCAGGCAGCAAAAGCGAGCATGGCGGAACACGTCAACGCGATGCTGGCGTTTCAGCAGATGGGCGTGCCGACTTTTGATTACGGCAATAACATTCGCCAGATGGCGAAAGAGATGGGCGTCACCAACGCCTTTGATTTCCCCGGATTTGTCCCGGCGTATATTCGCCCGCTCTTCTGCCGCGGCATTGGCCCGTTCCGCTGGGTGGCGCTCTCCGGCGATGCCGAGGATATCTACAAAACCGATGCCAAAGTGAAAGCGATGATTAACGATCCGCACCTGCACCGCTGGCTCGATATGGCGCGCGAGCGCATCAGCTTCCAGGGCTTACCGGCGCGCATCTGCTGGGTGGGGCTGGAGTGGCGGCAAAAACTGGGTCTGGCGTTTAACGAAATGGTACGCAGCGGCGAGGTCTCCGCGCCGATTGTGATTGGCCGTGACCACCTTGATTCCGGCTCGGTTGCCAGCCCGAACCGCGAAACCGAAGCGATGCGCGACGGCTCTGATGCCGTCTCTGACTGGCCTTTGCTCAACGCGCTTCTTAACACCGCCAGCGGCGCCACCTGGGTCTCGCTGCACCACGGAGGCGGCGTCGGCATGGGCTTTTCACAGCATGCGGGGATGGTGATTGTCTGCGACGGCAGCGATGAAGCGGCGGCGCGAATTGCCCGCGTACTGCATAACGATCCGGCCACCGGCGTAATGCGCCACGCCGATGCCGGGTATGAGAGCGCCATTGAGTGCGCGGTTGAACAGGGGCTTAACTTACCGATGGTGGCCGCCACCCAGGGGAAACGTTCATGAACATCACGCTACACCTTATTCCCGGCCAGTTGACGCTGGCGCAGCTGCGCGACGCCTGGTGTCAGCCGCTGCACGTCACCCTGGATGAAAGCGCTTTTGCTGATATTGCGCAGAGCGTCGCCTGCGTAAACGCCATTATGGCTGAGGGGCGCACGGCCTACGGTATCAACACCGGCTTCGGCCTGCTGGCGCAGACGCGTATCGCCACCGAAGACCTGGAAAACCTGCAACGCTCGCTGGTGCTCTCCCATGCTGCGGGCGTTGGCGAGCCGCTGGATGAGGCGATGGTGCGCCTGATAATGCTGCTGAAAATCAACAGCCTCGCGCGCGGCTTCTCTGGCATCCGTTTGCGGGTGATCCAACTGCTTATAGATATGCTCAACGCCGGTGTTTATCCGTGGATCCCGACGAAAGGCTCCGTGGGTGCCTCCGGCGATCTCGCGCCGCTGGCGCATCTCTCCCTGACGCTGCTCGGCGAAGGTAAAGCGCGTTTTCAGGGGGAATGGCTGCCCTCCGGCGAGGCGCTGAACCGCGCCGGTCTGGTGCCGCTGAAGCTGGCGGCAAAAGAGGGGCTTGCCCTGCTGAACGGCACGCAAACGTCGACCGCTTTTGCGCTGCGCGGGCTGTTTGAAGCCGAAGATCTCTTCGCTTCGGCGGTAGTATGTGGGGCGCTGACCACCGAAGCGGCGCTCGGCTCCCGTCGGCCTTTCGATGCGCGTATTCACGACGTGCGCGGGCAGCGCGGGCAGATAGACGCCGCTGCGCTCTACCGCCATCTGCTTACCGATGACAGCGCGATTGCGCAGTCCCATCACAACTGCAATAAGGTGCAGGATCCCTACTCATTACGCTGCCAGCCGCAGGTGATGGGCGCCTGTTTAACGCAACTGCGCTTTGCCGCTGAAGTGCTGTTAACCGAAGCAAACGCCGTTTCCGATAATCCGCTGGTCTTCGCTGCACAAAATGACGTTATCTCCGGCGGCAACTTCCATGCTGAGCCGGTAGCGATGGCGGCCGATAACCTCGCGCTGGCGATTGCCGAAATTGGTGCGCTGGCAGAGCGGCGCATTGCGCTGCTGATGGACAGCCATATGTCGCAACTGCCGCCCTTCCTGGTGAAAAACGGCGGCGTCAACTCCGGGTTTATGATTGCCCAGGTGACGGCGGCGGCGCTGGCAAGTGAAAACAAAGCGCTGGCGCACCCGCACAGCGTCGACAGCCTGCCGACCTCCGCTAATCAGGAGGATCACGTCTCGATGGCACCCGCCGCCGGTCGCCGCCTGTGGGAGATGGCAGCCAATACCCGCGGCGTGATTGCCGTCGAGTGGCTGGCCGCCTGTCAGGGGTTGGATCTGCGCGAAGGTTTAACCACCAGCCCGCTGCTGGAGCAGGCCCGTAGCCTGCTGCGCGAGCAGGTCACGCACTATGCGCAGGACCGCTTCTTCGCCCCCGATATCGAGGCCGCCATGACGCTGCTCAGCGCAGGCCATCTGCGGCGACTGCTGCCGAAAATACTTTCACCTGCAAATTGAAAACCAGGCCCGGCACCTACGCCGGGCTTTTTATTGCATTGCTTAAGAGAGCTAATTTGAAGCGTGAGTGGAGGCTGGTTTTCTGATAAATAGGATTTTTTTTAATATTCACCGCTAGAGTGAAAAGCCATCACCCTTTAATGTGCCTGGTCAGTATTGTTAAAGGAGAACAGACGGAAGCAGAGGAATGCGGGATACAAAGAGGGCACGTTACGGCTGATGACGTTGGGTGAAATTGCAATGGCTCGGCGGATCTTCGGCGACAGCATCGTTTATAGCCGTGTATGGGTTCATTGCGACAGTTATTTCCCTTTTGGATTGCAGACACCAGGCACAGCGATGGCACCAAATGGCGAACTCTCGTTTCGTAAAGAGGACTATCACGCAGACTTCTCACGTGCAGATGTTTCGGTGGAAGACAAACATATTTTTATTCATGAGCTGGGGCATGTGTGGCAACACCAGCATGGACAATGGGTAAGAGTGCGGGGGCTGGTGAGCAAATTTGCGAATTACTATTATCAGCTCGATAGGGAAAAATTGACGGATTACCCTCTGGAACAGCAAGCATCTATTATCGCTGATTATTGGCTTCTTCTGGTGTATGGGTTAAATAAATGGATATCTTTTCTTTCTTCGGATAGTCAGGGTAAATACAGCGGGAAGGATCCTATAAGTGAAATTCCGCGCTTATATCGCAAAATTGTTACCGGGCGGGAATAAATGATGAATAAAACGCTGTGGTTAATCCCTCTGTTTCTTCTCACTGGTTGCCCGGGTCCTGGCGATCGTATGGTTAAGAAAATACCGGCTGAGGTAACGACAAAAGAGAATCATCTCTGTATTACCTATGCGGTAAAGCCGGGCGATCGCATCACCTCCCTGCAAATTGGCAGTGAAAGCGGGGAGACATGGTATGAGGTGTTTAATGACAAGCCGGTGCTGCCGCGCAGCGGCGAATGTTTGCCGACCTGGAATTATCCTTTCGCTAAGAGTAAAACCTATACGCTATTTTATGGCCTGAGCAATGACAGCCAGCCCCATAAACAGCTTATCCAGGCCTCATTCACCTTCGCGCCATGACGGCTATCACGGCGCGGTGATAGCGGCTTCCGGTTAGGTCACGGAGTTGGTAAATTGAGCCACGGAGAGTGACTTCATACAGAAGGGAAGGCCGGGTGAGCGGAAAAATTGATTATCAGATTGAGAAATATAGCTTTGCCGACGTCGCCGGTACGCCGCGTCTGGCGCAGCAGTGGCGTGATGTGCTGGATGAGTGCCGCCAGCTTAACGCCGGAGCCGAAGAGCGGCTGCGCATTGCGCTGCTCAATGTTGATTATGTCACCAGCTTTGAGCTTCCCTTCCGTTTACTGCTGACCCGCGCGCCGCAGCTGATTGCTGCGCTGCGCGATGAATTCAGCCTGGCGCAGAAAAATGTCGTGTTTAATGGCAAGCGTTTTGGCTGCGTCTACAGTCTGAAAACTGATTTAAACGACATTCCCGATACCTTCCAGTACCGTCTTGCGACGCGTATCCGGCGCACCGATCCGAGCGGTGCGACGGCCGCGCCCTACCAGCAGATCGCCAAAGAGATAAAAGCCCCGCGCGAGCGGCTGAAACAGGCGCTGGAGTCTGGTTTGCAGGTCACCGCGCTGGATGGGCTGTTCTGGTTTGGGCTACAGCGCATAGCGGCAGATGTGCTGCGGCTGCGCAAAAGCGGGATGGCGATCGCCACCGCTGAAACCGAAGTGTTCGACGATCTCACCGGCACCACGCGGCTGATGCCCATTTACCGCCTCGTCGATAAATAACCTCCGTCGGCGATGAATTTATCAAAGTGATACTCCTTTTCCCGGCTTGATAAGGGCCGGGCGCGCATCTGCCTGCTTTTTATCCGTTATTGCCGCTTTTCGCCCTGTTTCGTCTGTTTTTTACCCAAATTGAAAGTGGCATAGCCATTGCTTATAGCAATCATCCTTTTGCTAGTGGAGAGCGCATAACAATGGAGACGGTGCTGGTTGGCAGTGAAGTAGCCCGCGTAGACGGGCTGGCCAAAGTCAGGGGAACAGCGATTTATGGCGACGATATCCGGCTGAAAAACATGCTTTACGGCGTCTGTCGCTATGTTGATATCGCTGCGGGACGCGTTGATTCAGTCGATATCAGTGAAGCGGAAAAGGTGCCTGGCGTGGTGCGTATCGCCACCTGGAAAGATATCCCCGGCCAGCGCAAGCTGGGAGTGATCATCCCCGATTACCCGCCGATTATCGACAATGAGGTGGCCTATCGCGGCGACGTGATTGCCGTTGTGGCCGCCGAGAGCTATCAGGCCGCCTGCCTGGCGGTAGACAAAATTAAGCTTACCTACTCGCCCTGCGAGCCGATCACCTCCCCGGAAGAGGCCCTGAAACCGGGCGCGCGGCTGATCCACAGCGCGCTTGAGAGCAATGTGATCAACCGCCATCACACGGTAAAAGGGGATATTGAGGCCGGGTTTGCCGCCTCGACCAAGATCATTGAGCGCGACTATGAGGTAGGGTTCCAGGAGCACGCCTATATCGAGCCGGAGTCGATCACCGCGTGGCTGAATGATGACCAGCAGATTATGACCATCGCCGGATCGATTCAGAATGCCCACCGTATTCGCGGCATTGTCGCTAAATACCTCGATCTGCCGCAGAGCAAGGTGAATGTAAAACGCTCGGTGCTCGGCGGCTCGTTTGGCGGCAAAGATGACATTATTGATAATCTCGCCTGCCGCGCGGCGCTACTGGTACAGCTGACGGGGCGTCCGGTCAAGATGACCTATAACCGCGAGCAGTCGATGCGCGAGAGCTATAAGCGCCACCCCTATAAATTGCATTACCGCATTGGCCTTGATGATGATGCCCGCATTCAGGCGATGCAGATCAATATCATCGCCGACGGCGGCAGCTACGCCGGGCAGACGATGTTCGTCACCTGGCGCAGCTCGGTGCAGGCGGCGGGCCCCTATAACATTCCCAACGTGCGCGTCGATATCACCGGCGTCTACACCAACAATAATTACACCTCGGCTTATCGCGGTTACGGCGCGCCGCAAATCATCTTCGCCAATGAATCCCTGATGGATGAAGTGGCAGAGATAGTGGGTCTCTCACCGGTGGAGTTGCGGCTGCGCAATATTCTGCGCCAGGGCGATACCAGCATGGCCGGTCAACGGATGTGCGATCACACCGTCTCGGCGCAGGAGGTGCTGGAAACCTCGGTGCTGAAAGCCGAATTCGAGGCACGGCGGGCGCACTACCAGCAACTGAATGCCGAGGGTGGCCCGGTGCGTTACGGTATCGGCCTGGCGCTCAGCCACCGCGGCTGCTCGCTCGGTGCGGAGGGGCTGGATGCGTCATCCGCGCTGATGCAGGTCAATGCCGACGGCAGTATTAACATCTCCACTTCAGTCTCGGAGAACGGGCAGGGGTTGCAGACCACCATGTCGTTGCTGGCGGCGGAAGCTTTCGGCATTCCGCTTGCGCACGTCACCTTTAGCGAACCGGCGACGGCGATGATTGCCGATGGCGGCTCTACCGTCGCCTCGCGCGGCACGTTGATGGGCGGGCAGGCAATCCTCAGCGCCGCCAACACCATTAAAAATCGGATGGCCGCCGCCATCCTGGCAACCCTGCACGCCAGTGAGATAGCGGATCTGGTATGGCGCGACGGGCACGTCTACAACCGCCATCAGCCGCAACGCCGTCTCACCTTTCAGCAGGTGGTCGATATGACCCGCGCCACTGGCGCGAACTTATCCGCCTACGGCTGGCATGTGGCACCGCCGATTCACTGGGATGAGGAGAAGGGGAGCGGCAGCCCCTATTTCACCTGGGTCTACGGCTGCCAGATTGCCGATGTGGCAGTCGATCTGCGCACCGGCAAAGTGACGGTTAACAGCGTGGTTGCGACCCACGATGTCGGCAAAGTGATCAACCCGGTCGGCTTTAATGGCCAGGTTTACGGCGGCGTGCTGCAAGGGATGATTGGCTACGGCATGCTGGAGGACTTCAATACCGAGCAGGGGGTGGTGAAGTCGGAGAATTTCGACACCTACTTGCTGCCGACCATCAAAGATATGCCGCCAATTATCATCAACGCCATCGAAAATGCCGATAAAGCAGGCCCAATGGGAGGGAAAGTGATTGGCGAGCCGGTGCTTGAACTTGGCGCTGCGGCGCTCAATAACGCGGTCAGTTTCGCCATCGGCCGCTTTAACCGCACGCTACCGCTGACCCTTGAGCAGGTCAGGCTTGGTTATAACCTGAAAAAACCGGCGCGCCAGAGCGAGCGGCTGTTCGATTGCGGCCCTAAAAAAGAGGTGCACCGGCTCAATACGGTGTCGCTGAAAGTGGCGCATACCTTAAAAGAAGCGTTAACCCTGATGGCGGAAAACGCAGCGCAGCCGATTGCCGGCGGCACAGATGTGCTGGTGCAGGCGCGCCTGCGCTGTGACGCGGTGCCGCTGGTCAATATTGCCGGGCTGGCTGAACTGAAAGAGATCTTCGATCTCGACGGCGGGCTGTCGATTGGTGCCGGGGTCTGCTTCAGCGATTTGATTAAACATCCGCTGGTGCAGCAGCGCTATCCCTTGCTTATCACTGCCTGCAAAACCATCGGCTCGTTACAGCTTCGCAACCGCGCCACGCTCGGCGGCAATGTAGTCAATGCCGCGCCCTGCGCCGACTCCCTGCCGCCGCTGATTATCTATGACGCACAGGTGGAACTGCGCAGCCTGCGCGGTACGCGCCGTCTGCCGGTGAGCGAGTTTGTCACCGATGGCTATCGCACCGGTATCGCTGCCGATGAACTGGTCACGCGCTTTATTCTGCCGGTGCCGATGACCCAGCCGCTGGTGGAGTGCTACCTGCAACTGGGGCGGCGCAATGCGCTCAACATCACCAGGCAAAGCCTGAGCGGACAATTTCATGTCGATAGGCGAGGCACCATCCGCATCTGTCGGCTGGTCGACGGCGCGCTGATGCGAAAACCGCAGCGCCTAAGCCCGGTAGAAGAGGCCTTAGTCGGCCAGCCGCTGAACGCCGCCTCGATTGATAAAGCGGCGCAGGTGCTGAAAGGGCTGGTGGATGAAGCCATCGGCGGGCGCTGGTCTGCACCGTACAAAATCCCGGTATTTGTCGATATGTTCCGCCTGATGATGCAGGACGTAATAACCGAGCAGAGCAACTAAGGAGCGCGAAGATGCACCCAATCGAACTGAAAGTGAATGGCATCCGTATTCGCCGCGAGGTGGACGATAACCTGCGGCTTATCGATCTGCTGCGCGACGACTTACGCCTGACCGGCACCAAAGAGGGGTGTTCCGTGGGTGAGTGCGGTGCCTGTACCGTAATGCTTGATGGCAAGGCGGTCTGCTCATGCCTGCTGCTCGCCGCCCAGTGTCACGGTGCGGAGGTGACCACTATCGAAGCCCTGCATCACGACCCGGTGGGCAAACGGCTGCAAAATGCGTTTGTGCGCCACGGCGGCGTCCAGTGCGGCTTCTGCACGCCGGGCGTGTTGATGAGCACTAAAGCACTTTTAGCGGTGAACCACACGCCGGATGACGACGCACTGAAAGAGGCGCTGGAGGGGAATTTGTGCCGCTGTACCGGCTATCAGCCGATCATCACCTCCATCAAAGCGGTGCTGAAGGGCGAGGCGTGAAGAGGGGCAAGCGATGAGTGAAAAGGCGTTGATTGAGTGCGTAATGCTGGCGGCCGGGTTATCCAGCCGGATGGGTGACTGGAAAATGATGCTGCCCTGGGGGGCGGGCACGCTGCTCGACAGTGCGCTTCGCAGCGCCTTCTCGCTCTGCGACCGGGTGATCCTGGTTACCGGGCATCGTGGCGATGAGCTGGCGCGCTACTATCACGGTCAGCCCGCCATTACGCTTGTCCACAACCCTGATTACGCCTCAGGGATGTTCTCTTCAGTAAAGTGTGGCGCGGCGGCGGTCACCTCGCGGCGTTTTTTTCTGGCGCTGGGCGATATGCCAGAAGTGTCGCCCTCGGTTTACAGCGCGTTATGGCAGCATGCGGATCATGACCACTGCCTGGTTCCCGGTTATGACCAGGGCCAGGGCCATCCGGTGCTGCTCCCGGCGCAGGCGCTTGCGCTTATCAGCAACGCGCCCGCCAACAGCAGCTTAAAGACGATTGTTCGCCAGATCGGCACCTGTACGGTTGCCGTCGATGAGCCGGGGATCCACTGCGATATCGATACGCCAGCGCAGTATCGCCAGCGAACCGAGCTTAACCGCTTGCTTGATACGCTGCCGCGGCGGCGCATAAACCCGCGTGGCGGCGAGTAATGTTCTTCAGGCCATGTTTGCCCGGGCGAGGAGAGTCATTAAAAATTCCGCCACCGCTTTGATGCGTGCCGAGGCGATAAGATCGGCATGGGTCACCAGCCAGAGATCTTCGCTCAGCACCTGGCCGGGTGGGATCACTTCGACTAATCCCGGCTGCTGCGCGGCGATAAAGCAGGGCAGCACTGCCAGCCCAAGCCCGGCGTTGACGGCAGAGAGCTGAGTCACCAGGCTGGTGGTGGCAAGCGCAGAGGTTTTATCTTCAACCTGCTCATTAAACCAACGGGCGGCGGGAAGATGGCTGAACGAACTGTCCCAGGTAATAAAGCGCCGTCCGCTCAAGGGGGCATCTTCTGGCGCAGGGTGAGTGCGCAGATAGCGCTCTGCTGCGTAGACCGCCGAGGCCATCACCCCGGCTTTGCGGATCTTCAGCGTGTTTTGCTCCGGGCGCACCAGGCGCAGCGCGATATCGGCATCGTTTCGTACCACCGAGACGGTGTTGACCCCGGTAATCAGCTCGAGGTGGATCGCCGGGTAATCGGCCTGGAACTGCGGCAGGGCCGGGATAATCAGGTGGTTGGCAAGTGTCTCTGCCGTCGCCAGGCGCACGGTTCCCGCCGCTTCGCCATCGCCTCCGGCAAAGGCGTGCTCCAGCGCGCCAATCCGGCTCTCCACCTCTTCGGCATAACTCAGCAGCGCCTGCCCGGCATCGGTAAGAAAGTAGCCGGTCTGATGATGCAGAAACAGGCTGGTCCGCAGGCTGCTTTCCAGTGCGCTAATTCTGCGCGACACCGTCGACTGGCTCACCTTTAGCGTGGCCGCAGTTTTAGTCAGGCTGTTGGTGCGCGCAACGGCCAAAAAGAAGCGTAAATCGTTCCAGTCCATGCTCTCTGTTTTCTGTTTATGCAAAATGATTCGCCGATTTTATCCGTAGTTTTCAAAATATGGAAAAAATAGACTTCTGTTACGGCATTACTATTCGAAAAACAGGAGTGAGCAGATGGAAGTCACAGCGAAGCAGGTCGTGGAAACCTACCTTGCGGCGTTCGCCGCGGGCAGGGTGGATGAGATTGTCAGCCTGCTGGCCGACGATGTGGTGTGGCATATTGACGGCGAGCCAGGCGTCTCGACAGTTGGATTGTTGCAGGGGCCTGAGCAGGTCCGGCGCTGGTTAATGGCTTTCCCGCAGAACTTCAGGCCGCGGGAATTTGTCATTAATGAGATTATCGCGCAGCACGACAGCGTGCTGGTGCTGGGGCGTTTTCGCCACACGGTGGTGAGCACGCAGCACACCGTTGGCAGCGATATGATCATTCACTTCACGGTCACGAACGGGAAGATTCGCCGTTATCAAATCTTTGAAGATTCGGCGCTGCTGGCAAGAGCCTTTAACGAGGATGATGAGTGGTCGCTGCAGCAGGTACGCATCAATGGCACGCTCTACCGTTACCGCGATATCGGCGAAGGGCCAGTGCTGCTTTTTGCCCACTGGCTTTTCGCCAGCCATCACATTTTCGCCGCACAGGTTCAGGCCCTGAGCCACGCTTATCGCTGCATCGTTGTTGATATGCCGGGACACGGCCTGAGCGGGTACGATCCCACCGGCTGGATGCTTGATGATCTGAGCCGCGATCTGGCGCTGATGATTGAGGAACTGGCGCTCGGCAAGGTCACCATCGTTGGGCAGAGCCAGGGCGCGATGGTGGCGCTGCGGCTGGCGGCGAATTATCCGCAGCTTCTGGCAGGCCTTGTGCTGATTGGCACCAGCGCGCGTGCGGAGTTGCCTGAACGGCTGGAGATGTGGCGCAGGCAGCGCGAAATCCTGCTCAGTGGTTCCGATGCGGCGCGGGAGGCGCTTTTTACCACCCTTCAGGCCTATGTAAACAGTGAGGAATGGCTGCAAAACCACCCTCATGAGGCCGCCGAAGAGCGTGCCATGATGCATGCTCACAACCGCGAAGGATTAGCGCTGGCGCTGGATGCCGCCGTGTTTGACCGGGGCGATATCACCCACCTTTTGCCGACGATCGCTGCGCCGACGCTGGTGATTGTCGGGGAAGAGGACAGGGCAACCCCGGTTGAGTTAAGCAAAGAGATCGCCGCGCTTCTGCCCAATGCTCAACTGCTCACGCTGGCAAAAACTGGCCACCATCCGCCAACGGAAGCCGCCGATGCGGTGACGGCGGCGATTGCCGGGTTTATTGCAGCTAAATAGCGGAGATAAAAAAGCCCCATCAGGGGCTTTTTATGCGGTGTCATATCGCGGGTTTAGAAGCGATATTGCAGACCGGCGGTGATGGTGTAGTTTTTGTTGGCAATACCCGCAGCATCGCCACCGATGAATTCCGATCCGCCGTTGGTGGTGTCAATAACCTGCGTCCCGCCTTTGCCCTCTTTATATTTGCTGTAAGTGAACTCAGCAAACACTTTCGCGTGTGGCGTGACGTAGTAGCCGGCATCAAGTGACGCACCGTAATAGCGCGAGTTACTGGTCTTCTCACGGAAGGTGAGGTCGCGCATATAGTGTTCATCGTTATCATGCGCGCGCACCCAGTCACTGAACTTCAGCAGCGCATTGAATTCGAAGTTATCAATGCGGTACTGACCCGCCAGCCCAACATAGGGCATGGTGAAGCGCTGGCTGTAACCAATCCCGCGTTCGCCTGCCGGGAAGTTACCCACTGAGGCGCCGTTGTCATAATCGTAAGCGCCGCCGAGCGCCGTCCAGCTGAATCGCGTCTCCTGATAGCCTGCCACCACGCCCGCTTTATAATTCGCGTCCTGGAAAATCCAGCCTTTCAGGTTGAGATCGAACTCATTGGCGTAATTGACATCCGAGTCAGGATGGGTGGAGTGATCGGTCCAGCCTGACTGGCTTTCATTCAGCCAGTCGTAATCATCCATATGGCCTGCCCCGGAGGCGAGTGACGTCCAGCCGCGGGCGTTGAGGGTTAAAAAGGAGTAGGGGGTCCAGGAGAGATCGCCTTTCACAATGGCGACATTCTTTATCTTCCAGTTAAGCTGGCTGATTTTTCTCCCTGTTATTTCGTCATAGACTAGCTCATTCGATTTACCGCTCAGCATCCCGGCAGAGGCGGAGGCGGAAAAGCTTTCGGGGGAAAAATCGGGGATTAACTGCTCTGAGTCTGCGTACGCGGTACCTGAAATAGCGCCTATCATCATCACTACAATACGAGTTTTTTTCATTTTTCTTTGCTCATATCACAACGGTAATAATGATTTTTGCTACGGGTATAAAGTTCCGCAATGGAAAGGGGTTTTTCTTTTTTTATTTTTTGATAAAGATCCTAAGTGTGAAATATATCTTTTTTTGTCCTTTTCTTTTTTTGTTTATGAATTACGCGCATGCACATTGCGTCGGGAAAATATATTTTCCCGACGCAATGTGTGATGTTTATCTGAGGTAAGGCGCGGGAGGTGACCCGCGCTGCTGTGACCCGCTAAGCTTGTCAGCCTTCGCTGGATGGCGCGCTTTTCTCTATCGCGTGCTGCTGCGATAAACGCCAGAAATCGTGGCCGGCGGGATACTGATATAAGCGCAGGGAGAATTGTCCTGCTACCGCGGTGATATATTCAAATATCGCCGATTGCGTATTCTCATAATCTGCCCACAGAGTTGACGTGGTGAAGCAGTAAATTTCCAGTGGAATACCGGCCGGTGACGGCTTTAGTGTCCTGACGACAATGTACATCTCTTTGACAATATCCTGCCGCTCGGCGAGATAAGCCATTAAGTAGTGGCGGAAAAGCGTCAAATTCGTCAGGCCATTATCAATAAACCAGCTGTCCGCCACGCCCATCGGATCGCGGCCATCAAGCAGTTTTGACAGCGGTTCACTCACGCCGCGTATTGCCAGCATGGGAGCCAGCATCTCCTGTGAGAGAAAGGTCACCGAGTGCTGATCGATATTGGTGCTGCGCATAATGCGGCGCGCGCCGGAGGAAAACATCGCCTGCCAGTTGGTATAGGTTTCGGTGAGGAAGTTTTTTGTCGGAATACGGGAGATGGTGTTATCCCAGTTCCGGATAGTAATGGTGTGCAGCGCGATATCGGTCACTTCACCGCTGAGGTTTTTATCCGGCATCTCAATCCAGTCTCCGAGTTGCAGGACATCATTTGAGGAGACCTGCACGTTGGCGACCAGCGAAAGCAGGGTGTGTTGAAACACTAGCATCAGCACCGCCGCCACCGCACCGAGGCTGGAGATAATAATGGCTGGTGATTTGTTCGACATCACCGCGAGGATCATGATCGCGGCAATAACGTGAATTAAGATTTTACCTATCTGGATATAGCCCTTAATCGAGTGATTTTTACGCTTCGTCTTGCGCAAATAGGAGCTATTAACGATATCCAGCATCTCGTTGAAGAATACCGACAGAAAAATAAAGAACAAAATTCCACAGATGGTATTTATTGCCGTTACCAGCGAGGCTGGCATATTTTCCATAAATTGCAGCAGGTAATAGACCGTAAGAACCGGTACGAAGTTGGATAACTTTTCAGCGATACGGCGATCTTTTTCCAGCGGCACATCTTTTTTATGGCTGGCAAAGAAGACTTTACGCACCACCTTAATCAGCAGGAATTTGCACATCAGGTGCGCAAACATGCCAGAGACGATCAGCAGAATAATATTTAAAACAATGGCCAGCGCCGGCCTGCCTTCGATAAACGTCAATAAAGAATTCAAATACGCCATTACTTATCGCCTGAACGAGTATGCCATCTGTATAAGCCCTGGCTGGCGGGCATATATACAAAAATTTAACCAATTAGCATCATGGCATAACAAGGGGATATAAGTCCACGCCGGGGGCGGTGTGTGCCGGGTCACAAAAACGCTCGCCTTTAACAAAGTGATCCTATGATTTAGGCTGGTTAACGCAAATTTACGCTGTAACAGGAGAAGCATGATGAAAGCAGTCACACTTAACGCGCCGGGCGGCCTGGAAAACATTACCGTCTCAGATATCGCCGATCCGGGCAGACCCGGCAAGGGTGAAATTCGGGTTGCGATTAAAGCCAGCTCGCTGAACTTTCATGATTTGATTGTTGCTAGCGGCCAGTTCCCGACTGAGTATGGCCGTATTCTGCTCTCCGACGGCGCGGGCGTGGTCGAAGAGGTGGGCGAGGGCGTTGAGGAGTTTGCCGTCGGCGATAATGTAGTCTCTACCTTTTTCCCCATCTGGCTGGCAGGTAAGCCAGGCCCTGAGGTGAGCGGCTTTGCTCATACCCCCGGTGACGGCGTTGATGGTATGGCAAGTGAGTACGTTGTGCGCTCGCAAAATGCCTTTACCCATGCGCCGCAGGGATGGAGCCACAAAGAGGCCGCGACCATCACTACCTCAGCACTGACCGCCTGGCGGGCGCTGGTGGTGGATGGCAACCTGAAAGCGGGCGAAACGGTGCTGGTCCAGGGCACTGGCGGTGTCTCCATCGCGGCGCTGCAAATTGCGAAAGCGATGGGCGCGAAAGTTATCGCCACCTCCTCTTCCGATAAGAAGCTCGACGTTGTGCGCGAGCTGGGCGCGGATGAGACCATCAACTACAAAACCACGCCGGAATGGGGAGATAAAGTGCTTGAACTGACCCAGGGGTTCGGCGTCGATCACGTCGTGGAAGTGGGCGGCCCGGCTACCCTGAAAGAGTCGCTGAAAGCGGTGAAAGTCGGCGGGCATATCGCGCAGATTGGTATCCTGTCTGGCGATGAAGCCAGCGTATCGGTGCTCTCCCTGCTGGCGAAACAGGTGCAGATCAAAGGGGTGATTGTGGCAAGCCGCCAGGATCAGATCGATTTTGTGAAAGCGCTGGAAGTAATGAAGCAGAAGCCAGTCATCGATCGCACCTTCAGCTATGAGGCGCTGAGCGAAGCCTTTGCTCATCTGCAAAGCGGTTCCCACTTGGGGAAAATCTGCGTCGAGTGGTAACAGGCACGGCGGTAGGGGCGTGCGCCCTTACCGCCACGTTTTAACGCGCTGTGGCGCTTTTCTTCAGCCGAGCAGGCTTTCCAGCGTCACCGATGCTCCGCCGCAGACAATTACCAGCACATTATCGCTGGGAGCAAAGCGGAGTTTGTTGTCATAGAGCAGCGAGAGCGACACGCCGCAGGCAGGCTCGGTCAGTACGCGATGATCGTCCAGCAACAGGCGGCAGGCGCGCACGGCCTCAGCGTCAGAAACAACCTGGCTTCTCACCTCAAAACGGCTGGCGACGTTAAACGCATTTTCACACACCTGGCTTGCGGCAAGGGTCGTTGCGATGCCGCTCAGCTTCTCCAGACGCACCAGCTTACCGGCATTAACCGAGGCGTTCAGCGACGCGGTGCCCTCGGTTTCAACGGCATAGATCGGGATATGGCTCAACTGATGTTTTTCCAGCCCCTGAGCGATGCCGGAGAGCAGGCTGCCGCCGCCGACCGAGAGGATCACGGCATCCGGGATCACGCCTGCGGCGATCACCTCATCCACCAGCGTGCTGATGCCCGCCCACAGAAGTGGGTTATCAAAGGGGTGAATATAAATGACCTCATCGGTGGCTAAAGAGAGGGCATAGTCGTTCGCCTCACTCCAGACGTTGCCGTGCACCACAAGAGTGGCTCCCTCCTGCTCAATCAGCTCTCTCGCCCGCAGGGAGGTGGTTTCAGGCACTACGACGGTGACCGGCAGGCCGAGTTTGCGACAGCTGTGCGCCACCGCGATGCCCGCATTGCCGCCCGACGAACTGATAAAGCCTTTTGCGCTCTGTTCTGCATAATAGCGGCAGGCATGTGCCGCGCTGCGAAGTTTGAACGAGCCGGTGGGCTGGGCAGACTCCATTTTCAGCCACACATTGCATCCGCTGCGCTGGCTTAACGGCAGTGAGTGCAGCAGTGGGGTCTGAATGCTGATTTCCATGACATCGAATCCTTATGCATAAGCCCTTAGGATAAAGGCCGTTCTGGACAGGTTTTTAAGCCTGACCAGTAATAACACAAGAACTATCAGGTTGGGTTATCTATTTCCGGGTGCCACGGATGGCATACGCAGGCCAGCTTGTGCCCCTCTGGATCCCGCAAATAGGCGACATAGAAATCCGGCCCGTAGTCTTCTCTGAGACCAGGCGCACCCTCATCGCTGCCGCCATTTTCCAGCCCTGCGGCATGAAATTGCCTTACTTGCTCTGCGCTGCTTGCCCGGAAGGAGAACATCGTCCCGTTACCCGGCGTCGCCCTTTTTTTATCGAACGGCGGGCAGATGCAAAAACTGAATCCCTGGTCTGGCGGCTCGCCCCACATCGCCCAGGACTCACTCCACGCAGGAGTGCGCGGCACGCCCAGCACCGTGAAAATCGCGTCATAGAAACGCGTCATCGACGGTAAATCGTTGCTGCCTATGGTGGTGTACATCAGCATGGTTTGGCTCCTTAAATGCTCGATATTGTATGGATCTGCCTTGAAATGCGAACCTAATACATCAGCCTTAACTATTAGTCAGTTTCTCTCTTCTACATCTCCATAGGAACACACCGCTTTTAATCCGCAGGGCGTTTTTCTGATTTTATTTTCCTTCCGGGAGGGCGCGCAGTTTGCCTCTTCGTGAACGGTATTATGCAGGGATCGTTTTAAATATCGCGGTGACGATATTGGCTGAGCAACATGTTAACAATCACGAGTACAAGATTAGGCGAAAGATTATGAGCAAACGGACTGACATAATTGATCCTGCAACAGAACTGAGCGCACCTGTTGGTTTGGTCTATTCGCAAATATTGGGTTGGATAGATCTGGGGCATGCTCTGGGTCGGGATATCAAAAGGATTCTGGAACAGATGGCTGAGGGGGAAAAGGGGAGTGCACCTTACTATGAGGTGGTTTATTCACAATCGATGTACCAGCGAAACCATACGCTAGGCACCGGCGTCTATCTTCTTTGGATGGTAAAAAAGGGAACCCCTCTGCATGTCAGGCATAGTATCGTATTGGCGATGATGATGATTACAGCTGGCCGTTTTGAAAGCCGGCAGGCGTCGGTACCTTTTTCATGGGCTACCAACAGTGGATTTAGCGCAGAGGATCTTGTATCAGATTTGCTTGGTTTCTACCGGGTGATACGTCCTATGAATTACTTCGCTCAGCTAAAACTCGTTAGTAAGGCGGAGGCGCTTAAACGATGGGATCACTACGGGGAAATTGGGCGCTACAAAAATCGGCTATTCCAGCCGCTTCTGTTCCCTGATCCTGATAAGAATAAAGGTGCCCGCCCCTGGTACGGTGAACTGCCGGGCTTTATGAAGTGTGTTCAGCCCTGGAGTGATTTTTCGCGTGATACCGTGCGGGTAATTTCAAACAATGGTGTGCTTATGAATGTTGGTCGAAAGCCTCAGGACAAATTCCGATGAGCAGAGTGACTAAATATGCATTGGTATTGATCGTTCTGCTGTTGTCAGCCGTTTGTTATAAATTCGCGTCGGTCTATATGTCTGACAGTGTGGATTACACGTCATCAGACTGGCTGGCATACCGACTGTTGACCCCTGATGAGATAAAAAATGCCCCTCATTTCGGTAAAGTGGTCATGCTCCATTTCAGAGCGGCAGACGGTCCGGCACCTCAGACAAATCAGATTGAGTACGATGGGCAGGCTGATGTTGATGCTATCAAGCATTATCTGGTCTCGCTTGGCTATCGCGAAGCCACCGACCCTGTAATGGGCAAAATGTGGATCGAGGATAACAGTGGCAGAGGTGCTTTTATCACCCACTCTGACGATGCTACTAAGCTGACTTTTGTAGAGTAAAACCCTTTCAGGAGTACGCGCAGGTCGCTGCGCGTACTTATTATGCTTAATGGCGGCTGAATGCCCTGCAAACCTTCAGACAAGTTAGTGATTATGATCGCGCAGAAAAACCGTCAGCACATCCTTCGGCGCGACGCTGCCGCACTCTGAAATCATCCAGCCGACCGCGCCGCGATGATAGGTGCCATGAAACAGTACATGGTTGAGCATATCGATGGCGCGCATCTCGCCGTGACCACCGTCGACAAAACGGAAGGTGATGACTTTTTCCAGATCGCTCGAGGAGAGGGCGTCAACATGCTGGATATACCACGCGGCGCAGTCGGCCATCTTCACTTCAAGCTCTTCAAGCGTAGGTGTTTCCGGGGTATTTAGCGCGGTGTAACCATGCTGCTGACCGGTGAGATTGGCTCTGAAAATCATGTCGACGACATAAATATGGTTCATCAACCTTATCATCAGGTGGCGCTTTTGCGGGTGCGCCGGTTCGTCGATCGCCTTGATGGCTTTCAGGGTTTCGCCATCCATCCAACGCTTAAATTTCACCAGGGTAACCAGTGTATCCTTATCCATCTTCTGCTCCGCATGTGACTGAAGCGATATCATACCTCGCGTCGGCTGTTTAGCTGAGTAGATCCTTAAGCAAAAACCAGGGGGGTGGCATCGGCATATTTCAGCGAGCGGCGCTGGTTAACATCTCGAAAAAGGCCGGGGCGTTAAGGTTTTTCTAAGCTTTCTCCGTCACACTGGGATTATAAAGCGCACAAGGTTACGGTGCCGTTGTCGGATTATAGTCGGCAGGAGATGATGTCCCCTGCCACTTTTTTAACGTCTGATGGCCCGCCAGATTATTTTCATAAAACCCCTTTTCATTTTTTATTGTCATAAAACCTTCAGCAGTATCAATATCTAACATCTTCTTTAAAATCGAAAAAATATTTAACTCACCTTCAGACAATCCTCATAAAACAGTGATGATTTTGCGGGTAAATTACTTTATAAATATATCGGACAACATCGACATACCTTGCTCACTTAACTGCTCGGGCAGCGAGTAATTACGGGTGTGGCATCTACGCGGGAGGGAAGTGAATGGATATCATAAGTTCAGAACGTGTAAGTGAAGTCTATATGGTTATCGGGCACGCGGTATCCTCATTAATTACAGCGGGGAAACGCGTTGAAAAAGAGGGGATTCTCGAGCAGTTGAAAAAGGGGAAAGCGCAGGCGGTGGATGGGATGAACGAAGTTTATGAATCCGCTATCAGCCTCGTTGCGCGTGAGGGCGTTGCCGTCAGCGAGCAGTAACTGGCGCCAATGCTTCTTTCCTCACATTTCCCGCTCGCCTCAGGTAGAGAACCAGCCAGCGGGATAGTATTCGCAGATAAACTCTACAAAGGCCTTCACTTTAGGGCTCTGAAGCCGACGTGAGGTGTGCAGCACCCACAGCTCGGTAAGCGTATCGGCCTCTCCCCAGCTCATCAGTTCCCCACTCGCAAGATAAGCGCTGACGATCGACTTCGGCACCATCGCCGCACCAGCACCGGACAACACTGCATCGCGGACGGTCAGCAGTGAGGAGAGGCGCATCACCGGCTGCGGAGTAAAGCGGCGCTGCCCCTTATCTACGATCCAGTCACTCCCTTCGATATGCGTTGACATCACTACCGCCGGGATCGACGGCACGCTTTGCCCATCCACTTCGGGCAGGCTGATAGCAGGCGCGGCGACCAGCACTAGCGTGTCCCTGGCGAAGCATCGGCCAACCAGCGAACTGTTTGCCTGCGGGTTGATGCGGATCGCCACATCAAACTGCTCCTCCACTAAATCGCTCATGCGGTTTTCCGAGACAATCTCAATATGGATCTGCGGATAGCGCTGGCGAAATTCCGCCATCAGCCGCCCCAGCGCCAGCTGCGAAAAGAGCAGCGGGGCAGCAACGCGCAGCCACCCTGCGGGCGCGGCGTTATCTTCCCGCGCCGCTTCAGCCGCTTCATCAATTTCACGGATCGCGCCCAGCGTGCGCGCCAATAGACGTTCGCCCGCTTCGGTGATCTTCAGCTTCTGGCCGCCGCGCTCCACCAGCCGCACGCCCAGCGCCTCTTCGAGATCGGTCAGCCTGCGAGAAAGGGTGGCTTTAGGTTTACCGCTGGCACGGCTGGCAGCGCCAATCCCGCCCGCTGCCGCGATAAGGTGAAACTCTCTTAAAGCGTTGATATCCATTAGCTGTCTCATTTTTGGAACGGAGTGTGCAAATAATAGCCTCTTCCGGGCAAAAATGGATCGGCATAGTCTCTGGTTACACCCACCAGAAAGTACGGAGTAAACATCATGACCATTCTTGTTACCGGAGCGACCGGCCGCGTTGGCCGCCACGTTGTTGACCAGCTGCTTCGCCGCGGCGCTGATGTCCGCGTATTGACCCGCGATCCCGCAAAAGCCGGTTTTGCTGACAATGTGGAGGTAGTTAAGGGCGATCTGCTGGATATCGACGCCCTGCGCGCTGCTTTTAGCGGCATCAGGACCCTGTTTTTACTCAATGCGGTTGCCGCCGATGAATTTACCCAGACGCTGATTACGCTCAACATCGCACGGGAAGCGGGCGTTGAGCGCGTGGTTTATCTCTCGGTTTTTGGCGCGGATGCCGCCGTCAATGTGCCGCATTTCGCGGTTAAATATGGCGCCGAGCGCATGCTTACCGAGATGAACTTCAGCGCCACCATTCTGCGCCCTACCTACTTTATCGATAATGAGGCGATGATTAAGGAGGTGGTCGTTAACCACGGCGTTTACCCGATGCCGATTGGCAGCCGCGGGCTGGCGATGGTGGATACGCGTGATATCGCCGAGGTAGCGGCTATTGAGCTGCTTCGGCGCGACCAGGCGAGCGAGAAGCTGCCCGTCGAGACCATTAATCTCGTTGGCCCCGATACGCTGACGGGTAATGATGCGGCGGCAATCTGGCGCGATGTGCTCGGGCGCGAGGTGATGTATGGCGGTGACAGCCCGGACGCCTTTGAAGCTGGCATGACGGAATTTATGCCGAAATGGATGGCCTATGAAATGCGCCTGATGGCCGAGCGCTACGTCAGCCACGGCATGATCCCAAATGGGGGCGATCGGGAGCGGCTGGTGGCACTGCTTGGGCGCCCGCTGCACACCTACCGCGACTTTGTGGCGGCACTTGCCGCACAGTAAAAACAATAAGGCCGGTGCATCAGCACCGGCCTTACTGGTTAGCGCTTAAAGCGCAACGGCGCGCAACATGCTCGGTGTCAGATCGGTAAAGTGCGGTACATCGCCCGTCACTTCCGGCGCTTCTGGCGAGTTAAACGCCGCTTTCATCGCCTCCTCATCGCGGAAAACGCACTCGGCGATGGCGACGGTTCCCGTCTGCTCAACGGCCGGGAAGAGGGCGGCTGCGCTGAGCAGGCCATAGGGCTGGAACGCTTTGATCACCAGCGGAATATGACTGTTGACGTAATAGTCCCGGTCAAAACGGCTCTGCGGATCGCCGTAATAGGTGACGTATAGCGTGACGGTTGAAGTGCTCATTGTGTGACCTCTTTAATAACTGGTTTCTATTCGTTTAAGCCGCTGAAAGTGTAGCTGGCATTCGAGGCTGCTAATATGCATTCCGCGCTGTTAAGCCATTACGGAGAGGAAGATGATGATAACGATTGAAGCGGGCAGGCCCGCTCACTACGCGACATTACTGGACATCTGGGAGTCATCGGTGCGTGCCACCCACGAGTTCTTACCGGAGGAGGATATTGAGGCGCTGCGCCCGCTGTTAGAAAATCTCTATTTCCCTGCCGTCACGCTGTCGATTGCCCGGCTGGTTGAAGATGGCTCCATCGTCGGCTTTGTCGGTGTCAGTGACAACAGGATCGAGATGCTGTTTGTCGATGCCGCCCGGCGCGGAAAAGGCACCGGCAAAGTGCTCCTGCAACACGCCATCGCGCAGGGCGCGGATGAGCTGGACGTCAATGAACAGAATCCGCAAGCGGTGGGGTTTTATCAACAGCAGGGCTTTGAGGTGGTGGGCCGCTCTGAGCATGATGGCCAGAGGCGGCCCTATCCGCTTTTGCATATGAAATTGCAGAAAACCTGATGCTGCCCATTTTTATATTTGCGCCAGGTATTGTGCCCCGGCTGTCGCGCAAAATTTCTGCAATTTATCGGTGTTACTTAATCCTCGCTTAAGAATACTCCGATAATGTAAGTGCTACGCTAGCCCATCCCGGGCTATTCCGGAGCCTCCCTTATGCAAAATAAGTCCGCACATCAAACCGTCGCCAGCAAAGTTCCCGCTGTGACGCTGACGTTCTGGTTAACCAAGATTGCTGCGACAACGCTGGGTGAGACCGGTGGTGATGCAGTGACCATGTCGATGAATCTGGGCTACCTCACCGGGACGCTGATTTTCGCCATCATCTTTTTGATTGCCGTGGTGGTGCAGATTGAACGCCACAGCTTTAATAAGTGGATCTATTGGTTTACGGTAGTTGCCACCACGACCGTTGGCACGACGCTTGCGGACTTTGCCGATCGCTCACTCGGGATAGGTTATCTGGGCGGCACGCTGCTGCTGAGTTCGCTGCTGTTGCTTTCACTGCTTGTCTGGCGCCTGACCTGCGGCACCATCGCTGTCAGCTCAGTCAACAATGGCGTCACGGAGAGCTTTTACTGGGTCACCATTATGTTTTCACAGACTCTCGGCACCGCGCTGGGTGACTGGACCGCAGACAGCGAAGGGCTGGGCTATGATGGCGGCATCCTGCTGTTTGTCGGCGCGCTGGCGATTATCTGGGCCGCCAGCCGCTTTACCTCGCTGTCGCGCACCGCACTCTTCTGGGCCGCGTTTATTCTGACTCGCCCACTGGGTGCGGTAGTCGGTGATTTCCTCGATAAACCTGTCGCAGATGGCGGCCTTGCGTTGAGCCGCTATAGCGCGTCACTGACGCTGGCGCTGATTATCATGGCGTTTCTCTGGCTACTGCCGCAGCGCCCGGCAATGAAAGTTGCGGTGACGAACTAAGCGTGTGGTAACCGCAAAGGGGGAGCAGGCCAGGCGTGGCTGCTCCCTCTCGCTGCAGAAGTTATGCCCGCCCGGACGCTTGAGGATTACTGACAAAATTCAGGATCGCACTCAGGGTGGCACTCGCTGGATGGTTCACTTCACTCAGGTGATCACCTTTACCGGCGAAAAGCGGTATATCATAGCGCGTGGCTAACGCAGCCATTGCGGCGTAATAGGGGTCATCAGCGCCCGCCCAAAACCGCAGCGGGACAGGGCTGGGGAAAAAGCCCTCCGCGTCCTGAGCATGTTTTCTCAGTTCATTGAAAAAGTGCTCCGCCCCTTTTTCATCCTCAGGGGTGAGCGAGGCGGTGAGTTCCGGCGCGACTTGCCGGGCATAAGCAATAAACATCTCAAACGTCAGCTTGCCAACAGGCGTTTCAGGCAGGCCAGCTTCACAATCCCATCCCCCCAACACCACAGAGTGCAGGCGATCTGCGTGAGCGTTTATCAGCTCCATCGCCAGCCAGGAACCGGCAGAGTAGCCGATGATATGCGCTTTTTCAGACCCCAGTTCATCCATCAGATTGACGATGGCTAACGCCTGGCGCTGTTGGGTGTAGGCAGCCTGATTATCAGGTTTATCGCTCGCCCCGTGGCCGGGCAGATCCGGACACACCACCTGAAAATGGGGACTCAACGCAGAGATGAAGCCGTTATCCACCCAGCATCTGCTATCCATCAACAGACCATGAAGCATGATGACTAACGGGCCTTCTCCCTGCGTGCGGTAAAAGAGCCGCGGCGTTGCTGATGTATATGGCATAGCGATTCCTGTAATTTGAGCATTTGTTCAATCAATGATTAACGCTATGTTCTAACATGGATAATCCTTTGAAGGACAACAACAGGCGCGCAACCCCTAATATTGGCGAGGCCATTGATCTGCAAACAGGGAGTAATGATGGCAAGACGACGTGAGCTTAAGGGCATCGCTAATGCGCTCAATTCGAGCTTTGTGAGCCGCAATAATGATTTTCATGGCTACTGGTCTCTGGGGCTGCTAAAGCACTTTGCGATCAGGCACCGATTCACCTCCGTAGGGATTGCATTGCCCGAAACCCGGCTCGAGGCGCGCGAGGCATTGATAAATCATCTGGTGCGCTATTACATGAGTATGCTGACAAAGCTGCTGAACAGACAGCGTATTCGACCGGATTGGGTGAATAACGTCGAGATCATCGTCGATTTTAGTCCCCGGGGAGTCGATACGGCATTAATTGAAGGCGCTGCCTCCGTTGAGCCTTTTGCCTGCCACTGCAAGATTACTGACGATCGCGGTCGCCACTACGCGTCAACCCTCTATGGCCGCTGCTGGATGCACTCGGCTAAGAAGGAGAGTCGCTCGACCCGCTATCATGATGAGTAATGCATTTGCGTTGACGTTATTTGCGCGCGATCAGCCGCAGCCCTCGGCTCACCAGTTTTTTGAACGACGCACACTCGGTATGCTCCGGGGCCGGGCAGCGGGCGGCATGCTTTAGCCCCTCGCTGAATAACTGCAACTTACAAATCGTCTCGTCAATTGCCTGCGCGCGCTGCTGAAGTTGCTCGCGGTTGATAGCGACCCTGCCCTGCGGGTTTAACATTGCCGCCATCTCATCCAGCGAGAAGCCTGCCGCCTGGCCGAGCACGATCAGCTGCAACTTATTCAGCACGCTTTGCGGATACTGCCTTCGCAGCCCGTTGCGGCCAATCGGTTTGATTAAGCCCCTCTTTTCGTAAAACCGCAGCGCGGAGGGCTTTATGCCGGAAAGCGCCGCCACTTCCCCAATATCCAGCTCTTTCACCGTTGACTTAAACCTCACTTCACGTTGCACACTCGCCGACACCTTAGCATCTCTTTATCAGGGGAAGGAAAAATGGATAACACTCTTGTGCTTCAGATTATCGTCACCGGCACTGGCGCAACGCTGCTGATGGATGGCTGGTCGATGTGTCAGAAAAAGCTGCTTCGCGTGCCGCCGCTGAACTATGGGCTGGTGGGGCGCTGGCTGTTGTGGCTCATGCGGGGAAAGGGGCGGCATAACACCATCCTCTCAACGCCTTATATCAGAGGCGAGGGTTTTACCGGCTGGGCATTCCATTACCTCACCGGCATCCTGTTTGCGGCGATCCCATTTTTGCTCCAGGGTTCGTCATGGCTGCGCGAACCGCTTCTGCTGACGGGGGTGCTGACAGGCGTGTTTACGCTGCCTGCACCCTGGCTGATTATGCAGCCGGCGCTGGGTTTTGGCATTGCGGCCTCGCGCACGCCCAGGCCATGGCGGGCGCGGGTATTCAGCCTGCTGACGCATCTGGCCTATGGCCTCGGGCTGTATGGCGCGGCGCTGCTTTACCCTGTTTAATGCTATTTGCGCGACGGGTCAGGCGGGCAAACGCAGGCCGAAAATGTTCTTGCCCTGCGCGTGGCGATAATAGGCGCTGCCGCCGTGTAGCGCGGCGATGGCGCTCACCAGCGATAACCCCAGCCCGCTGCCGGCGGTGTGACGGACATTATCTCCCCGCCAGAAGCGCTCGAAGGCTTTCTCCGGCTCGGCAAGCGGCTCCCCGTCGTTCGCCACTTCAATTTCAACCGAGTTACCGCCCTGAATTGTGCTGACGGCAATGGTGCCGTTTCCTGGCGCATAGCGAATGGCGTTGGTCAGCAGGTTGGTTATCGCCCGCTGAAACAACATTTTATCGGCGGTGAGGCTGCCCTGCGCATTCAGCTCGATCGCCATTTCACGCTCTTCCGCCAGCGGTTCGAGAAAATCGACCACCATCTCCAGCGCCTCACTGAGCGAGAAGGTTTCCTGATTGAGCCTGATATTGTGATGCGTGGCGCGCGCAAGGAAGAGAATGTTTTCCGTCAGCCGCGACAGCGCTTCCAGCTCCTCAATGTTCCCTTCGAGCAGCGCCTGGTACTCGGCAACGGAACGCTGATGACCCAGCGCCACCTGATTCTGGCCTAACATAACGTTGATCGGGGTGCGGATCTCATGGGCCAGATCGTCAGCAAACTGGGTGAGGCGGATAAAGTCTGTCGACAGGCTCTGACGCATAGCGTTAAGCGCCTTGCCAAGGGGGAGCAACTCCTGCGGGATCGCCTGCAATGGCACGGGCTGATTTAACCGGTCACTGGCGGTCTCGGCCACAATCTGGCTTAAGCGGCCAATGGCCCGCAGCCCACGGCGAATCAGCAGCGGGCTAAGGGCGGCGCAGAGCAGAATGGCCGCCAGTGACACCAGAATGCTTTGCTGGCGGTAGCGCTCAAGCATCATCGCCCGCTCGCGCGCCACACGGGCAAGCGTGACGGTGACAGTCCCGTGCGGCGAGTTGGCCTGCAGGCTGAGCGCTGAGGCGTCCATATCATCCGCGCTGCGCCAGCGGTGCAGCTGCTGCGCGCTGGGCGGAGTGTTAACCGGGGTTGGTGCGATATCCGGCAACGCGACGCCGGTATGGTTAATGGTGACGTTTTGCGCCTGCTGCGGGTGGATGCTGAGAATATCCTGGCGAATATCGACCATGCGGTTGAAGTAGAGCGGCAGCGACTCCGGCTGAGCGCCATCTTGCAGCAGCTGGCGCAGCTGCGCGGCGCGGTTGATCAGCGTCTGGTCGTCGCGCCACACCAGCTCACTGCGCAGGGCGTTATAGAGGATCAGGCTGATGCCGCCGCAGGCCAGCGCCATGATCAGCGTAAAAATCGCCGTCAACCTGAGCGTCAGGGAGGGGCTATGCATCGCCTGGCTCCTGCACGGAGAGGCAGTACCCCATGCCCCGGACGGTGGTGATCAGCTTTTGCGCAAATGGATCATCGACTTTGCGGCGCAGGCGGCGAATGGCGACATCAACAATGTTGGTTTCGCTATCAAAATTGACGCCCCAAATCTCACTTGCCAGCAGCGTGCGCGGCAGGATCTCGCCGTGACGGCTGGCGAGTAGCCACAGCAGCATAAACTCTTTGCGCGTCAGCGCGATGGGCATGCCATCTCGTGTCACCTGAAAACGCGCCGAATCCATCACCAGATCGGCGACGCGTAGCGTCGTGCTGTGCGGCTGGTGCTGACGAAGCTGATTCTTGACGCGCGCCAGCAGTTCGGCAAAGGAGAAGGGTTTGACCAGGTAATCGTTCGCACCCAGCTCCAGCCCTTTAACCCGATCCTCTACCGAGTCGCGGGCGGTAAGGCAGATCACCGGCATCTGACTTGCGGTACGCAGGGTTTTCAGCACCTGCCAGCCATCCATGCCCGGCAGCATAATATCGAGGATCACCAGGCTATACGGGTGCGCCAGCGCCAGATGCAGGCCATCGCGCCCGTCCGCTGCGTAATCGACGATATAGCCCGCCTCTTCAAGCCCTTTGCGCACCCAGGCGCTGGCTTTCAGGTTGTCTTCAATCAGTAACAGTTTCATCGGCGCAGTGTGCCACGAAATATTGAGACGCCCCAGCCTTTCAGCGCCAGATGACAATATGGTCATCTTTCTGACAGGCAATTGCGGCAAGCGTGAAGGTATAAATACCGGGTCATCAACACAGGAGAATCCAACATGAAAAAGTCTATCGCTGCGTTAACCCTGGCTGCACTGCTTGCCGCGCCCGCTCTCACTTTCGCGGCCGATAAAAACCCGCTGAGCGTCCATGTGCTGAATCAGCAAACCGGGCTGCCGGCCGCCAATGTTACGGTGACGCTTGAGCAGAAGCAGGGGGATAACTGGACGGTGCTCAACACCGCCAGCACCAATCAGGACGGGCGCATCAGTGCTCTGTGGCCGGAAAAACCGTTTGCCGCGGGCGACTATCGGGTGATCTTCAAAACCGGTAAATACTTCGCCGACCAGAAACAGCCGAGCTTCTTCCCGGAAATTCCGGTCGAGTTCCATATCGATAATACAAAGACCACCTATCACGTTCCGCTGCTGCTGAGCCAGTATGGCTACTCCACCTACCGTGGGAGCTAACAGCAGATGAAACGTCTTATGCTCGCGCTGCTGCTGGCGGCAGGTCCCGCGACGACGCTGGCTGCGACGCCCGCCACCGTTTATGAGATGACGCAGGCGCTTGCCACGCAGCTGGCAACCGAAGCGTTATCGGTTTGTCATGACATGCATCGCCAGGGCGTGGTGGCAGTGGTCGATCGCGGTGGCAATCTTGTCACGCTGATACGCGATGACAACATCGGGCCGCACAATACGCAGGCTGCCTGGCGCAAAGCGTTTACGGCGCTGTCGACCAAAACGCCGACCCGGCAGTTTGCGAAGCAAGCGCAGGCTTCGCCAGAGACCGCCAACCTCAACACGGTGCATGAGTTATTGCTGCTCGGCGGCGGCGTGCCGGTGAAATATCAAGGTCAGTTGATCGGTGCTATCGGCATGGCGGGCACCGGCGGTGCAGAGTCCGACGAACGTTGTGGGATGGAAGCGATCAATAAGTTTCCCGATCTCAGTGCCGCATTGGCAACGACTAAAACAGCCTCAGATGAGGGGACAGGAAAAATGCAGAGCCGTTGAAGTCGTCTGATGGCCGGATCGGCTCATAGCTGATTTAGCCGCCGCAAGCAGGAAACTACCTGTGGTTTTTACATACTGATTAAATGTCTGGCGAACGTCCCGGTCGCCAGACAGATTTTATTATTTTCGTCGTGCGTCAGATTTATTTATTCAGAATCTCGCGGCGAATAATATCCGCGCCTGCGCTTAAAGCATTAAGCTTGCCGGTGGCGACCTGACGCGACAACGGAGCCATTCCGCAGTTGGTGGAGGGATAGAGCTTATCGGCATCGACGAACTGCAGCGCCTTACGCAGCGTCTCAGCAACCTCCTCTGGGGTTTCAACCGTACTGGTCGCCACATCAATGGCCCCAACCATCACTTTTTTGCCACGAATCAGTTCAAGGAGATCCATCGGTACACGGGAGTTATGGCACTCCAGCGAGATAATATCGATACCTGAAGTTTGCAGTTTCGGGAACGCCTGTTCGTACTGACGCCATTCTGAACCCAGCGTCTTTTTCCAGTCGGTGTTAGCTTTGATCCCGTAGCCATAGCAGATGTGCACGGCGGTTTCGCACTTAAGCCCTTCGATAGCTCTTTCCAGAGCGGCAATACCCCAGTCGTTGACCTCATCGAAAAAGACATTAAACGCCGGTTCGTCAAACTGGATAATATCCACGCCTGCCGCCTCTAATTCACGGGCTTCTTGATTGAGAATTTTAGCAAACTCCCAGGCGAGCTTTTCACGGCTTTTATAGTGATTATCGTAAAGCGTATCGATCATCGTCATCGGTCCCGGTAGCGCCCATTTGATTGGCTGCTTCGTCAACTGACGTAAATAGCGGGCATCTTCAACAAATACCGGTTTCTGACGCTCCACGGCACCCACAACGGTCGGGACGCTGGCATCGTAACGGTTACGAATTCTCACGGTTTCGCGTTTCTCGAAATCGACGCCGCTCAGATGTTCGATAAAAGTGGTGACAAAGTGCTGACGGGTTTGCTCACCGTCGCTGACAATATCAATTCCGGCCCGTAACTGTTCGTCGAGGGACAAGCGCAGCGCATCCTGTTTCCCGGCGATAAGTTCTGCGTCCTGCAGTTTCCACGGCGACCAGAGCGTTTCAGGCTGGGCCAGCCAGGATGGTTTAGGCAAGCTACCGGCGGTAGAAGTGGGGAGCAATGTTTTCATAGCAGGTGACCTTATATTTTAATAAATCAAAGCGGGTAGCGGGCAGACCATTGCTCAAGAATATCCCTGTAGGGTTCGATAAAATGTTTTTCCGTAAACTTCCCCTGCTCAATCGCCAGCTGGCTACGCTCTTCGCGATCGTAAATAATTTTGGTTAATGAGTGATCCTGATTATTCAGGTCGGGCTGATAATGCAGGCCCGCTGCGGCATTTGCGTTGTAAATCTCCGGGCGATAGATCTTCTGGAACGTCTCCATGGTGCTGATAGTGCTAATGAGTTCCAGATTGCTGTAATCACTCAGCAGATCGCCAATAAAAAAGAAGGCGAACGGCGCAACGCTACCTGACGGCATGAAGTACCGGACCTGCAGGCCCATTTTTTTGAAATAGGTTTCAGTCAGCGATGTGCCATCCTGCTGGTATTCGTATCCTAAAACAGGGTGCTGATTGCCGGTGCGATAATAGGCGTTTTTATTGGACACACTCAGGCAGATCACCGGTGGTTTTTTAAATGCATTTTTGTATTCATCGGAGCGGACAAAATGCTTAAAAATATTGCCGTGCAGTTCGCCAAAATCATCCGGAATAGTGAATGCTGACTGGTTTTTATTGTGGTCCAACAGACGCACGCTAAAGTCATAATCGCGCACGTATGAGGAGAAATTATTACCGGTAATTCCGGCGATGCGTCGATCGGTTTTTTTATCGATGATCGTGGTGTTTAATATTTCTATTGCCGGAAAGGCATTACCACTGCCGTCGATATTCATCGTCACAGAAATAATATCCAGTTCAACGGCATAACGATCGCCTTCAGGATTATCCCAACAGGCTAAGCTGTTAAAACGATTGTTGATCATCGCCAGAGTATTACGCAGATTCTGCTGGCGGTTCTCACCTCTTGCCAGATTGGCAAAGTTAGTAGTAATACGCGTACTTTCGGAGGGGTTATAATGTTCGTCAAAACGCCCGCTCTTAATCGTGAAGGTAAATTGTGTAGTCATAGAAACCGCATCCGACGTCTGATATGAAATTTTATCGCCTCTGTACTCTACATAATTCGAGTTGCGCAAAGGCGGCAAGTAAGCGGATCCCCGGTGCGTACAGGAGTACGTGACCGGAGGGGAGCGAGCGCTGCTAATGCATGTGCAACCTGAAGTGTTACCGTTACAGTTCCGCTATAGTTTTGCCAGAAACGCGGAGCAAGAGGAAGTGACCATATCTCACGGTAATATGAATCCCTTTCATGATCGGGTGCAGTGCAGGTCAGACGTTGAGTTCTATCCATGTCGAACAGAATCTGATTAGCACTCTGGTCATGTTGTATGCGGCTGCGGATGATAAAGATACCCCCCAGACTTTTCGCTAGCGGTCAATCTCCGCTGTTCGCTCAACGCAGATCTTCTTTGAATTGTTATCTGCTTTCATTGCGTAAATCCTGCACCCGTTGTTTACGCGGGAAAATTACCCCTCTTCTTCCGTGGCACGCCGCGCGTCGTAAACCTCTTGTGCCTGCTCAATCGCCACGCCGTATTGCCTCGCCCAGCTCACCAAGGCCACAAATGGGTCCTGTAAAGAGCGGCCCAGGGGGGTGATGGAGTATTCGACCGCCACCGGTGATGAGGCGATGACGCGGCGGTTAACCAGCCCGTTACGCTCAAGGCGGCGCAGCGCCTCAGTCAATGCTTTATGGGTAATGGGATCGAGCCGGCGTTTAATGGCGTTAAAGCGCGAGGGTTCGCTGCACAGCACGGTCAGGATCAATACCGACCATTTGTTGGCAACCTGTTCAAGGATCGGGCGTGTGCTGTTGATTTCAGCCAGCAGGGCAGGGATATCGGTCGACATAAGGTTACCTTCTCTATATCTGGTGTATATCAGGTGCGTAATTGACGGTAAATATACGAAATGTATCATCAGGCGTCCATCCCACGTTCTGGAGTAGCCATGTTGAAACTTGAAGGTAAGACCGCCCTGGTGACCGGCGGTAACAGCGGTATCGGCCTTGCGATTGCTCAGCGATTTGCGCAAGAGGGCGCCCATGTTTTCATCACCGGCCGACGCGAAGCGCAGCTGGCAGAAGCGGTGACGCGTATTGGCGGTAACGTTGAAGCGATTGCGGCGGACATCACAAATACCCAGGACCGCACCCGGCTGTTTGACGCCATTCATGCCAAAGCCGGAGGCCTCGACATTCTCGTCTACTCGTCAGGTGTTTCCGAACCGGCGAGCCTTGAGGAGAGCACGGAAGAGCATATCGACCGCGCTTTTGGCCTTAACGTGCGCGCAATGGTGCTCACGGTGCAGCAGGCCATCACGCAGATGGGTGAGGGCGGCACCATCGTGCTGCTTGGCTCGATTGCCGGCAGCATGGCGGTTTCCGGGTATGGCACTTACGCCGCCAGCAAAGCCGCGGTGCGATCTTATGCGCGAACCTGGACCAGCGAGCTGGCTCCGCGCGGCATCCGAGTCAACACCCTCAGCCCTGGACCCACGGATACGCCGATGTTCAGCCAGGCGAGCGATGAGGTCAGGCAGACGCTGAGCGCGCAGATCCCGGCGAAGCGGCTGGGACACCCTGATGAAGTGGCGGCGGCGGCGTTGTTCCTCGCCTCGGACGAAAGCAGTTACGTCAGCGGTGCTGAACTGGTGATTGATGGCGGCATGTCTGCATAAGCGGCGTTTTTAATATCACCCGGCGCTGGCACTGGCGGCGGCCGGGTGCGTGCTTTTCGCTCGCAGGAAAGAAAAACGCCTCATAACAACTCATTGCGCGGTGAATTATTTCAGGTGTGACATTGCAGTTCTGAATGAGTGGGACTATAGTAGCAACTTGTACAAGTTTGCATGGGTAAGTTGTACAACTTACCTCGCTACCAGGCTGCCGGCCCAACCATGCGTAATCCGGGCCCACTTAATGAGTGAATAAAATGAATAATCCGACCGCAACACTCCCGCAGACCCTCCAGTCAGTTTTTTCGGTCTTTGAGGCAGAAAAAGAGATCATTGACGAGGTGACTCGTGAGCTTCAGGCCGTGAAAGCGACGGTAGCGAATAAAGACATCATGCTGGCGCTTATCGCCCGCGTAGAGACTGAAACGGATGTGATCCGTAAAGATGTCCTGCGTAACGCCCTTGAGCTGGTGGTGCTTCGCACGCTGGACGTTTAATTTTTGCCAGCGCCTCTGCTCAGCCACAGGCGCTTGTATTGCTCAAATCAGTGACAAGCGCGCCTCGTTCAACCCATGACGCAGCCATAAAACTCGCTGCCATTCCAATGCCTGCGCCTGCCGCTACGGTGGTCAGCACACCTTCGCTGGCATCAACGACGAGTGCGGCGGGGAGCACTGACTCAATCTCCCGATCCCCTACGTTGAACGACCAGCGAAACAGCTGCCCGCTGCTTTTATAGCGCAGATTCACCGTCTCATGATCCACCCGTTCATCGGGATGCTGCGGCATACCGTGCTTGTCCAGATAGTCAGGCGAGGCGTAACAACAGAGACGATAGGGCGAGAGGCGGCAACCCGCACGCTTTTCGCGCGGGTGATGAGAGGTGAGATTTCCGCAGGATCTGATGAAAGGCAGCGGAGCTTATGCCGAGTACATCGCGGTGCCTGCCGCCGCGCATCAGCGCGCTTCGCAGGGCGGTATTCAGGGCAAGATTGTGCTTCGCATTAACTGAGGGGATTCACATTGCCAGGCGCTTTTATGCTGACAGCGTTCACCAGGCGCTTTATTGTGAATGCCGATAACTCAGGGCGGCGATGCGTATCCCGCTTTAATAAAAGGAATACCGATGATTACATTGCGTCCCATGCGTGAGGATGAATACCCGGCTTATCTGGACTATTTCATTGCGGATTATGCGCAAGAGATTGCCGCAAACTATCGCCTTTCTGAGGCAGAGGCGCTGGCCAGAGCCACGCAGGAGATCGCAGACGATCTCCCCGCAGGCGTTAATACGCCGGGCCACGTTCTGGTCTGCCTGCTGGCGGAGGGCGAGAAGCATGTCGGTTACCTCTGGTATAAACCCGATGCTTCGATGCAAACCGTCTTTATTTATGATTTTCATATCTTCGACGCCTGTCAGGGGCAGGGCCTTGGGAAAGGCGCACTGCGGGCTTTTGAGGATGAGATGCGGGCGAAAGGCGTTGAGCAGATCCGCCTTCGCGTGGCGGGTGATAACGCGCGGGCGCGCCATGTTTATGAAGCCATCGGCTTTGGCGTAACCGGCATCAATATGAGTAAGAACTTAAAAGACGAGTAGGGTACGGTGCGTCAGCCGAAGGCAAAGAAAATCCACGCAAGCGCGTGGATTTTAGAGAGTGGCTTTTCTTCTGTTTAGTCAGGTTTATCAGGCGGTGACGGTCACCACTGACGTGTTGGTTGTCACCTGGTTGGTGGTTACAGAGGAGTCCACTGCCCCAACTTGCCCTTTGATCACGCAGCGATACTGTCCTGCATCGCCCGAGGCAACAGCATCCTTACTGTATGTCGCCTTGTTCGCACCGGAGATATTGCTCCAGCTGGTGCCGTTGGGGGATTTCTGCCACTGATAGCTGGCGGCATCATTGGCGTCCACGGTCAGGCTCAGCGTAGCGCCTGTGGCAACAGAAACGGTTGCCGCCGGCTGGGTCTTAATCTGCGGCGTAAAGGCGTAGTAAGGCATCGCATACTCAACGCCGTTGATATTTACCCGCATCCACTGGCGCGGCTTGGACTGCTCAACCGGTACGCTGGATGAGGCCTGCGAACGGGTACTGATTGCCGCGACATCTCTTTGCGCACCGAAGCCCGCTTTACCGTTGTGCATTGACGCGCGGGGTTCGGCATCCACGCCGTTCGGTGCTTCAGCCTGCACTTGACCATCCGGCGTAAAGATTGCCCATTGCCCGGCATTCTGGCGGGTTTCACCGGTGCCGCGAACGTGCACCGCATACTCGCCAATGGTCGCCGGAAGTTTGATCCACAGGCCCGGTAGTACCTTGTTGAACTCCTGAGCAATATACTTCACCTCGGTAATGCCCGGCGCACCCTCCATCCAGTAGGTCACGGCCGGAACATCCGCAGCACCGCGCGCAACGTGAATATGCAGCGTTCCCGCCGAGCGATCGTTATTTACCGGCATTGGGCCGCTTCCGCCCAGGCTGCCGTAACTGCTGCGGCAATCGACCTCAATCTTCCAGTGGGTGCCGGTTTGCGGCATCTGGAACGAACCGATATTTAGCCACAGTTTTTTGCTGTCGATGGTGCCGCGCAGCACGCCGCTCAGCCACTTAGCGCGTAGCGGGTTGTCCAGATAAGTGCCGCTGTTCTGAAACAGCGACATGCCCATTTCATAGCCGGAAAGCTTGGCGGTGATCGCACTGCCGTCCGGGTTTTTCGGGTAGCTGAACCACTTATCGCTGCCAGGCTCGGTAGTACGGTCATAATTGACGCCGGTTGGGTTTGACCATTGCGACATCACCACGCGTGAGTTGAAGAACACGGCGTCATACGTCGATGATTCAATGCTCAGCGCCTCAATCAGCCACTGACCATTGTTGATATCCATCGGCACCGCGCTGTGCTCAATCCAGCCGTTGCGGATCAGCCCCTGGCCGTGACGCGGGATCCAGATTGCCGGTGCATAGCAGTACTGGAAGTTAAATTCAGAAAGCTCAATCGCCGTGGAGTGATCCCAGGAGCCTGCTGGGCGGTTACTCCAGCCAACTTTGATCACCGGGCCCGCCACCTTGCTGCAGTAGATCTGGTTAAATTTACTGTCGAGGCTGTCGAGATAGTAAATCGCCGCTTCGCCGGTATTGCTGGCCTTGAAATAAGAGACGTTAGCAAAGGTGCCGCCTACGCATTCGTTGGTAATAAACGGCTGCTTGTTGGAAGCGGTATCGTTGAACACCCCAAGCGTGGCGCCAATCAGCAGGTTACTCTTCTCATCCTGCTTGACGGTTTGCTGCCCCTCCCACTCAATGCCGTAAATGGAGAAATAACGGTGGTTGAGCGCCAGCACGGCTGAATTCGATTTATCGGAAACAATGCGGGTCGCAATCTGTTTACCGAAACTGGTGGTCACACCGCGCAGGACAAAGTCGCCCGCGGCAAAGTAACCGCTTGGGTTATAAGGCAGTTCAGCGTCGTTGGCTGCGATCTTGTTGCCGTAACGGCGCATATCGAGCGGCTTAATCAGATAGGTGCCTGCACCGAAACGGACGCCAACTTTGCTGGAGAGATTGTTGGTTGCGCCACGGGCAAAAGCGCCATTCATAAATTCGTACATCGCTTTGACGGCAGGAGCACAGTCAACGGTGCCGCCCGGTACGGCACCAAAATCGTGAACGGTGAGTGCGTCAATATCCGCATCGCGTCGCCAGTGGTATGCCCCGCCGTTGCTGGCGATAAAACCGCCATCGTCACTGCCCGCCACCAGGTTTCCGATAAACCATCCGTCGCCATAATTGATCGATCGATCGGTGGCTGCCCGCGCATTCCATGAGGTCAGAAAAACACGTTCACCCTCGGTGGCAGGTTTACGTGCACGCAGTGCTGCAAAAGAGGCGACTTCCGTAATGGCGGTGCTGTTTTCATTAGTAGCCATGATATGTGATCTCCTTTAAGTGATGTTTAATACTGTATTTATATACAGTGTTTTTACTGTACGCCGACACCTCAGGCATTTCAATAGCGATTTTTACTTTTAAATCAGTTGCATTTTTGTAGTGGTTCGTAATAAGGAAATCGCGCTCCGCCTATTAAAACATAAGAAAAATTAATCTATTTTTTGTTAAGGGAAAAAGGTAAACGAAGCGGGTGTTAACGCTGGAGAGAGGCAGAAACGCGCCAACGGAACCGTGCGCGCGACATAAAAACCGGCAATGTTAGCTCGCCGAAGTGACATTGAATTTGTCACTGAAAGCGCGGGCATTCATAAGGCTGTCTCGTGATAGCTTTTTGCGAAAAGGTCGAGACAGGGAGTGATAAAAAAGAGAATGGGTAGCGAATTTTTATCCCTCGTTAGCTTCAGAGGGTGAGGAAGGAGAAGATAAATGCCTGGCGCAGCGGCATAACGTCCCTGCCCGCCAGCCAGGCAATCTACTTATTTTTCAGCGTAATCAATACGGTAGCCACTCCCATCCCGGAAAACGCGGGCAAACCCTGTCTGATTTAAATGCATACCTGCAATAAGCAGTTTCTCGCTGGCCGCTTGTTCCATTATTTTTTTCCGGGTTTCCTCGGCCTGCGCGGGATCGACGTCGAACAGAATAGAAACAGCCGGTTGCGCTGACTGAATATGCGGGTAATGGACAATATCGCCCCATATCAATAAGCATTCACTCTCTGAATCGATACGAAAACCGCTATGCCCGGGGGTATGGCCCGGCAACCATACTGGAAGAATGTCTTCAGCTATCTTCTCGCCGTTGAAAAAACGTGTTTTCGGGGCATAAGCGTCTAAGGTTTGCCGCGCCAGCAAAAAATTACGCTGCCCGCGCTCATTCGCCATTTCGCGTTTTTGATCATCCCGCCAGTGCTGCGCTTCGAGAGGGTGCAGGATAATTTCAGCGCGTTTCAAAACCGGCTTTTGTTCCGCGTCGAGCAGGCCTCCAATATGATCCGGATGGCAGTGCGTTAATAAAACGGTATCGACCTCGTCAGGGCTGACACCCGCTGCGGCAAGATTGGCGGTGAGCTGCCCCGGCGCGCCTGCGCCAGCATCGACCAGAATAACCCGCCCCCGGCCGCGAATAAGGTAACTGTTTATATGAATATCGCCGGGCTTATCGATGCCGGCACCGCACTGAATAGCATCCGCATCAGCGGTTTCAATACCTGATAACAGTTCCAGACTGGCTGACATTGTGCCGTCACTCAGCGCGGTTATCTGGAAATCGCCAATCTGGCGGAACGGAAAAGGGTGGCTCATTACGACCTCGGGGTTAGTTGCGGGCAAAAAGGTGTTCTGCTTGCGATCCAAAGCAGCGAATACGGGTCGTCAGGCCCGAGGCCTGTTGCGTGGCAAGATCCAGTTCACGCATAAACTTCTCCATCACTTCGGGGCTTCGCAATGGGGTGAGACGGAAAAATAGCTCGGCATAGACCGGTTGCCCGCAGCCCGGCTTTACATTGATGAAAATGATATGCACATTTTTACGTTCTGCGCCGAGGATGTCACAGCAGAGGGCGCTGCATCTGTCGGTTAACGCATCAAGGTTTTGAAACTTGTCAGCATGATTTTCAGAAAGATAAAAAGTCAGATTAGGCATGACGTTATGGCGTTCTTTTTTCAGTGCTCCGCAACTGCGGTGTAAAAGCCTCGTAGAGCCAGACACCGGGCATATCCGTAAAGGGCGAAGCAACTTCAGCAGGCAAAACATAGGCAACGCGCCGGGCAGGGCTTTTATCCAGCGCCACCGCAGCCATTTTCAGGCCTCGATATCCCAGTTCTGATTCTAAAAAGCCGATTGGTGTTGCGCTCAATAGCAAAATTTCATTGCAAGCGAGGGCTGGAGCAAGGCCGTCACCGGTATAGAGGTTACGGTGCCAGTCAGTAATGCAGGCCTGCCAACGGGAAAAATTACCGCCTCCTTTTAAACGGTACTCCTCACTGCTGAGCACATCCGCATCATCGACGGTGTGAATGGCAAGATAAGTCGGGCAGCCAGATTGAAGAGCACGAAAGCGTTGAGAGGTGGTAAAGCCAGTAACAGATATTAACGCGGGTAGCTTTTGCTGGCTGTAAAACGCATTCCATTCAGCCTCGCTTTCAGCATCGGTATAGGAGCACTCCACGGTATAAAACATCAGCCCATCTCCACATGAGTCATAAACGCAAGCAAACAGGTTTGCTCAATGATTTTTCATCATGCTACAAGCTGGTTTAACCGCTTGAAATCGATAATATGTCACGTATCAGTGACATTTAGTCATTAAAGGCGAGAGCAAGGAGCCTCTTCTATGCGCAGAAAAATACCCAGTAGTGCATCGCTGCAGGCTTTTGATGCCGCCGCGCGGCACGGAAATTTTGCCCGGGCGGCAGAGGAGCTATCGTTAACGGAAGGGGCGATTAGCCGCCAGATTGCGCGCCTTGAAGCGCTACTGAACTGTAAACTCTTTGACCGCGTGGGAAGCCGGGTAAAGCTTAATCCGGTCGGCACGCGCTACGCGCATCATGTGCGTGAAACCCTCGATCGGCTGGAAAGAGACACGCAATACATAATGGGCATGCCGCAAGGCAGTAAAAGCCTCGATATCGCTGTCCTGCCGACCTTTTCCAGCCGCTGGCTGATTCCCCGCCTGAACAGCTTTAACGCGTTGTTCCCGCATATAACCTTAAATATTGCCGCCCGAACGGATCCTTTTATTTTGCCGGGCAGCGGTTTTGACGCCGTTATTCATTTTGAACACTCCGCGTGGGCAGGCATGCGGATGCAGTTTCTGTTTCAGGAAAATCTGCTGCCGGTTTGCCATCCTGCACTCTTGACTCATGATGACGTTAATCAGCAGTTAAACGCACTTCCGCGTATTCACCGCCGACAGAATCCCGATGCATGGCATCGCTATGCGCAGGAGAGCGGAATAGATCTCTATAACCCGGCGCAGGGCGCGCGCTATGATCTGCATGAAATGGCCATCGCGGCCGTGATGGCGGGGCAGGGCGTCGCATTGGTTCCGCGTATGTATATCGAGAATGAGTTGCGCTGCGGTACGCTTGTTTCACCGTGGCCTGCATCAGAAAGCCTGAGCAAAAGATTCTGTTTAGTAAAACCGACGGAGACGGGAATCAATGAAGCCGCGCTGGAGAGTTTTGAAGGCTGGTTGCTGGCGGAAATGAAGACGCTCGGCAGCAGCGATTGAGAATGAACTGAAACATTACATTTGTTGTTTTTACTGAAATTAATTGCACTTTTTATTACCGGCGAAGATCCTACCGCCAAAACTCTGGAGAAGAGTATGCGCGAAGTTTTATCTGTTTTAGTGGGGCTCATTCCTTTCATTCTGCTTTTAACTTTGATGAGATATTTCTATAGAGCGCTACGTCATCCGAAAAAAATTATTACCGAGAGCAACGGGCTAAGAAAAATTTCCACGCCACCGTCATTGTTCGGTTTATTCGCATCCCGCACGCTCTATTACTACGACGATGCGTTTTTTTATCAGATTAAGGAAACGGTGAAGCTTAAAGTTCCGCTTGCAAAAATAGTACGGGTGAAGCCGGGCTACATGAGAGTCAATAACAGACGAAACTGGGTGGTGACATGGCAGAGCGATGGCGCGGAAAAACAGGTCAGCTTTTATCACAACATTACCCTCTTCAACCATAATTTCGCTGATTTTTTACGCGCGGTTAAAGAAGCGAATCCTCAAGCAGAAGTGAAAGAAATCTCCTCTTCTTCTCTCTGAATAAATATCCGCTTTCTCTGTTCCTGGCGGGCATTACGCCCGCTTTGCTTGAGGCTCGACAGATTATTGCTTTGCAGTGTTTAGTCCGGTTTCAGCCAGGTATTTTGCCAGCCCTGCAATTACCTCAGGGAAGTCTGCGCTGATGCCTTCGCCGAAAGCCTGCGCATTCGGGCCTTCTGTGCTGATGGCATAGACAACCCGGCTCTGGTCGCCGCTTAAGGGTTCAATACGGTGTTCCACAACGACGCGGGTTTGATCCACCCAGGTCTCATCAATAAAGTATTTTTCGTCGCAGACATCCACGAGCTGGCTGCGGATGCTGTCACCTTCCGGCAGTTCCATCGTGAACCAGCTTCCTGTTACAAATGGCCCCTCGACGTGAATGGCTTTCACGCCTGGATTCCAGCGCTTCCAGTTCGCTGTATCGGTAAATGCCTGCCATATCGCTTCAGGGCTGCTGTCGATGGTGAGCGTATAGGCGTGGTTCCAGACATTATCTGTGCTCATATTTTTCTCGTTAGATTCAGGAAATGAATAGTACCCGCTATACCTATAATCCAGTGCCGCTCACCAGGTCAAACCACCTGTCGCTGTCAGGCGCTGTTATCACAAAAATCACCGCAGCGGAGTGAGACTTTATGTCCGTCACGCTGCTGCGGTATGCGCCATTTATTCAGCAAACTTCAGTAGCGCGTCGCCATCAAGGCGGTAGCGTACCCATTCAGATTGCGGCAGCGCGCCGATGCTCAGGTAGAAATCAATGGCCGGCTGGTTCCAGTCGAGCACGCTCCACTCAAGGCGGCCGCAGCGGCGCTGCACGGCATATTGCGCAATCTGTTTCAGCATCGCTCTGCCCGCGCCCTGGCCGCGATAATCCGGGGAGATATAGAGATCTTCCATATAGATACCGTTGCGGCCAAGCCAGGTGGAGTAGCTGGTGAAGAAGACGGCATAACCGATGGTTTTACCCGCGATTTCACAGATTAACGCTTCGGTATTGCTGCCCGCGCCAAAAAGCGTCTCGCGGATCTCATCGGGGGTGGTGACCACCTCTTGCGGCGCTTTTTCATACACGGCCAGCTCATAAATCATGTCGTAAATAGCGGATGCGTCTTCCGGGCAGGCCGGGCGAATGGTAAGGCTCATCGGTTTTCCTGTTGGTTTGGTCAAGAGGTGAGATTGCTGGCGCTAAGCATAAGGGGTATCGTCAGAAGAATTAAGTGCAATGAAATCACACAATGATGAATATTATGCATCCGGCGCTACGGCGTCTTGATCTCAATCTGCTGCCGGTTTTTGATGCCGTGTACCGTTACCGTTCGGTGCGCCTTGCGGCGGATGAACTGGCGATGAGCACCTCGGCGCTAAGCCATGCGCTCTCACGGCTGCGCACCGCGCTCAACGATCCGCTCTTTTACCGGGAAGGGCACCGCATGTGCCCCAGCGTCTATGCCACCCAGCTCGCGCCCTCGATCGCCTCGGCGCTGAAATTCCTTAATCAGGAGCTGACGCCGCAGCCGGAGTTCTCACCCGCTACTACGACGGAGCGTTTGCAGATCGCCATCACCGATTTCACCGCCTTCTGCATCTTCCCCGCGCTGATGGAAAAACTGCAATACGACGCGCCCGGTCTCGGTTTTGACCTGATCTATCTCCCGCACAGCCCGGCGCTCACTGAATTACTGGCCGGAGAGATCGATCTGGCGCTGGGCTTCAGCACGCCGGATGAGGTTCGCCATCCCGAGCTGGATGAGATCGACTGGTTCAGGGATGAGTATGTCGTCATCAGTAATAAGAGCCGCTCCGCGCTGACCCTTGAGGATTATCTTGCGGCGCGGCATCTGGTGGTGACGCCGTGGAATGAGAAGCAGGGGGTGATTGATTTACAGCTTGAGCAGATGGGGTACACGCGGCAGATAGCGCTTAAAACGCCGTCGATGCTGAGCGCGCCGTTTATCGTCGCCCGGAGCGACTTGCTGATGGCGATCCCGCGTTTTGCCGCCGAGAAAGTGATGCCCGCCGTGGATATCACGCTCTTTGCCCTACCTTTCGACATCGCGCCGTTTGAAGTGAAGATTTACTCCCATAAACGCAGCGGCAAGCGAGGCGCGACAAGCTGGTTGCAGGCGACGCTGCAAACCCTGGCGCAGGAGATAAAAAGCGGGCGGTGAAACAGGAGGAGGAGAGGACGCCGCCAGGCGATGCGGGCGGCGTCGGAGTCGACGGCTCAGAACGGGTTCATTCTGAGCAGCAGACGGTTACTGCGTTTTGAAGACGGCAACCAGCTGGCGCAGGCGCGCCGCGCGCTCGGCGAGATCGTCTGCCGAAGAGGCTGACTGCTGAACCAGCCCGGCGTTCTGTTGCGTCACCTGATCCATCTGGCTTACCGCGATATTAATCTGCGACACCCCGGAGCTCTGTTCGGCAGAAGAGGCGGAGACTTCGTTGATCAGCATTGAGGTCTGCTCGATTGCGCTGACGCTCTGCTTCACTTTGTCACCGGCGTTTTCCGCCATCTTAATGCCCGACTGCGCATCGCTCACCGAGTTTTCAATCAGCTCTTTGATCTCTTTTGCTGCCACAGCCGAACGCTGCGCCAGGGCTCTCACCTCGGAGGCGACAACGGCAAACCCTTTACCGTGCTCGCCCGCGCGGGCCGCTTCAACTGCGGCGTTCAGCGCCAGGATATTGGTCTGGAAGGCGATACCATCAATCACCGCGATGATCTCTTCAATCTGACCGGCGCTGTTGCTGATCTTGTGCATCGAGGCCAGCACAGACTCCATCGCTTCACCGCCAAGCAGCGCGGCACTGGTCGCCGAGCCTGCCATCGACGCGGCATGGCGGGTGTTGTCCGCATTCTGCTGAATAATCGAGGCGAGTTGCTCCATACTGGCGGCAGTCTGCGCCAGCGAAGCGGCCTGCTCCTCGGTGCGTGAGGAGAGATCGCTGTTGCCGCTGGCGATCTCTTCAGAGGAGGTCGCAATGGTCACGGCGTTGTTCTTAATATCATTTACCAGCGATGAGAGGTGTTCGCTCATCTTCATCAGGGACTGCAACAGCGCGCTCATCTCATTACTGCCGGTGACGGCAATACGGGAGGTGAGATCGCCCGTTGCCACTTCCTGCGCGATGCGCGCCGCTTCATTAACCGGGCCAGTAATCGAGCGAATGATAAATACCGTCAGGGCAATACCCAGCAGAGCGCTAAAGATCAGCACCGCCAGCAGGGTGATCTGTGCGCTACGCTGCGCCGAAATCTGTTTAGTTAACTGCTGCGAGAGCTCATCGCTCATGCCGTTACCCAGCACGGTGAAGTTGTTAATGGCTTCGGTAAAGATCGCCACATACTCCGTCGGTGCCATCGCCGGGCGCGAATGGGTAATAAAGATTTCGCGGGCAGTAGAGAGCGCCTGCGCAGCGCCCTGAACGGCACCTTCCGTTTTACGGCCAAACAGGTTGCGAATCTCTTCGTTACCGCCCAGGTATTTCTTCATGCCGACGTCAAACAGCTGCAGCGCTTTTTCGCCGTTGCCAATCTGAAACTCCATACGGGCATTGTCGGTCTCGCTGATGCCATCTTTCTTCGCCAGCAGGGAGGTGCCGCTGGCGCGGATTTGGCCCAGGGTCTCGGTCAGCTCCGGCAGGTGAAAGAGCGCCGCCGTAATCAGTTGCGAGGTATCTAAATCAGGATCCAGCGACAGGCCATAAAAATCCAGCACGTCGATATTAAAGTCCAGCAGGCTGCGGATAAGCGCAGCATGAGAGACCAGGCTTTCCGGCGCGGTCAGGCTGCGGCTGTCGATCTGGTTTTGCAGCGCCTGCCACTGCTGATTGACCTTATCGAGCTGCTGTAAAGGGTGTGCCTCCGGGCTTTCAGCGGCGATATCTTTTCTGATCTCATCAGCCAGCACATTGATCTGGTCACGCAGCGCAATACGCGGCGGATAAGCAGGGTTCCCTTGCGTAACCGCAATAGCGGACTCGGCGCGGTGGCGCTGGATCAGGTTAAGCAGCTTCAACAGTTTTTTCTCAACCGGAATCGCCTTCAATTCAACCTGTTTGGCCTGCACTTTCTGGCTGCTTTCATTTACAAATAAAGCAGTCGGCAGTGCAAAGAGGAGAAGCGAAATGATACCCAGCACCATAAACTTCGTGGAGAGGTTAATTTTATTTAAGAGGTTTTTCATTTTTACCCTGGTGATTGTAATGTTTTAAATGGCATCAATAAAATGGTTAATGCGCTCACGATAAAAATTACCCCCCTATATTTCGGGGGTTTTAATTTAAAGAAATCTGGCGACAGGTGAATTATAGGTACACATTGTTAATTGTCCATGAAGTAAATTGTTTAAATTTTCTAATTAAAATGAATATTTAATTTTTATTAAAATCAGTTAGTTGTGCCTGTTGATTGGCAAGGGTTGACCGAAAGGGTTCACTTCGCTTAATGGTTTATTTTTATTTGGCAAAAAGCATAAAGTTTTCATTTCTCTTGCCGATAATCATCCCTTTAATTTTATTTTCTGGGTTTTAATAATTGAATAATAAGCCGGGTGGTGATTATATTTATGATAATGAGTCGCAATTAGAAAATAAGCTTACGCAAAGTAATGCTATTTAATAATAATTACTAAATTATTTTTCTATATTAGCCACAATAAATTATAGCCCCATTATTAATGGGGCTATAGAGTGTGTAAAAGATTTTATGGCGGTAGATTAAGTAAACGCCGCGCAATGCGGCGTCATTCAAACACACTCAACGACTTCAAACTCTTCCGCCACCAGCTCCATCTCTTCAGAGAAGATCCCGGCTGCGCTGAAAAAGCGCTGATGCTCTTTGCGCCAGTATTCGAGGCTTAAGTCGCCTTCACCCTCTTTACGGGCAAACGCTTCGGTGACATCACAAAAGCGCGTCAGGCGCAGCGAGATGATGCGGATCACGCACACCGGCTCATCCTGGCCGTTAAGAATAATATTGTAACTGCCCAGTTTGGGCGCGGGATCTTCTGCCTGCCAGCAAGAGAATGCACCGCAGGAGGCGGTTTTGATGCCGCTGGCGACTAACGTTGCCAGTTCATCAGCCAGCGCCGGGCTGTCGCCGATCTGCCACGCCTGCGCGCCGGGGTACTTTGCTTTTAATTGTTCGAGCGTGCTCATCATAAAACCTTTTTTAACAGTCTGTTAACGGTTGACGATAGCACGTCTTGATGCGCAATGAATGCGCCGAAAATTGGGGGGGGCAGGGAACGCGCCGACGGATTAAGCCAGCGCGTTCAGGAAAGAGAGAAGAGTGAAGTTATTTCAGCTCAGCCCAAGAAAATACTGGGCAATTTTGAAGTAGATAATCAGGCCGGTGCCGTCTATCAGCGTGGCAATAAACGGCGCGGAGACCACCGCCGGATCGATACCGACGCGTTTAATCACCATCGGGATCACGGAGGAGACTACCGCGCTCCAGAGCGTAATGCATAGCAGCGTCAGGCTGACAATTAAGGTGATCTCCGGGCCGATGCCCATCATCCATGCGCGCAGGCATCCGGCAGCGGCAAGGGTGACGGCAATCATCAGCGCGGTAGTCATCTCTTTACGGATCACCCGGCCCATGTCGGCCATCCTGACTTCGCCCAGCGCCATCGCACGCACCAGCGTAGAGGTGATTTGCGTTCCGCTATTGCCCCCCGTACCGATCAGCAGCGGAATGAAGAACGCCAGCGCAATCGCCGACTCCAGCGCCTCTTCAAAGTGCTGGATCACGCTGCTGGTATAGGCTTCCGCGACAAACAGCAGTAACAGCCAGAGCGCGCGTTTTTTCCATAATCCGACCGGGCTTATCTCCAGATACGACTTTTCCAGCGGCAAGGTTGCACCCTGGCGCTGGGCATCCTCTGTCGCTTCATCGGCGAGCAGGTGCGCAATCTCTTTCTCTGCCAGACAGCCAACCAGCCTGCCGTGCTCTGTGACCGGAATCAGTGTCATCCCCCGGCTTTCGATCAGCCGGGCGGTTTCATGGCGCGTATCATCAGGCGCGGCGTGAACCAGATCGCTGGTCATTAAAGAGGTGATGGGCTTCGCGACATTCTCCTCCTGCAATAACGCTCTGATGGGCAGAGCGCCGCGCAGCATCGCACCGCATACGATAAACACGTATGTCGGAAAATAGTCATCGCTAATCTGTTGCAGAAATGTCGAGCGACCCTCTTCAACGGTCAAATCGTCAGAGAGTGCAATAAAGTCGGCAGACATATAGTGGGCAAGCTTATCGCTAGCCTGATGCGCCTCTGGATAGTGTGCGCCGTGAGTATAAATATGTGACATACAACGTTCCCTATAGAAAACTGCTTACAGGGCGAACAAAACAGGAAGATATAGAAGAAGATCCCTACGTCCCGGTTTTAGCACTGAGCAACGTATCCGCGATAAACACGCCGGAAGTTACCTTGGCAACACCTTGATTCGATGGATGCCTGTATTTCCCTGTGTGGTCTCTCTCGACACCATCAGGGCGGTAACTTGTTTTTGCTCAGGAGCCTCGCCATAACAAGATCGAACTGCGGGCGGGAGTATACCCCTATATTTAAGGGGGGATAATGTGAACATGCAGATGATTGAGGGAGCGTTTAAGTTCGCAAAAACGTTCCTGAATGAGACGATAAATACCAAAAGTTTGCCGTTTGGCTTAAGCGGCTGAAGCCGCGCCACTCAAGCCTTCCGGCTCCTGCAGACAGCCGTCCAGGTGTGTAAGCGTTTAAAATAATTAAACTTAAACGTTGCCAAAAGAAATTTGCTGTGTCTTAATAGCGCCATCGGTTTGGAAGACAGACCTTATGAAAGCAGTTTTAGTAAAGCAGTCCTCAGTTCAAGAGTTATCCAAAGATACCCTTCTTCGTGAGCCTCCTCCTAAGTGCCAAATAAGATACTCTCTAATTACAGGCCATTATCGCCGCGCTAAGTGGCTCATCTATCAAGGAATTATCTATGTCTAATAAAATGACTGGTTTAGTAAAATGGTTCAACTCTGATAAAGGTTTTGGCTTTATCACTCCGGACGACGGCAGCAAAGATGTATTCGTACACTTCTCTGCAATCCAGAGCGACAGCTACAAAACCCTGGATGAAGGTCAGAAAGTTTCCTTCACCATCGAAAACGGCGCTAAAGGCCCTGCAGCTGGCAACGTTACTGCCCTGTAAGCCGCGCTGATTATCAGCAAGCCTTACAACCGCGATGACGGCGATAGCCTGAGCAGTAAGCGCAACTGATAATGAAAAAAACCCGCCATGTGCGGGTTTTTTTATGCCTTCGTTTTACTCAACCTTACTTCTTCTTGCCCAGCATCGACTTTAAATCCGCAAACGGATTGTAGGTCGCCGCGCCCACATCTTTTTGCGCATCCTCTCCCGCAATTACGTTAGTGCCATACTGATCCGCTTCGGTGTATTTCGAGTGCTCATGATCGTGGCAAAACAGACACAACAGCTCCCAGTTGCTGCCATCTTCCGGGTTATTGGTGTGATCGTGATCGATATGATGAACCGTCAATTCACGCAGGTTGGAGTAAACAAACTCCCGCGAGCAGCGCCCGCATACCCACGGATAGATTTTGAGTGCTTTCTCACGATAGCCGCTTTCCAGCCGCGCGTAGTTTTTAGGGATTAAAGCCATTACCGACATTACCTGTGTTTTAGAAGAGGGTATTTGTTGACGCAGGCTAGCCTGCCAGGCCTGCGAGTTCAACCTATTCTCTTCGCCTGGGCGCAACCTTCTTACCCGCGATAGCTTCCGCCATACTCTACCGGCACCAGATCGCCGCGCGCCGCGCCGCTTTTTATCAGCGCCAGGATCTCGTGGGCGACCTGTTCCGGCGCGTGGATAAACGACGCGCTCTGCGCTTCCTGCGCGCTGGCCTGCCCTTGGCCCGTCTTCACCGCGTGGTAAAATTCGCTGCGCGTCATAAAGGGTAGCAGGGTGGAAACGGCGATCCCCGCGTCTGCTAGCTCAAGGCGCGCAACGTCGGAGAGCATATTGAGCGCCGCTTTCGAACTGGTGTAGGCCGCTGAACCAGGCCATGCCGCCAGCGTTGCGCCGGAACTGATATTAATAATGCTGCCCGCGCCCTGCTGGCGCATAGCAGGGATCACGGCCTGCATCATCATCAGCGGGGCGACGAGATTGAGATCCAGCAGTGCCTTAAAATCCGTCTCCGTAATCTCATCAATCGCGGCGTACAATCCTTGCCCGGCGTTATTCACCAGCACATCAATTCTGCCGAAAGTGGCAAGCGTGCTCTCAATTGCCCGCTTTACCTCCTCCGGGCGCGTTACGTCACACGCCACAGCGAGCGCATTACCGCACTCCGCCGCCAGCGCATCTAATCGCGATTTGCGCCGCGCGAGCAGCACCATGCGGGCACCCGCCTGCGCCGCAGCGCACGCGGTCGCTTCACCAATCCCGGAGGATGCGCCGGTAATAACCACAACTGCGTTCTTAATCTCCATCGATCCCGTCCTCTTTTGCGAACATTGCCAAAAGAGTAGCCACTCAGCGTTTGCCCTGCGGCCACAATCCTGTCTACTATTTGCCTGATTATGCTTTTATGCTGCCAGTCTCAGGGTGCGGAAAATGAAGAGGGGTGAGATGAACGCGTTACTCAATGCGCTGCGCCATCAGGTGGCAGAGCAAGCAGGGGAGGGGATGACAAGCACCCTGATTCCCCGTGTCGACCTCTTTAAAGTCACGCGGCCTTCAGCGCTGCCCGCCGAGGTCTATCCCCCCTTTATTAGCCTGATTGTGCAGGGAGAAAAAACGCTGCGCGTAGGTGATCGGCTTCTTACTTATTCAGCCGGGCAGGCCTTTAGCGCCTCTTTTGATCTGCCCGCAACGGGTTATATCCCTGCGGCAAGTGAGGCAGAGCCCTATCTGGCGGTGCGCCTGACCCTCGATTTCACTCTTCTTGGCGACCTGCTGCACCAGATGCCGCTTAGCGCAGAAGTTCCTACCGCCCCGGCATTTGCTATCGGCACAGTTAGTGAGGCACTGTTAGATGCCTGGCTGCGCATGGTGCGCCTCAGCGATCGGCCAGAGGAGATAAAGGTGATGGCCCCGTTGCTGGAGCGCGAAATCCTTTTTCGCACTCTGAAAGGGCCGCAGGGAGAGAGCCTGCGCCAGGCGGTGGATATTCAGAGCCATTTCTCGAAGCTGCGTGCGGCAATCGCTTTTATACGAGCCCACTCTGCTTCGCCGCTGCGTATTGCCGAGCTGGCGCGTCTTGCGGGAATGAGTCTTTCTGTTTTTCACCGGCGCTTCAAAGCCAGCACCGGCCTGACGCCGTTGCAGTACCAGAAGCAGCTACGGCTATATGAAGCGCGGAGCTTGCTGTTATACCGACCCGGCAACGTCGCCGCAGTTGCCGCGCAGGTTGGCTATCAAAGCCTGACGCAGTTTACCCGTGAATACGCGCGCCTTTTCGGCAAGCCGCCAGCGCGCGATAGCAAAAATCTCAGGCAAGCAGCAGGGGCAAATTAGCGCCTTCCCGGGGGATGAGAAGGCGCTTGCCGTTACTTAAACACTTTCTGCACAAACTCGGCGTAGGCCGGGCGCCAGACATCCATCTCATGATTGAGGCCCGGGTACATTTTGTAGTCGAAGTGGACGCCTTTGCTCTCCAGCTCCGTTTTCAGCCCGGCGATATCCTTGCCGGTAACGGAGTCTTTTTCGCCGACCACCACGGTGAAGTTGTGCAGCTGCTTATTCACCGCCTGCGCGTTATCAAGCTGGCGGGTAATTCCGGCATCCGGCACCGTTGCGGTGGTCACGCCGCTGAAGGTTGCCAGCCAGCCAAAGTGCTCAAGATGGTGCATACCGGAGTAGAGCGCCTGGAAACCGCCCTGCGATAAGCCCGCCAGCGCGCGCCCGTCGGCATCTTTGCGCACGTTAAAGCGGCTATCAACCAGCGGAATAATGTCCTGCATCAGTTCACGGTCAGCGGCCTGCGCATTCAACGGATAGAACGCCTTACGCCGCTCTTTCGGCGGGAAGTTCTCCGGGATCGCCGCAGCAATATCCGTCTCCGTATCCGGCACTACCACCAGCATCGGTTTGATTTTCCCCTCCGCCAGCAGGTTATCCATGATTTGCGGCAGGCGACCCTGGTCAATCGCCGACAGGCCGGTATCACCAAAGCCATGATAGAAGTAGAGCACCGGCAGCGGCTCGCCTTTGCCGTCATAACCCGGCGGTGTCCAGACATACATCCGGCGCTCGGCCCCCAGCGCTTTCGCGTGGTAGGTAACCGTCCGCAAATCGCCATGCGCCACCGCGCGATCGTCAAGCATCGAGCCCGGCACCAGAATCAAACTGGTGTTTACCTGGCGCTGTGGCTTCTGAAAACGGCTGCCGGTATCCACCGAGCGGAAGCCGTCAACGTCGAAGTAATACTCATAGAGGTTGGGTGTCAGCACCTCGCTTTTCCACGACCAGACGCCGCGCTCATCTTTACGCATATCATGTGAAACATAGCTGTCCGGGCTGGAGCCGGTTACCACCGAGACGCGCTTTGCGCCCGGTGCAAAAAGGCGAAAGGTGACGCTCTTATCAGCGTTGAGCTGCGTAATGTAGTGACTGACCGGCACCGATTGATCCGGCGTGACCGGAAGCGGCGCAGCCAACGCGGGCAGCGTCGAGGCACCGAGCAGGGCGGAAATAGCGAGTGTCAGGCAGGCGAGGTTTCGTTGCATTGTTGATCCTTTTTATCGTTATAGGGAGCATTCACCGGGCATCATGCGCTAAGCCCGGCGAACATCCGGTAAGGGATAAAAACAATACCATCTCCTGGGGCTGCGAACAGCCCGCTTAATCCGGAATGCAAACCCGGATGCGGTGGCCGTCCGGATCGCGGGCGACAAAGGTCCGGCCGAAAACCGCCTGCGCGGGCGGCAGCTCGATCTCAACGCCCAGCGCCAGCCACTGCTGGTAAAGCGCATCAACTGCCGCGCTATCCTGCACCATAAAACTCATCTCCATGCGGTTGCCTTCGCCACCGGAGAGAAAATCCGCGGCGTGGGTGGACCACAATCCGAGATTCAGCCCGTTGGCAAAAGAGAACGCCGCCCAGGTGGGCAGCACCACATCGGGCGCTTGCTGGAACAGCGTCTGGTAAAAATCGCTGCTGCGCTGTGGGTCGGAAACATAGAGGATGAATAAATTCGGTATCATTGGGCACTTCTCTCCTCAAGGTAATGGGGAGATGACTATCGCAGGGAGGAGTGACAAAACATGTCAGCATCAGGACCCGCGCGTGCCGGAAGATTGCTCGCGCTTTTGCAAATCCTTGCCCGCCACCGCTATCCGGTGAGCGGCGCAAGCCTGGCGGAGGAGCTGTCCATCAGCCTGCGCACGCTCTATCGCGATATCGCCTCGCTGCGCGCGCAGGGTGCGGATATTCAGGGCGAAGCGGGCACCGGTTATGTGCTTGCTCCGGGCTATCTTCTGCCGCCAATGATGTTTACCCCGGAGCAGCTGGATGCGCTGGCGCTCGGCCTGCGCTGGGTGGCGACCTATGGCGATGCGGAGATTGGTAAGGCGGCCAACGAGGTGGCGGGCAAAGTGATGCAGAGCATCCCGCCGCCGATGCAATCGCTGTTTGAACACGCCACGCTGCTGGTGGGAAGGGCAGAAACGGCGGTGGAAAGCGAGCACGTTGCCGGGCTGCGTGCTGCCATCCGGCGACAGTTGAAAGTGAGCATTCGCTATACCGACCGCCAGGGAAACACCAGTGAGCGGGTGATCTGGCCTTTCGCCCTCGGCTACTTATCCCGCGATCTGCTGCTCGCCGCATGGTGCGAAACCCGCGGCGATTTTCGCCACTTCGCCGTCGCGCAGATTGAGAGCGTGCAGCAGCTTGCGTGCGCCGCTCCTCATTCGCGCCAGCGCCTGCTGCGCATGTGGCGCGAGGCGGGGCGCGATACGCTTGATGAGATCAGTGGCGCAGCGCCTGCGTTGCGCCTTGATAGTACGCCGTAAGCTTATCGAGAAACTGGCACAGAATATCGTTCATCTCGCGGTAATCATGGGCGCGCAGCGCGTCAGCCGTTTCGACAAAACGGAACTGCGCGGCGCGGCTCAGATCCGCTTCGGAGTGGGCGATAAGCTGCTCGACCACCTCAGGTGTTAGCTCCATATGGCACTGGAAGCCGAACACGCGATCGCTGTAGGCGACAATCTGGCGCGGGCACCCTTCACTGAAAGCGAGCACCTGCGCGTCTGCCGTCAGGCCCGGCATATCGTTATGCCAGTGCCCGACCGCCAGCGTTTCAGGGAAATGGGCAAACAGCGGGTGATTTTTGCCCGCCGCCGTCAGCGTAATGGGGAATTTACCGATCTCTTTCTCGGGGCTATGTGCGAAAGCTGCGCCCAGCGCCTCGCCAATTAATTGCGACCCCAGGCAGATGCCGATCACCGCTTTTCCGCCCGCGATCGCCGCAGCAATAAGCGCCTGCTCGGCACGGGCATCAAAATGGGGACACTCCGCCTGCGTGGTATGCGGATCCTGAGGGCCGCCCATAACAATGAGCAGGTCAAAGGCGTCAGCCGTGGCCGGAAGCGCATCGCCCGCATAGACGCGGGAGTAGCTAACCGGGTAACCGCGCTGCTGCGCCCAGCTTTCATAGGCGCCGGGCGCTTCAAAACTTTCATGAACGATAAAATGAACCCGCATTGATGTTTGCTCCAGATTGCGATGGGGTGATATAACCCGGCCAATCATAAATGCAGGTTTTGAATCTCAAATGCCAAACAGCATAGATAAAGCGCCAAGACATGACGACGCCATTGGCTGGTCAAACCTTGCCAGAGGTTATCAACGCGGAGAGATCGATCCGCCCCATTACCATCTGGAAGGACAACTGCTGTTTGCCACCCGTGGCGTGTTGCTGGTAGAAACCGGTGAGCGGCGCTGGGTGATCCCGCCGCAGCGCGCATTATGGCTGCCGCCGTTACAGGAGCATAGCTATACGCTGCTCTCGCAGACTGACCTGCGCACCCTCTACTTCAGCCGCTCGCTGATTGCGGAATGCAGCAACTTCACCAAGAGCGAACTGGTGCATGTGATTGGCGCGACGCCACTGGTGAAAGAGCTGATTGCGGGGCTGTTCAGCCATGAGTATAAAGCGCCAAGCCAGCGGAGAATGGCGCTGCTGTTGCTGGAGATCCTCAGCGAAACAGAACACCTTGCCGCTGAGCTGCCTCTGCCGCAGGACGAACGCCTCGCCCGCGCCGCCAATGAATTACTGATCGGTCAGCGCTGGGACGCGTCGCTAAGCGATCTGGCCCATATTGCAGCGATGTCGGAACGCACCTTTTCGCGCCAGTTTATCCGCGACACCGGTTTTAGCTTCAGAAGCTGGAAGCAGCGGGCACGCATCTGCGCCTCGCTGGATCTGCTCTCTAACGGCATTCCGGTGAAGCAGGTCGCTTACCAGCTCGGCTTTTCCTGTCCCGCCGCTTTCACCGCGGCCTTCCGGGCGATTCTTGGCGCGACGCCGCACGAGTTTTTGCCCTGAACTGATTCCCGTTATTCGCTACCCGGCTTCTTGCTGGTGTTGGGCATAAACCACCAGCCGCAGGTGGCGATCTTCGTCGATAATCAGCGTGGTGTGCTCGAATGGCACGGAATGCTGATCAATCCACAAATGGCGCACGCCGTTGCACGGGGCGTGGACATCATGCTGCCGCCACCAGCCGCTGAACTCAGGCGACACGCGCTCCAGCTCCTCTACCAGTTCGACAATATTGGTGCTCTGGCTGGCGCGGGCGAAGTCGCGGCGAAAGCTCGACAGCATCAGCGGAGCCTGCTGATGCCAGGCGACAAAACGCTCCTGCAGCAGCGGATCGGTGAACAGCAGCCAGAGCAGGTTACGCCGCTCGGGCGCGTGGCGACTGAAGCCGAAAAGCCTATCCGCCGGGGCGTTAAAGCCCAGCACATCCCAGCGCAGGTTGAGCACAAAGGCGGGGTGGGGGAGATCGTGCATCAGGCGGCGCACCAGCGGCGGCAGTACGCACCAGGTTTTGCCCGGTTCGGCCGGTGGGCGCGCGTGGGTGAGCATAAAGAGATGACGGCGCTCGGCCGCATCGAGTTTCAGTACCCGCGCGAGGTTGTCGAGAAACTGCGCCGAGACGCCAATATCGCGCCCCTGTTCAAGCCAGGTGTACCAGGTTAAACCGACACCGGCCAGCGCCGCCACCTCTTCGCGACGCAGCCCCGGCGTGCGGCGTCGGTTGCCGCTCGGCAGGCCGACATCGGCGGGCGACAGGCGCTGGCGGTGCGCGCGTAAAAAGGCTGCCAGATCGGGGCGGGTTCGTTCCAGAGTTCGCATCTCGGCTCTCGTTGCTAAAAGTAATAGTATAAATGGTTAAATTGTAACGGCTTAATGAAGCAGGGAGAATCGTTGCACACTCCGCTGATAATGGAAATGCGTTATGAAATCCTCTTCTTGTGCTGCGATCCCCTGCGATCGCACTCCCGCCGCCGCGCCGCCGTGGGCAGGCTTAGCCGTACTGCTGCTGGCGGGCTTTGTCACCATTTTCGATCTGTTTGTGGTTAACGTCGCCATCCCGAGTATGCAGACCGGGCTGGGTGCCAGCTTCGCGCAAATCAGCTTTATCATCGCAGGCTACGAGTTGGCCTTCGGCGTACTGCTGATCACCGGCGGGCGGCTCGGCGATCGCTTTGGTCGCCGTCGCCTCTTTGTCTTCGGTATGGCGGGCTTTACCCTCGCCTCGGCACTCTGTGGCCTGGCACCAGGCAGTGAAACGCTGATCGCCGCCCGCGTGTTGCAGGGGCTCGCAGCGGCGCTGCTCTTCCCGCAGGTCTACGCCTCGATTCGCGTTAACTTTGACGGTAATGACCGACGCCGCGCGTTTGGCCTGCTCGGCATGACGCTGGGGCTGGCGGCGATTGCCGGGCAAGTGTTGGGTGGCGGGCTGATTCACGCCAATCTCTTTGGCCTGGGCTGGCGCACTATCTTTCTGATTAATATCCCGGTTGGCGTGATTGCCATCGTTGCGGCTCGCGCGATCCCCGAATCTTTCGCGCCGCAAAAACCGCTGCTCGACGGGCGCGGCGTGCTGCTAATTAGCACCGCGCTCGCACTGTTACTGGTGCCATTGATCGAAGGGCCAACCCAGGGCTGGCCCGCGTGGACGCTCTGCTCACTGGGTGCGGCAGCGGTGCTGCTGGTGCTCTTTTATCGCCAGTAGGAGCAGCGTCGGATTGCAGGCTTATGGCCGCTGGTGGATATGCGCCTGCTGGCGCAACGCCATGTCGCGCTCGGCGTGGTGCTGGTGCTGCTGGTCTACTCCACTTCCAGCTCCTTCTTTCTCTGCTTTGCCCTGCTGGTGCAAAACGGGTTTGGGCTGGACCCGTTACAGGCGGGGCTGATTTTTGCTCCCTGTAGCGTCGGCTTTGTGCTGGCATCACTCGCCGCACCGCGGCTGGTGGCGCGCTGGGGGATCCGGGCGATTATCGGCGGGGCGCTGATCTACGCGCTGTTTATTGCCGCGCTGATTGCCCAGGTGGCGATGGCGGGGGCGCAGCTGAACCCCGTTACCCTGATCCCGGTGCTGGTGATTGTCGGCGCCGGGCAGGGGGCGATCATGACGCCGCTGCTCAATCTGGTGCTCGGCTACGTTGACGAAGCGCAATCCGGCATGGCATCCGGCATCATCTCTACCGTCCAGCAGGTCGGTGCCGCGCTGGGCGTAGCGGTAGTGGCGATGCTGTTCAATGCTGCCCTGAGCGATGCCGGGTCAGTTGTGCAGGCGGGGCAGTACGCATCGGCGTTTGTCGCGGGCATGCTCTGTAATCTGGCCGTCTCGGTGGCGATCTGCCTGCTGTTACTGGCCCTGGGCACGCAGCGGCGGGCGGTGTAGGGCAGCCCGCCGGGGCGAGCGCATCACGCTTTCTCCTGCCGCTCTTTTTGCACTTTGCGCAGCAGCAGCCACATTCTGACGGTGCGCACCGCCACATTACGCGCGGCGGCGCTGGGCGGCAGCGGATCGGGGGAGGGAGCGTGTTGGGAGAATTTAAACGGCGCGCTGCCGTTGAGGGTCAGATTGGCGACAATCGCCGTCAGCGTGCCGATGGTGATGCCGCTATGCAGAAACAGCTGCACCGTTGGTGGAAACTGGATAAACAGCGTCGGCACCAGCACCGGCATCATCCCCAGCCCGAGCGTCAGCGCCACCACCATACCGTTATTGTTGTTGCGATAATCGACCTGCCCAAGGGTACGAATGCCCGAGACGGCAACCATGCCGAACATCACAATCCCCGCGCCGCCCAGCACCGGTTTGGGGATTAACACCACCAGCGCCGCCAGTTTGGCAAACAGCCCCATCAGCATCAGAATCACCCCCGACATGGCAACGACAAAACGGCTGCGCACGCCGGTGAGGCCAATAAGCCCGACGTTTTGCGCAAAGGCGGCATAGGGGAAGAGGTTAAACAGCCCGCAGATCATGGTTGCCAGCCCGCAGGTGTTAAGGCCGTTACGCAGCATCCGCGCATCGACGTTTTTGCCGACAATATCGCCGGTCGCCATCATCGACGACATGGTCTCCACCATCACCACCACCATTACCATCGACAGCAGGGCGACGGGCAGCAGGTGAAACTCCGGTTTCGCAAACGGCAGCGCCTGCGGCAGATGCAGCCAGGGCGTCGCCTGCACCAGCTGAAAATCGAGCGGTTTAAACACGCTCCACAGTAGCGTGCCGACCACCAGCCCAATCAGCACCGAGGTGTTTTTAATCACCCCGGAGGCGAAGGTGTAGATATTGAGGATCACCACCAGCGTCACGGCAGCCATCAGGAGCGAAATCAGGTCGCCAAAGCCATGCATATCGCTTGCGCCGCCGCCGACCCAGCCACCGGCGACGGGCAGAATCGACAGGCCGATAAGCGTGACGATACTGCCCATCACCACTCTGGGAAAAAAGCGGATCAGCTTACTGATCCACGGCGCGCAGCAGAGGATAAAGATCCCCGAGATAATCACCGCCCCGGAGATGCCGCCGAGGCCATACTCCTTCCCAATCAGCACCATTGGGATTAGTGCTGCGAAGGTGCAGCCCTGGATCAGCGGCAGCCGACAGCCAAGCCACTGCGTCACCCCCAGCGACTGCATCAGCGTTGCGCCGCCGCAAATAAACAGATCGGCGCTGATGAGCAAAATAATCTGTTCTGCCGGCAGCCCGACCGCGTTGCCCACCACTAGCGGCACCGCCACCGCACCGGCATACATCACCAGCACATGTTGCAGGCCATAAAAAAACATCTGCGTAACGGGCAGAACCTCATCAACGGACGCGGCCGAAGCCGCCATAGCACTCTCTTTCATGAGTTCTCTCTCCTGTGCGGATCGGGCAAACCACTCAACCCTACCGTGTAGCGCCTGCCCGCCCGGCTTGCACCAACGGGCGGGCAGGCGGGGTCAGTTCAGGGCATCCATTCTTGCCCATAGCCGTTTCGCCACCGCCTGCGCCTCGGCAAACAGCGGCGCGCAGTCGAGGGTAAAGCGGCGATCCTGGTAAATCATCCTGCCGTTCACCATCACGCTGTGCACGCTGTTGGAACTGAGGCCAAACGCCAGATGCCCGGCGACATTCGCATCAACCAGCGGCGTCGGCGGCAGATAGTCGCAGATGGTCAAATCCGCTTTATACCCCGCTTCGATACGGCCAAAGCGGGCGTTGAAGTTGCGGTTCAGCACTTCGTTGCCGTTATAGAGCGCACGGGCGAAGCTGTCGGGCCACAGCGCGCCGCCCGCATCGCGGTGCTTGAAGAAGGCGAACTTTAGCTCTTCAAACATATCGGAGCCGATGCCGTCAGTGCCGAGGGCAAGGTGGCGGAACTGCGCCAGCCGGTGGTTATAGCCGACGTGGTTATTCATGTTTGAACGGGCGTTATGGATCAGAAAACCGTCGTGGGCATTGAGCAGCGAGATGTCGATGTCGGAGAGATAGAGCCCGTGGGCGACAAGGGTTTTGTCATCAAGCAGGTCATACTCAGCCAGCCGCTCCAGCGGATCTTTTCCATAGTGGTGATGGCTATGGGCGACATCATAGCGATCCTCGGCGACATGAATATGCAGCCCGCGCCCGGTCGCTTTTCGCGCCTCACTGAGCATCACCAACCCTTCGTGCGGCACGGTGAAGGGCGCATGCGCGCCAATACAGGCCTCGACCAGATAAGGTTCCTGCTCTTTTTGCCGCGCGGCGTCGATCTCTTTGGCAAAGCGGATATTCTCCTCCACGCCTTTACACACCTCGCGCAGCCCCTCGTTGCGGTCGGTGGTCTCAAAGCAGGTCATACCGCGCAGCCCGACGGTGAGAAAAGCGCGGCGCAGCTGGCTGAGCGAACCGGCGATATACCCCGGTGAAGCGTGATGATCAATCACTGCCGTGCAGCCGCTGCGTACCGCTTCCAGCGCACAGATAAGCGCGCTGTAGTAGAGCGACTCGGCGTCGATGGCCCGGTCGAGCCGCCACCAGAGGTTTTTCAGCGTCGAGATAAAATCGGGGCTGGGGGCGATTTTCGCCTGAATCCCGCGCGATAAACCGGAGTAGAAGTGGTTATGGGCGCAGACCAGGCCGGGCATCACCAGCCGACCCTGCATCTCAATCACCTGCGCGCCCATATAGCGCTGCTCCAGCCCGCTATCGACCGCGAGGATCAGGTCATCTTTAATCGCGATATCGACCTGCTGCCACACTTTCGCCGGGAAGAGCTGCGCGGCGGTGGCATTTTTCAGGATGGTGAGACTCATTGTTCTACCTCGCTAAGCAGATAGTGATAGTGCTCATGGACGTGGCCGATAATGCGGCACATCGCCTCCAGCTGCGGCGGCACATGATCGAAATGGCCATCCGCATCGATATCCAGCTGCCACTGCTGATCATGCTGGCGGATAGAGACGCGCTGGTTGTCGATGAAAAAGCCGGGATTGTGGCTGTTGAGGAAATCCTCTTCGAGGCTGAAGAGGGTCACTTTGTCCTGATAGGGTTTCCCCTGCCACGGGCAGAACTGCGCGCAGTTGCCGCACTCGTTGCACCAGGCATCCAGATGCAGGGTCTGGAAACGGTTGTTGAAGCCGGGGATCGGCAGCGAGATATTCGCCCGGTTCGGGCAGACATCGACGCATTTGCTGCAAATGTAGCTACAGGCCAGGCAGCGGCTCGCCTCCTGAGCGACAAAGCTCTCGCGATCTGCCTTATCCGCCTGCGCCAGAGCGATGTCGCCTTTGCGCTGATAAATCTCCGCCGGGTCGACATTGCTCCAGTATTTGCTCTGCTGATGGCTGGCGAGACTTTCGCGTGCAAGGATCGCCTCCGCTGCCCGCCGGGCATTGCCGATGGCAGCGACAATCGACGCCGGGCCATGTTGCACATCGCCAATTAAAAAGACGTTAGCGAGGCGCGTTTCACCCTCGGCATTGACTGCCACGCGGCCCTGTTCATCAACGGGCAGGCCGAATGCCGACAGCGCCGCGTTATCCTGCTGCTCGCCGATGGCGGTAATGACACTATCGACCTGCATGGTGCGCGTTTTGTCTGTGGCCAGCGGCTGGCGTCGCCCTGCGGCATCAGCCTCACCGAGCTGCATCACGCGCAGGGTCAGCGTGCCGTCTGGCGCAAACTGCTCCGGGTTGCTCAGCCACGCAAACTCCACCCCTGCACGGCGCGCCTCTTCATACTCTTCACGCCAGGCGGGCATCTCTTTGCGCGAGCGGCGATAAACCACGGTGGCACGCTCAACGCCCGGTATGCGCAGCGCCGCGCGGGCGCAATCCATCGCCGTGTTGCCCGCGCCGATAATCGCCACATGTTTACCCGGCTGCAAAGGCTCGCCGCGATGAAAGGCGCGCAGAAACGTCAGCGATGAGTGAATATTCGGGTTATCGCCGCCCAGCGCCACCGCGCGGCTCTGATCCGCGCCGGTCGCCACCAGCACATAGTGAAAACCCTGCTTTTGTAACTGCCCGATGGTCAGGTGCGGATCGCAGCCATAGACGATCTTCACGCCGTGCTGCACCACGAAATCAATATCGTGCTCAATCAGCTCAGCCGGAATACGAAATGGCGGAATGATATTTTTCACCACGCCACCGGCGCTCGCTTCGCGCTCAAACAGCGTCACCGGATGCCCGGCGCGGGCGAGAAAGTAGCCGGCCGCCAGCCCGGAAGGCCCGGCACCGATCACCGCTACCGGATGGCGTGAACCGGAGCCTGCCGGTTTATGCCAGCGCAGTTGATACTCTTCCCACCCCTTTTCCAGCGCCACCTTCTTCAGCTCACGAATATTTACCGCGCTCTCATAATCCAGCCGCGTGCAGTTGTACTGACATTGGTGATCGCAGATATGACCCGTCATCGCCGGGAGCGCATTACGCTGGTAAATCAACGCCAGCGCATCGGCGTAGCGCCCCTCACCAAGCAGGCGAATATACTCCGGGATATCCTGTTTGATGGCGCAGGCACTGACGCACGGCGCAACATAGCAGTCGGTGGCGGGCAGCGGGCTGGCGACCTCGATGCGATCGTCCGGCTTCCACCCTTTCTGCGTGTACGCCATGGTGATGGCGCGCTCCGCCAGCGCGTCGAGGCGCGCGACATCAATAGCGGTCATCTCCCAGCCCCGCGCCTGCTCCAGCTCGCGCAGGCAGGCGGTGAGGCGCAGATAGCCGCCCGGTTTCAGCAGATCCGTTGCCAGCGTGATCGGGCGAATGCCGGTCTCGAAGATGTCGCGAATGGTGAGCTGACTGGCACCGCCGGAGTAGGAGATCGGCAGCTTGCCGTCGAAGGCGCGCGACAGCCGGGCGGCAACATTGATGGCGAGCGGGAAGAGGGCGCGCCCGGACATATACATCTCGCCGCCCGGCAACACGCCGCGGGTATTGACCGTGCCGAGGGTGTTGGTCAGCTTGACGCCGAAGCTGCGCTGCTGCCCGGCCGCCAGCGCCATCAGCCGGGTCAGCATCGCCACCGCCGGGGCAAACTGTAAGTCGTGGGCGAAGGACTCCTCATTAAGCACAATCTCCTCAAAGCCGCAGCGGTCAAGGATCTCGCGTACGCGCCCGTAGCCCAGCAGGGTCGGGTTGAGTTTGACGAAGGTGTTGAGCCGCTTCTCCACCAGCATATAGCGGCAGATGGCTTCAATCTCATCCGGCGGGCAGCCGTGCATGGTGGAGAGCGTCACACCCTGCACCAGCGTGGCGGGAATGCGTTCAGAAAGGGATTGCAGCCTGGCCGAGCGGGCATGATTTGGCAGGCGGGCGAGGAAGTCGGCGTTATTCAGGCAGTGATGCAGAGTGGTGCGATAGAGGTGAAATTTTGGCTCTGCCGAGGCGTCCATCATGCGGGCGATAAAGGTCTGCATCGGCGGCTGCTTGATCCCCTCAAGGTTGTAGCCGACGCTCATATTGAAAATAAACGATTTATCTTCTGTTCTCGGCGTCTGCGGGAACACCGCATCGAGCAGATGCAGCACAAACCAGGCTTTCAGGTACTCATCCCAGGCCTTTGCCAGGGTGAACTCCGTCGACCACTCGGTATTAAACCCGGCATCAGCGGCATCAATACAGGGTTTTTCAATCTCAAGGCGATCGAGGATCTGCACGGTTTTTAATTCGATAAAACGCCCGCCTGTCAGCCAGGCGGTAATAATATTTTGCGCCAGCTGCGTATGCGGTCCGGCGGCGGGGCCAAGCGGGGTGGCGCAGGTTTCACCAAATACCGTAATGGGCCGCGAACGATCGGTTGAATAAAATTGCTGTTCGGGAATGCCAAATATTGACCGCTGGCTCTGATACTCCGCAAAAATACGCGTCAGCAGCGCCTCAAACGGCACGGGGCGCATAATATCTCCCATAACCCTCTCCTCTGGCTTATTCAGATAAACGACATTGCCGCACTATTTTTCATCGCAGCGGCGAGGGGAGAGAAAGCAACAATCACACCACTCCTGGTTTAAGTGGTTGAAAGAGCGTGAAAGTGTGAGATGTCTCTAAAGTTATGCCGGTTGCGGGTGTTCATGTAAGCGGTTATCAGGCAGGCGTGATTTTCATTTTCTCAAAAAGCGCAAAGAAACTATCAGAGTGATAATTTCCCGCCTGCCGCTACGTATTAGCGTGGTTATTACTGATTAATCTTCAGGCAAATATCAGGTTCGTTTACGACGCGGCTCACGCTTTAAAAAATAAAACGGCAGACGAGTATAAATATTGCATTACTCAAAGATGAAAAAGCGTGCCACGCGCGGACTAAATAACCTTGAGGATGTTATGACGATTTTTGCAGAAGCAGCAAAACTTGAAGAGCAGAATCGGCCTTTTGCCCTGGCGCAGATTATTGACAGCCGTGGGTCAGCCCCCCGGCACACTGCGCAGATGTTGATTCGCGATGACGGCACGATCATCGGCACCATCGGCGGCGGCGTGATTGAACGCCACGTTATTAACGAGGCGCTGGAGGCGCTGCGGGAGAAAACCGCCCGCGTTTTTCATGGCCGTATGGCGCGCAGCGGGCAGAATGCGGTCGGTGCGGACTGCGGCGGCGCAATGACGGTGCATATCAGCGTGCATGGCCTGCGCCCCCGGCTGGTGCTGGTTGGCGCAGGCCATGTTAACCGCGCGATGGCGCACGCGGCGGTGCCGCTCGGGTTTGATATCGCCGTTGGCGACACCTATCTACAGAGCCTCACCTCTGATGCCTTCCTCCCCTCCATTCGGCTGGTGTATGGGCAAAACTTTGTCGATGTGATCGACAACCTCGCGATTCAGCCGCAGGACTACGTGCTGATCGCCACCCATAACCAGGATCGTGAGGCGCTGGAGCTGCTGATTGACCAGCCGGTCGCGTGGCTCGGGCTGCTGTCGAGTCGGCGTAAGGTGCAATCCTTTCTGCGCCAACTGCGCGATGCGGGCGTCAGCGACAGCGCGCTTGCCCGCCTGCGCGCGCCGGTAGGGTATGACATTGGCGCCGAGACGCCGCAGGAGATCGCCATCAGCATACTGGCGGAGATCCTGCAGGTGAAAAACCGCGCGGCGGGCGGGCTGCTCGGTCTCAACATGCCCGCACACCAACAGAGCGAAACGGAGATCGCGTGAGCAGCCCGGCCGCCGGTTACTGGCTAATCAGCGTGCCGGTTTTGCCCTCAATGCCCGCTTTCGCCTGGCGTAGCCCGGTGATCAGCGCCTGGCGGCCAGGCCGCGAGCGGGCAAAGGCGAGGGCAGCCTCCACCTTCGGCAGCATTGAACCCGCGGCGAAGTGGCCTTCGGCGATAAAACGCTCCGCATCCCTGACGGAGAGCGTATCGAGCAACTGCTGGTTGGCCTTGCCGAAGTGCAGCGCCACTTTCTCCACGGCGGTGAGAATGATCAACATATCGGCATCGATCGTGTCGGCGAGCGTGGCGCTGGCCCAGTCTTTATCGATCACCGCGCTGACGCCGCGCAGATGCTGCCCCTCACGTACCACCGGAATACCGCCACCGCCGCAGGTGATCACCACCTGATCGGCGGCCATCAGCGCTTTTACTGTCTCTTTTTCAATGATATCGACAGGTTTTGGCGAGGCGACAACCCGCCGGTAGCCGCGCCCGGCATCCTCCTTCATGGTGTAGCCCTGGCGGATAAGCGCCTGCGCTTCAGCTGCTGAAAAGAAGGAGCCAATCGGTTTGTCCGGCTGGCTGAAGGCGGCATCGCCCGCCGCCACTTCCACCTGGGTTATCACCGTGGCGACGGGAATATCGAGGTTGCGGGCGAGCAGAGCTTCACGCAGGGTATTTTGCAGATCGTAGCCAATATAGCCCTGGCTCAGGGCAACGCAGACCGACATCGGCAGCATCGGCGTGTGCGCCTCGGTTCTGGCGGCGGCCTCGAAGGCGAGGGTGATCATGCCGACCTGCGGGCCGTTACCGTGGGTGATCACCACCTGGTGCCCCAGGGCGACCAGTTCGGCGATAGTTTGTGCGGTCTGCTGTAGCGCCTGCATCTGCCCGGCGAGATCGCACCCGAGCGCATTTCCGCCGAGGGCGAGAACAATCTTTTTCTTCATAGCACACTCTCTTGTAGCAACGGTTCCGCTGACGGCAGCGTAAGCGGCTGAAAGGGTTGGCGGCGTAAAAAGCGCCCCTGGCCGGCAACGCCGGTGAATACGCCGTTATCGAAGATCACCCGCCCGCGCGACAGGGTCTGGCGGATCGCCCCCTGGCAGATAAACCCCTCCCACGGCGAATAGTCCGCATTGTCATGCAGCCGATCGTGGCGAATGGTGGTGGTGCGCTGCGGATCGATAATCACCACATCGCCATCCGCACCGGGAGCCAATAGCCCTTTTTGCGGCCACATGCCGAACAGTTTGGCCGGGTTGGCGCTGGTGAGCGCCACAAAGCGCTCGGGCGAAATACGCCCGGTCATCACTCCATAGGAGAAGAGCAGCAACAGGCGATTTTCCACCCCTGGTAGCCCGTTCGGGCAGCGGCTGAAATCGCCGCCGGAGAGGGTCTGGCGCTGAGTCAGCGAAAAGGCGCAGTGATCGGTGGCGACGGTATCGATCGCGCCATCGGCAATGCCGCCCCACAGCGCATCATTGTGGCGGGCATTACGCAGCGGCGGGCTGAGCAGATACTTCAGCGCGTCCTGGCGTTCGTAGCAGCGTTCGTCGAGCAGCAGATACTGCGGGCAGGTCTCCACCCATACCGGCTGCTGCTGCGCGCGGGCCAGACGCAGGTACTCCAGCCCCAGCTGATTGGAGAGGTGCACGATATAGAGCGGCGCATCGCCAGCCAGCCGCGCGAGATTAATCACTCTGGCGATCGCTTCTGCTTCGCACTCCGGCGGGCGGCTCAGAGCGTGGTAGCGCGGCGCGGTTTTCCCGGCATTAAGAAACGCCGCGCGGCGCTGGGCGATGGCGGCATCGTTCTCCGGGTGGACGGTGGTCAGCGCACCCGCCAGATGCAGATGGCGCATCGCCTGCAAAATCTCATCATCGTTCAGCTTGTACTGATAAGTGAGATAGAGCTTAAAACTGCTGATGCCGCTCTCCACCATCATCGGGATCTCATCCAGAATGCCGTGGTTCACATGCTGGATCACGCCGTGAAAGCTGTAGTCGATCACTGCTTTATAGGCGGCATAGTTATGGTAAACGCCGAGCTGGTGGCGCAGATGGCAGCCGGGCGGGCCAAAGCCCATATGATCGACCACCGTGGTGGTGCCGCCGCAGGCCGCCGCGCGGGTGCCGGTAAAGAAGTCGTCGCAGCTGCGGGCAAGCCCGGTATCAATGTTGAAATGGGTATGAACATCGACGCCGCCGGGCATCACATAACAGCCCGCAGCATCAATCACCTTGCAGGAGGCATCGGCCTCAATCGTGCTGGTAATCTGCTTAACCCGCCCGGCATCGATAAGCAGATCCGCGCAGGCTCTCTTGTCAGCGTTGACGATAAGGCCATTTTTAATCAGTACGCGCATAGAGACTCCAGAACGCCCGCCGCCAAATCAAGCGGGCGTGACATCGACAAACTACGCAGTCGCCAGCCAGCTCAGCGGGATCGCGGCATACATCGCCGCGCAGGTGACCAGATGCGACTTCCAGGTCTTCTCATTCGGTGCATGGGCTTCCGGCTCCTTACCGGGGCCAAAACCGATAACCGGAATGCCGTGCCGCCCCATAATCGAGACGCCGTTGGTGGAGAAGGTCCACTTATCCACCACCGGCGCGCTGCCGAACAGCCCCTCATAGGCGTTGTAGAGCGCGCGCACCGTGAAGTGATCCTCCTCCACTTTCCACGTCGGGAAATAGCACTCGGTAGGGTAGATAAGCCCGGTCCACGACGGGCGGTCATAGCTGTACATCGACACCACCGCTTCGGCCTTTTTCACCGCTGGCAGCGCGCGGATCTCCTCCAGCGCCCCCTCCCAGCTTTCGCCCCAGGTGAGGCGGCGATCGATAGAGATGGCGCAGCTATCCGCTACCGCACAGCGGCTTGGCGAGGTAAAGAAGATCTCCGAGACGGTGAGCGTGCCTTTGCCGAGAAAATCATCATTTCCCAGACGTTGCGACAGGCGCTCCAGCTCGCCGAGAATCGGAGCCATTTTGAAGATGGCGTTATCGCCGCGCTCCGGCGCGGAGCCATGACAGCTGACGCCATGCACATCGACGCGGATCTCCATGCGCCCGCGATGGCCGCGATAGATCTGGCAATCGGTCGGCTCAGTGCTGACGACAAACTCCGGGCGAATGCCGGACTGCTCAATGATGTACTGCCAGCAAAGGCCATCACAATCCTCCTCCTGCACGGTGCCGGTCACCAGCAGGGTGTACTCATCCTCAAGGCCGAGATCTTTGATGATCTTCCCGGCATAGACCATCGAGGCCATGCCGCCCTCCTGATCGGAGGCGCCGCGCCCGCCGATCAGCTCATCGGTTTCAATCCCGTGATAGGGATCAAAGCCCCAGTTCTTGATATTGCCGACGCCGACCGTATCAATATGCGCATCCATAGCCAGCAGCCGTGGGCCGTGGCCGATATAGCCGAGCACGTTGCCCATCGGGTCGATCTCCACTTTGTCGAAGCCGACGCGCTCCATCTCCTCTTTGATGCGGTGAACGACGCGCTTCTCATCACAGCTTTCGCTGGGGATGGCGATCATATCGCGCAGGAAGCGTGTCATCTCCGCTTCGTAGTGGTGTGCTTTTTCAACAATCTGTTTAAACGGGATAGCTTTAGCCATCGCTCTCTTCTCCTGTTATGACGCTTGCCGCCTGGCGGTAACGCCGGGGAAATTATTCAGCCGCCGGATGCTTGCCTGCCCACACCACCTCGCGGTAGTGCTGCGCATCGGTATCGCCTTCGGTGCTGATCAGCAGCACCACCGAGTCGCGATTAAGCTGTAAGCTTTTTCTCAGCGACTCGCCCTGCGGGTGCAGCGGGATGGCGGCGAGCAGGCCCGCGCCGACGGCACCGGATTCGCCGGAGATGATGCGCGGATCGTCGCCCAGCGGATGGCCAAGCACGCGCATGCCCAGCGCGGCGACGGCATCTTCACAGGCGATAAACTGGCTGGCGCAGTTGCGCAGGATCGTCCAGCCGAGCGGGTTGGGTTCGCCGCAGGCGAGGCCCGCCATAATGGTCTCCATCTCGCCGCCCACCTTGACGATCTCCCCCTTCACGGCGGAGCGGTAGAGGCAGTCGGCATGCTCCGGCTCAATAATCACGCTGTGGAGACGCCGGGCGTCGAAGGTTTCTGCCAGGTAGTTGAGGACGCTGGCCGCCATTGCGCCGACGCCTGCTTGCAGGAAAACGTGAGTGGGGCGGGGGGAGCCCATCTCGGCCATCTGTTCGATTGCCTCATCGATCAGCGTGGCGTAGCCCTGCATGATCCAGGTGGGGACTTTGGTGTAGCCAGGCCACGCGGTATCCTGCACCACCTCCCAGCCATTCTTTTGCGCCCGTTGCAGGGTAAAGCGCACGGTATCGTCGTAATTCATATCGGTGACGATGCACTCCGCCCCGAGGCGCAGAATGGCATCGACCCGCGCCTGCGCAGAGCCTTTCGGCATATAGATCACGGCGTTCTGCCCAAGCTGCTGCGCCGCCCAGGCGACGCCGCGCCCGTGGTTGCCATCGGTGCAGGTGGCGAAGGTGAGCTTCTCTTTGCTGCTTGCTTTGAAGTGCTCAAACGAGAAGGCGTTGATATCAAAATGATATTTCTCGCACAACAGCTGGGCGATGGCGTACACGCCGCCGAGCATTTTGAAGGCGTTAAGGCCGAAGCGCTGCGACTCATCTTTCACCAGAATCGTATCCACACCGACGCACGCCGCCAGCGCGTTCAGGGCATAGAGCGGGGTGGGCTGATAGCCCGCCAGTTTTTGATGGAACTGGCGCGCCTGCTGCGCCTGCTGGCGGGTGAAGCGCGGCGAGGCTTCGCCGGTAAAGAAGTGGTTTTCTGCAATATTGATACGCAATGGAAGTGCGGACATGTTCTAACCTTCTCCATAATGTCAGAAACAGTAAGTGGCCGACCGGGCTGCCGGACGGTTACAAAATGCGTTTTTGCGCGTCGGTAAACAGCTGTTCCAGCAGCTGGCCCGGCTCGGCATATTTGCGACAGAGGATCATCGAGGCGATGATGTAGGGCTTCCAGCTCGCCTCTTTGTAGGTGGCAATGCGGTATTTTTCGAACACCTCCGCCGCGACTTCGCCTTCGTCGCAGGAGACGCCGCTGATATCTGCCGGCAGACAGTGCATATAGAGCGCTTCGCCGTTGCGGGTGGTCGCCATCAGCGCTTCGGTACACTCCCACTCTTTATGGCGGGCATTCTGCGCCAGGCACTGCTGCTCCAGCGCTTTAAGCCCCTGATGATCGCTGGCGCGCAGCAGGTCCGTGCGCTGCTCCATCACCGTGTAGGGCGCCCAGGATTTCGGGTAGACGATATCGGCATCTTTAAACGCTTCTGCCATATCATTGACCTGGCGGAAGCTGCCGCCCGAGGCTGCGGCATTGCTTTTTGCAACTTCAATCACATCCGGGATCAGGTCGTAGCCGTCGGGGTGCGCGAGGGTGACATCCATTCCAAAACGCGTCATCAGCCCGATGATCCCCTGCGGCACCGAGAGGGGTTTGCCATAGCTTGGCGAGTAGGCCCAGGTCATGGCGATTTTTTTGCCCTTCAGCGCCTCCAGCGAGCCGAAGTGTTCGCGCAGCCAGGCGAGATCCGCCATCGACTGGGTCGGGTGGTCAATGTCGCACTGTAAGTTAATCAGCGCCGGACGCTGCGGCAGCACGCCCTGTTTATGGCCGTCATCCAGCGCTTCGCCCACTTCCCGCATCCAGGCGTTACCGGCACCGAGATACATGTCGTCACGAATGCCGATGGCGTCTGCGCAGAAGGCGATCATATTGGCGGTTTCGCGTACCGTTTCGCCGTGGGCGATCTGCGATTTCCCCTCATCAAGATCCTGTTGCGCGAGGCCGAGCAGATTGAGTGCCGAGGCATAGGAGAAGCGGGTACGGGTAGAGTTATCGCGGAACACCGAAATGCCCAGCCCGCTGTTGAACACGCGGGTGGCAATATTCTCTGCACGCAGCGCCTTCAGTGCCGCGGCGACATCAAGTACCTGCTTCAGCTCATCCGGCGACTGCTCCCACGTCAGCAGAAAATCTTTCTCATGCAGATGCGAGTGAAGGGTGCGGATCTCCTTGATTAATTCATTAACAGTTTTCATTTTGCAATCCTGATTAAGAATGACGGGCTTACGCGTGGCGGTGCGGTTGCAGGGGGAGTGTGACGCGCGACGGCCAGCGTGTAGTGGCACCCTAACAATAAGTGTGCCACTTCCCGCCGGCTGCGCTGGATGGCGGGTAAAGGGCCGGGATTATGCGAGCCATATCACGGATTCTTACAAGATTGCGCAGAAAAGAAGCAATACGCTGAGGCGTGTGAACAGACGATGCGGAGGCGATATAAAGGCGAAACGGGAAATGCGGGAAAAATAACCGGGAAATAACCGCTAAATTGATAAACTGCGCAGCGTAATTATCATATTGATAGCGAAATGTGATAGCTATTACATATTTACCATTCGTCACAAAGCGGTCGGGTGTGGTTATTCCGTAATACGCGAAGGGGAGTGTTATCCTGCAACGACGGAAAGCAGAGCGGAAAGATGCTGTTAAAAGTTTGTGAGCAATAAATAAGGACGATTATGATTCCATCCACCACGCCCTCCATTTTGATGCAGATTCAACCTAAGATACAAAAATTCGCCGGAATGCTGGCGAGCGTTCTGCAACTGGAAGTGGAAATTGTTGATAATTCATTATGCAGGGTCGCCGGAACGGGAATTTTTGATACGCAAATTGGGCGTAAATTAAATACAAGTTCACAACTATTGCGCCACATTGTTGAGACAAAAAAGGAAAAAGTGGTTACCCACTCCCGCTTTGATCCCTTCTGTAATGGTTGCCACAGCAAAGCGAACTGCAAAGAGAAAGCCTTTATCGGCACCCTGGTTATCTATCATGGGCAGTGTGTTGGAGTGATTAGCCTGGTGGCATTAACCCATGAGCAGCAAGTTCGCATCAACGATAATATTCAGGCCTTCTCAGATTATGTTCGTCATGTCTCGTCGATATTTGTCTCGCGCTTTCTTCAGGATCTCTCCAGCAACGATAATATTCAGAAAGTCTTTTTGACCATGATTGAATTTATGGATCAGGGCGTGCTGGTGGTCGGCCACGATCATAAAATTAAATTCGCTAACCCTTCGGCGCTGAAAATTATCGGTGCGTCAGCGGGAAATATGATCGGCAAGAGTATTCACTTTCGCCCGCTAACCTTTGAAGACCATTTCCGCCACGGCCATATGCTGCACGTCGTTTCATTCGATGATAAGAAAGAGCTTATTATCGGTCAGCTGCATGCGGTTCAGGATCAGTGGTTATTTTTAATGGCCTTTCACCAGTCCCACTCATCAGCAGAATTAAGCGCCGCCCACGAGGAGCCCTTAATTGAGAGCCTGATCGGGGAGTGCCGCCCGATGCGGCAGTTGAAAAAGCTGATTCACCGCGTCGCGCCCGTCCCCTCAAGCGTGATGATTGTTGGCGAGAGCGGTACCGGCAAAGAGGTGGTCGCCAGAGCGATCCATAAACTGAGCGACCGCAGCGTCAAACCTTTTGTCGCTATCAACTGCGCGGCGATCCCTGAGCATCTGCTGGAGAGCGAGCTGTTCGGCTACGTTAAAGGCGCGTTTACCGGCGCATCGGCCAATGGCAAAACGGGACTTATTCAGGCGGCAAATCATGGCACCCTGTTTCTCGATGAGATTGGCGATATGCCATTAACTCTGCAGGTGAAGCTGCTGCGCGCCATTGAGTCGCGGGAAGTGCAGCCGGTGGGCGCCTGTCACCCGGTGCCGGTGGATATTCGTATTATCTCCGCGACCAATCAAAACCTTGCACAGGTTATCGCCGAGGGTAAATTCCGCGAAGATCTCTACTATCGCCTGAATGTGATCCCGCTGCGCTTACCGCCTCTGCGCGAGCGCCAGCAGGATATTGAGCTGCTGATCCACTACTTCCTTCATCTGCATACGCACCGGCTGGATCTGGTCTATCCAGGCGTTGCGCCGGAGGTGGTGGCCTTTCTGCAACGCTACCGCTGGCCGGGCAATATTCGTGAGCTGAGCAATCTGATGGAGTATCTGGTCAACGTCGTCCCCTCCGGGGAGGTTATCGATATCTCGCTTTTGCCGCCCAATCTGTTGAGCAGCGACAACGTCAGCGCAACCTGCGCGCACGTTACAGCAGCTGCCGAAGGGCGGGCAGAGAGCGTTACGGCGCTGGAGGAGATGGAACGGCAGATGATCTGTGACGCGCTCTCGCGCTACGGCAATAAAAAGCAGGCGGCGGATGTGCTGGGGATTGGTATTGCCACGCTCTATCGCAAAATTAAAAAGTATGCGCTGGAGGGGGTGTGAAAAAAGGGGGGGATGGTCGGGGGCAGAATATCAGTGTGTCCCCTGCAGGAATCGAATACAGAACAGGGCGAACCCAGACAAGCCTTCGCATACCATCAGCCCCAGCGCGCTGAAGGGAAAGGGGAGGGTTAAGGAACTGATTGATGCCTTACCTGAGCACGATCGCGAAAAAGCGCTGGCGCTTCTGCTTGAGGCAAAAAATCGCGCCTGAATGCAAGTGGCCGGGAGTGCAGCAGCATACCCGGCACTGCTCATAAGTGATGAAAATTTTTCAGTTCCTGTCTTGTTTAACCTGCTGAATTCAAATAAGAAAAATCCCCGCAATGTAACCCTGCATGACCTCCGGTAGTGACATAAAATTAAAAATCCCTTCTGTTACAGTCACTTGAAGAAAATAGCGGCAGTTCTGAAACTGTAAAAACTGAAAATAACTGAAATCTGTTTCATTGATTTCAGTCCGGGTTTTCTGACTGACAGCCAGCACTGGCGCGGTCTAGGGGATGAGTTGTAGAAAAAGAAAACAGAAACATTTTACTGCTACAGAAACGGCAGGCGGGTGCGGTGTAGTGCCAATTTTGTCTCCAGTCGGTTTTTTTCAGTGCTAACTTGACTGGAGTGCCTAGCTGATTTTGGCATGCATTTCTTTTGACTTAAGTGAAATAAAAATGTTTCGTGTTCATAATATATTTCGTGAGTTAAACCCCATTGTGGAAAAGTTATAAATATCAGTAGGTTAATTATAAAAGGCTGTCGTAATAACTTACATATTCCAATAATAAGTCAATGAAAGATTGTTAAATCTAAGAGTGAATAAAAATACATTTTATTAAAATATAACTTATGTATAATCATTGGTATTAAATGCTTATTTAATTTGAATTATCCTATTGCTATTCGTACCTTGGTTAAATCCCAAAAGAGACACAAAAATGTTTAAAGTTTCTAAAAAAAATTTTACTGCATTCATATTGCGAATCGCAAAATATACCCCATTTGTCTTTCCTGACGGGGTGGTATTCTTTTCAAAGGACTCAGGGGCGGGGCGTGATGTTCCCTACTCATCGAAAAAAGACAAAAAAATAAAGAGAATTAGTTATTTTAGCGGGGATTTCAAGTGGAAGGCAATAACGTTATCATCAATAGTAACTAAAAAAGAAGTCTCAATATTAGAGAAAAACTTGGATAATTTGGAATTCCATAGTTTTTTGCGTGAGCATGCCAAGTTATCAAAAACCTCTATTGAAGATCATGGCTGTTTTAATTATGGCATAGGTTCATTTAATATAAATAGGCAGGCTAATTATGATGCTCTTGGCTCTTTATTTGTAAAAAATGATTTATTTTCTGGGGTATATGTTTCGCTTTTTAAATCGCCATCTGGGTTATTTGTGTTAACATATTATTTTTTCATGACCGATAAGGCTACCGATCTGATTAAGAGTGTAGATGTCAGTGACTTAGTTTGCTTCCGAGAGTTTGTTGGCTTTAATATATATAAGAGAAAGAATATGGCCCTGAGGACGGTTGATAGAAAAAGTCAGGCAGCATATCGCATTGAACTCAATAATATGAAGGTAATTAATGAAGCAAAATCAATTGTTGGCAAATTAGGTGATAAGTTAGGACTGGTGCCAACAGAGTTTGTTATTGGTTCAGAGTATTACAAAGATCAAGAAGAGCCATATTTTAATGATGCATATATTTCAGAAAGTTTTAGTGGCGAGGAGATATATTATATCAGCTCAAGTCGGCATGATGAATTAAATTACAGTGATGATCCCTCGGAGCATTATTTTAGAACACCTTCATTTAGAAAACAGCTCTTCGATTTTTCGTATCTTCTTTGTAAAAAAAATAACCAATTTGAGCAATTCGATAACTTTCAAAAACGGTATTACCAGTGTTACGAGGATCACTTGGTATTTGTGCCGCTCTATATATTGCATAAAGAAATTTCGAGAATCATTGAAACAATAAGCAATGTTATATCAAGCGAAAGAATAAAAGATTTAGCAAAACATCATGACATTGTTTACGATTGTCTATCACAAACTGAGACTTTTAAAAAATGGATTGGTGAAATAGAGGCTGATTACAAATTCCATGCTGATGAAAAATATCATAGAGTGCTTGGTGCTTTCATTAAAAGACAGAAAGCAAGGGTCGGAGATTTATATACATCTACCAAGACTTTTTACTCTTTGTCGGAAAATAGAGTGCAAGTGGAAAATATAAGATATAGTAAAAGAAATTCTAAGTTTATTTTATGGTTAGTAATAATTCAGATTATTTTAGCGTCGATTACAATTGATTTGTACAAGAAGGCACAGTGGTATAGCCCAATAGTTAATTTTATATTGTCAAATTGATTTTATATCGCCATTTTAGGGGGGGCTTAGTCAATATTTCCGCATAACTTTGCATCATCTTTGCTCTTTGCTGTAAATGTTGTGCATGGTTGTATGTACCTCTGATAGAGTTCTTATCAACATGTGCGAGTTGCATTTCAATCCAGGCACTTTCAAAACCGTGTTCATGCAAAATTGTGCTCATGGTATGCCTGAAACTGTGGCCTGTTAAACTACCATGATAGCCAAGCAGCTTAATTACTTTATTGATGCTGGCCTCACTCATTGGCTTTCTGGCGTCGTTGCGGCCAGGGAAAACGAGGCCGTAATTACCTATGATCACCTGAAGTTTTTTCAGAATGTCGATTGCTTGGGTGGATAACGGAACCAGGTGCGGACGGCGTTTTTTCATATGCTCTTTTGGGATTTCCCATAATGCATTGTCGAGATCAAATTCTTTCCACTCTGCCGTGCGTAACTCAATAGTGCGAACGCCGGTAAGCATCAGCAGCTGCGTGGCGTATTTCGTTACCACACTCCCTTCATAGTTATCCAAAGCTTTAACAAAGGCAGGTAGCTCACTTTCTGTCAGAAAGGGAAAATGCTGCGTTTTAGGCTTGCTAAGGGCGATAGCCAGATCGTGAGCGAAATTGTATTTTGCCCAGCCAGTGACAACGGCATAACGAAGCACTTCACCGCAACGGCGACGAATTTTGCTGGTTTGTTCCAGTGCGCCTCGTTTCTTAATTTTTTGCAGGACTGTTAGCAGTTCTAAAGGTTAGATTTGTTCAATGGGACGCTGGCCGATATAGGGGAAAATATCCTTCTCAAGGCAGTTCAGAACCTCTTTCGCATAGCCGTCTGACCATGTTGCGACTTTAGATGAGTGCCACTCTCTGGCGACGGCCTCAAAGCTGTTTTCATGGGCGAATTGCAGCGCTATTTTTCTGCTTTGCGAGCTTCGCTGGGGTTAATACCCTTTGCCAGCATAGAACGGCATTCCTCGCGCTTTTGTCGTGCCTCAGCTGGTGATACCTCACCATACACACCAAACGAAATCATCTTTGGTTTACCGGCGAAATGGTAACGAAAGCGCCAGCCCTTTCCGCCAGCCGTATCTACAAGCCGTGACAGCCCCATCCCGTCATTGAGGGGGTAGGGTTTTTCTTTAGGTTTGGCGCGTTTTATTTGGATGTCAGATAGCAGCAGGTGTATAGAAAAAATTGCGCCGTGTTATGAGCAATCCTAAACGCAAGGATGTATAGATTCCATTAGAAAATATGGAACTTATCTGGAGGTGATTTTTTGAGAATAGCTTCGATTCTAGGCGATTTATTGGGTTTATCGGACTGCGTGAGGCTAGGTACTGGTGTCCCCTGCAGGAATCGAACCTGCAACTAGCCCTTAGGAGGGGCTCGTTATATCCATTTAACTAAGGGGACGCAGAGCGGGGCCGTGAAATGGCGTGCGTATGCTACCGTAACTGTTTGCTGCGCTTCAAGGTTTTTGTTCTTTTGTTTTAGCGTGGGGCGATATGGCGTAGGGGCAGGATGCCATCCTGAGATGGCATCCTTCTGTTCAGGCTTTTTTTAATAAGTACTTTCTGAACAGAGAGCTGAGCTTTTTCTCTAACAAATAGTGAGAGATGACGGCAAAGATAAATGAGAGGATCACCGCGAGCACAAACAGCATTAAACCGCCCCAGGCAGATTGATTATGGTGCAGCGCTTTGCTGAGCAGTGATTTCGCACGGTAATGCACAAGGTAAAGAGAGAAAGAAATTTTCCCGGTATAGAGCACCGGCTTCGGTGCCCAAAAAGCGTACTGCGCTTCGTGATTGGTCAGAGAAAATACCAGTGCAAAAGCGGCGAGAATATAACCGAGGCCGCCAATCTTGCTGTAATGGGTTAACAGAATAAAGAGGAACAGCGCGAAGCTAAGCACGATTAAGGCAATGCTGACGCCTTTGCTGTAGGTGATCTTTTTATTCACTACCAGCCAGCCGATAAAGGTGCCGACAAGAAATTCGAGCATCAAACTATTAGTGAGGGTGGCGAGATAGCCCGGGTAGTTATAGTGGTTTGAGGGTGAAATCGCCACGTTATGCAGCCAGGCAGGGATGGCGACCGCCAGAGCCACAATCACAAACAGCACACTGTTTTTACGCGTTTTGAACAACATGCAGAGGGTAAACAAAGTGTAGAAAATAAATTCGTAATTGAGCGTCCAGCCAACAAACAGTTTGGCGACGCCAAACCAGGGCGCGATTCGCGTCGTGTCTAACGGAATAAACAGCAGTGAAGTGGCGGTTTGCATCCATGACTCAACGCTACTGCCAGCCACCAACAGCGTAATAGCGAAATAGGGTGGGAAGACACGGCAAAAACGCTTAATGAAAAAGATCTTTGCAGAAGCTAAACCGCCGTTATCGTCGCGGGTAATGTAGTAAATAATAAACCCGCTAATGACGAAAAAGAGATCGACACCGATATCACCGTTGAGAAAAAGTCGATCGCCCCAGCCTTGAAATGACTGATTAATAAAGCTTTTAAAATGAAAGCACATCACTATTACCGCAGCGAAGGCCCTCAATGCCTGTATTGAATAGAAATTTCTATCAGTCATCACATCATCCATATTTTATGAGTTTTTACTGCCACGTGTTTTTTATTGTGATGTCGCTAACACGCATTTTAAGAGTTATTAAGTCAATCTAAAACCAGGCTAAATGCCCGAAGAGAAGCAAACCTCCCCACCATTACCGCGTAGGGAGGCTAAAAATTACAATGAGACCTTTTCTACATGACCGTCAGGAATATGGCTGTAATACCAGTGCTCGCCATTGATTTCCGTTGATTTCAGTTTCTCTGCCGCGAGCGTACGGTGCGTGTGACCCACTTCAACGGTGACCGGCTGAGTAATCGGCTGCGGGCTAATGATAATTAAATCACCCTGCGCGTTGCTGTAGGCGGTGATGTTGTCTGCAACCCGGATAACTTCACCATTGGCGATAGCGGAGTAATCAAAGTCCACCGTTTCGGGGTAAATATTATCGACACCAAAATATTGGCCATAGATTTCAGGATCGTGGAACAGGCCAAACTGACCGCCGCTGTTCTGCATTTTAATAAAGTGGTAATCAGGAATGGTGATCTCTCTGTTTCCCTGCGCGGACTCTTTTTCGATAATGCTCATCCGCACCTGCTCTTGCAGCGCAATACGCGTGTAGCTTTTATGCATCAACGTCCATGACCAGGCAAAAGTGCCTGCGCACAGCAGTGTGACAATTGCCGTGCAGATAACGGCTTTTCTGACACCGCTCATTAAAATGCCGTAGGCGATAAAAGCGATGGTCAACAGGAAAAACATAAAGGTGCCGTTGACGACCCGGTCCGGATAGGAGGGCGAGGCGAACATAATCAGCACCGTGCCGACGCCAAAAATCGCCGTCAGGATAGCGGGCAGCACCGTGCGGCGGGTAATTTTCGCTTTCACCTCTTTATTAAAGAGAATAACCAGCACCAACAGCAGCAGCACAACGTAGCTAATCCAGATTAGCGCCAGATGGTTGTGTACTCGTTCGGTTAAGTGAATGGCAATACGCTCCAGCAGCGGTTTGCCGTACCAGTAGGTTTTACTGGCCGCACGCACAAAATTACCCGGCGAGAAGATCAGCGTACAGGAGCCCGCCAGCGCTGAAAGGGCATAGATAATTTTGTTTTTGGCCACCGATTTCGCTGTGACCATTTCATAAATAATGGCGACCAGCGCGAGAAGCACGACAAAAGGTGACACGCTCTCATTCGAGCAGCCCGCCATAAAAGCGAGCACCATCAGTAATGGATTAATGGTTTTAATATTATCGACGGTGATGCGGTAGAGATAAAAAATCCATGCGGCGACAAACAGGTTTGTCCAGAGATAGTTGGCCGCACCGACCAGCCAGAAGGTGGTTTGCCCTAAATTGGGGTTGGCGATCCAGTAAGTGCAGAAAACCAGCGGCAGCAAAATATTATCGCTTTTTTGCCAGCGCAGGGTTTTGCCCGGCGTTTTGGCAATGAAATAACAGAAGGCCAAAGCCGCAAACGCGGTTGAAAAAGCGTAGACAAATTGCGACTGGGTGATGAGGATCAGTGAGCTGGCGTAATCTGCCACGATCCTGCCGCTCCAGGTCATATAGTGATGATAATGGCTGGCAGGGGAGATACCCAACAGATAGTAGCGGTAATCATCTGAGTGAATCGGCGTCAGCCACTCAATGGCGAACAGGCTCGCAAAGGCGAGCGCAATAAGCAGAACTTTATAAGATTTCTCTAACATAATAATTAACGTTCCAGGGTTCTTTTTCTGTTCTTAATAAGATAACGCGGTCTCTCTTTCACTTCGGTATAAACGCGTCCCATATATTCGCCAAGAATACCGATGCCGATAAGCTGAATACCGCCTAAAAAGAGGATCGCCGTCATCAAAGAGGGATAACCGGGTACCGGATTTCCCCATAACAATTTGTCGATCACCATCCAGATGGCGTAGAAAAAGGAGAGCAACGAGACGCTAAGACCGATATAGGTCCAGATACGCAGCGGGAAAGTGGAGAAACTGGTGATGCCATCAAGCGCAAGATTCCACAGCTTCCAGCCATTGAATTTTGACTTACCGGCCACGCGGTCAGCGCGAATATATTCAACAATATCGGTGTTACCGCCAACCCACGAAAGGATGCCTTTCATAAACAGATTACGTTCAGTAAGCAGTTTGATATTTTCAACGACTTCCCGCGACATCAGGCGAAAATCACCCACGTTCTCTTCTATCTGCGGATAGCTGATTTTATTGTGTAGCTTATAAAACCACTCTGCTGATTTGCGCTTCATGCGGCCATCGGTTGAGCGATCGCTACGCTTCGCCAGCACCATATCGGCACCCGCTTGCCACTTCGCAATCAGATGAGGGATGACCTCAACCGGATCCTGCAAATCGACATCCATCGGAATAATGGCCTCTCCCGTCGCGTGCTCAAGCCCGGCAAATAACGCCGGCTCTTTGCCGAAATTACGCGTGAAAGACAACGGCACGACCAGCGGATCGGAGAGCGCGAGAGTATTAATAATGGTTTCAGTAGCATCTTTGCTGCCATCATTAATAAAAACCAGCTCAACGGTATAGGGCTTTAACGCGTCAAAGCCGCGCACCGTTTTATAAAAGATGGGTATCGCCTCTTCTTCATTAAAGACGGGCACCACCAAAGAGATTTTCATTTCGCATCCCTGAAAACAATTAACTTTGACCAGGCGAAGCCGCACACCAGGCTGATAGCGGAAAAGAGAATCAGCGTTACGATGGGCGGCATGCCGGAACGATCGGCAAGCCAGCCAACGGCGACACTCAGTATGCCCATAAATCCGACATACATCAGATAACGCCCGGTAGTGGTTGATGATTTGAAGGTGAATTTCGCATTAGCGAAAAAGCTGAAACTGACCGCAACAATAAAGCCGGCAAGGTTAGCCAGCGCCTGGCGCGTCGATAAACCATAAACGCACAGACAAAAAATAAGCCAGTGCAGCGCGGTATTTAATAAACCAATAGAGGCGTAGGTAGAAAATCGTTTAAACATAATTCTGAGCAATGAGTCGCTGATGCCGCGAGTGTAGCAGACAACCCCTGGAAGGTCATTAGAGGGTGCCAGTCCGCGATAATCAGCGCTCACTGCTCAATGTGATATATCACCGCAATTTATCAGTTGCTGACAAATTACGCTTCGCCTCGCGCCTGTTTCTCCTCTTTCGCTTTGGCTTTCGCCTCCGCTTTGCGGGCGTTGCTCATATCATTGCGGATCTGCGCATGGCTGAGCAGGGCGAAAATAAAGGTGCCGCCGCAAATATTCCCGGCGAGCGTCGGCAGGGCGAAGGGCCAGAGGAATTCGCTCCAGTGCAGCGTACCGTTAAATACCAGGTAGAAGATCTCTACGGCACCGACCACGATATGGGTGGTGTCGCCGAGTGCTATCAGCCAGGTCATTAAAATAATCACCACCAGTTTTGACGCACCCGCCGCCGGGAACATCCAGACCATGGTGGCGATGATCCAGCCGGAGATAATCGCATTGGAGAACATCTCCAGCGGCGTATTTTTCATCACGTCCATGCCGATTTTGACAAAGGCATCGCGGGTTGGCTCATCGAAGATCGGCATATACTCAAAGGCAAAGGCTGCCACGGCGGTGCCGACCAGGTTACCCAGCAGCACCACGCCCCATAGCCGCCCGAGCAGACCCATGTTTTTCCAGCTTGGGTTTTGCATCACTGGCAGAACGGCGGTAACGGTGTTCTCGGTAAAGAGCTGCTGACGCGCCATGATGACGATGATAAAGCCGAAGGTGTAACCGAGGTTCTCCAGCAAAAATCCGCCGGGAATCCCCTCCAGCTGGACATGAAAAATGCCCTTTGCCAGTAACGATGCGCCCATTGATAAGCCTGCGGCAATCGCCGACCAGAAGAGCGCCATCGCGTCACGCTCCATCTCTTTTTCGCCATCCTGACGAATATGTTCATGGATCGCCATCGCCCGTGAAGGCAAACGCTCCTCATCAACCTCTATCTCCTCGCCGCGCTGCTTCTCTTCGCTTTCGACTTTCATCTCATCGCTGTGCTGGTCGATCTTCTCTTCTTCTATTTTGTCCACGAAGGCCTCACTTTATTGATTTTTGTGCGTTAAGCGTAGCGGCTTTCTCCCCGTATTCAGGGCGGTATCCTCCGAAATTATAGTGAAGAGCAAAAAAGGCGATAGATTGCCTGGAAACAATGTATAAGATTATTAACACGCCGCGCCGGCAACTGCGGCTATGCTGAAGTGAATCACACAGTCCACGACATAGACATCATAAGACGCGCTGTTACAATGCGTTGCATTTTGATGAATGGCCTCGAAGAAGGCCGTATTCTGCAGGGAGAGAATGATGAAATACCGCCTGTCGGCGCTTGCGCTGGCCACCACTGTGCTGGTCGGCTGCGCCAGCTCGAACGAGACGCAAGGGCGCTCGGACCCGTTAGAAGGGTTTAACCGCACCATGTATAACTTCAACTTCAATGTGCTGGATCCCTATGTTGTCAGACCGGTTGCCGTTGCCTGGCGTGATTATGTGCCGCAGCCGGCGCGTAACGGCCTGAGCAACTTTACCAGTAACCTTGAAGAGCCGGCAGTGATGGCGAACTACTTCCTGCAGGGCAACCCTTATCAGGGGATGGTTCACTTCACCCGCTTCTTCCTTAATACCGTACTGGGGATGGGCGGCTTAATGGATGTGGCCGGAATGTCCAACCCGAAACTGCAGCGCGAAGAGCCGCACCGGTTTGGTAGCACGCTGGGTCACTACGGCATGGGTTATGGCCCGTATGTGCAACTGCCGTTCTATGGCAGCTTCACCCTGCGTGAAGATGGCGGCGATATGGCGGATACGCTCTATCCGGTGCTCTCCTGGCTTACCTGGCCGCTCTCCGTCGGTAAATGGACGGTTGAAGGCATCGAATCGCGCGCACAGCTGCTCGACTCCGACGGCCTGCTGCGCCAGTCCTCCGATCCCTACATCCTTGTGCGTGAAGCCTACTTCCAGCGCCATGACTTTATCGCCAACGGCGGTAAGCTGAAGCCGCAGGAGAACCCGAATGCGCAGGCGATTGAAGGTGATTTAAAAGATATCGACTCGGAATAAGAGCCAATAAAAAAGGTGAGCCAAAAGCTCACCTTTTTTTATCCCTACGCGCTTATCAGAAGGCGTAGTTGAAGTTGGCACCATACAGCCAGGCGCGACCTTCAGATTTGAAAGTATATTGCCCTTCGGTGAACTTCACTTTCTGACCGTGCATATAGGAGACACCGACGTCCACTGATGCATCTTTATTAAATGCATAGGTGGCACCGGTGCTCAGCCAGAAGCGATCCTGGTCCGGAATGGAGATAGAGCGTTTATCGGCAGGAACCGGGCTGTCATCAAAGGCGATACCGCCACGGAAGGTCCAGTTATCATCCATGTAATAGGTGGTACCGAGCGCGATACGGTAGGCGTCTTTAAAGCCCTCTTCTTTATAGAAGAGCTGCTGACCCTGGCTACCCGTCGCTTTCAGCTGCTGGAACTGGCTCCAGCTGGTGTAAGCCAGGCTGTAGTGGATCGCCCACTGCGGATCGACACGGTTATAACCCGACACTTCCCACATTTCCGGCAGATTCAGCGTCAGCGAGCCAGGAATGGTTGCGCCAGCGGTTGCGACAGGCAGGCCATTCAGACCCAGTCTCGGGCCGAGTGTGTTAACAGCCAGCGGCAGGTTGCTCTTATAGTCGCCATCGAAGTCAACTTTCACTTCTGAACGGTAGGTCAGACCCCAGCGGTTATTTTTATCCAGTTCATACAGGATACCGGCGTTCCAGCCGAAGCCCCACTCGTCACCTTTCAGATGCGCAATCTGCGTATCTGGCGGAATCAGTCTGCTCAGGCCAAATGCACTGCCGGTAGCGGCATCAACCTGCTGCGGCAGATCGCCCGCGTAGCGTTCAATTTTCGCGCGTGCATAGACCGCATCAAAACCGAGGCCGAAGCTCCAGTTGTTATTAAGACGGTATGCGCCGCTGAGGTTCAGGTTCAGCGTTTCGAGGTCGGTTTTACCACCCACGGAGCCAGCTGAGTAGTTGTTGTTGAACTCTGTCGCCAGACCATAGTTGGAGGTGACGGAGGCGCCCCAGCCAAACTGATCGTTAATCGGCGCAACAAAGTGCAGGTTTGGCACCCATGCCGTCGGTGCGATGTTATCCTGGCTGGCATTATTTAAACGGGAGCTGCCGGTAACATCCACACCCGGGTCTACAAACACCGCGCCGCCAGAGAAAGTCGGGCGATCAAACATGGTGATCAGGGCCGGGTTACGGCTGGCATTGCCTGCATCATCAGCAATTGCGCCTTCACCAGAGTAAGCGCGACCGAGGCCGGAGGCGGAGAATTCGTTGAGTTGAAAGCCTGCGGACCAGGCCTGGGTAGAAACGAGTGCCACTGCGACTGCCAGAGCAGACTTGGTAAAACGGGTTTTCTGGCTCATGACCATAACCTCATTCGAAGCGAGTTATTTTTATACAAACTTTCTTACGCCTTGTTAAAGAAGCGCGAAGTGTAGGGTCTGAGCTACCACAGAGAAATCAGACCAGTGGCGAGAGTATAGGTCTGACCAGAACTAATGTTGCAAGTATGTAATCAAGATTTTTCAATTGTGATCTCCGAAACGGGATCTGCGTGGCAAATTTGGCCGTAGCACGGATCCCCGTTTTCGGTAGTTTTTGTTTTAGATCATTTTTAATTGTGATTTCGGTCACTTAAGGCCGTTCCGGCGATTAACGACTGGAGCGACCCTGCGCGGCGGCGTAAAATATGTTCAATCTTGACCTGGCACCCAGGGTGCGAATTTAGAGGAAATCTTCTATGAGTAAATGCAGTGCTGATGAAACCCCGGTTTGCTGCTGTATGGATGTCGGAACCATTATGGATAACTCCGACTGCACCGCCTCTTACAGCCGCGTATTCGCTAACCGCGCCGACGCCGAAGAGACGCTGGCGGCGCTGACCGCTAAAGCACGCAGCGTCGAGTCTGAACCGTGTGAAATCACGCCGACTTTCACCGAGGTGGCAGACGGCGTACAACTTGATATCGATTTTGTTTTCGCCTGCGAAGCAGAAACCCTCATTTTCCAGCTCGGTCTGCGCTAAACCGCCTCTCAACGCTCCCCCCTGCGGGAGCGTTTTTTTATCCGTTTATCTGTGCCTTAGCTCCCATTTTTTCCTCCCTGCCATTGGCTAAATGTAAAAGATTGGTTAAGACTGTTATCAGGTCAGACCACTTTATTGATTCCGTTGTTAACAGGGGAGTGTTATGAGTCAGGCGTTACCGCTTGTCACCCGTCAGGGCGACCGCATTGCCATTGTCTGCGGGTTACGAACCCCATTTGTCCGTCAGGCGACCGCGTTTCACGGCGTGCCGGCGATCGATCTCGGCAAAATGGTGGTGGGGGAGATGCTGGCGCGCAACGAAATTCCCCCCGAAGTGATTGAACAACTGGTCTTCGGCCAGGTGGTGCAGATGCCGGAAGCGCCAAATATCGCGCGTGAAATTGTGCTCGGCACCGGCATGAGTGTGCACACCGACGCCTACAGCGTTAGCCGCGCCTGTGCGACCAGCTTTCAGGCGGTGGCGAACGTAACGGAAAGCCTGCTGGCGGGCACCATCCGCGCGGGTATCGCCGGTGGCGCGGACTCCTCTTCTGTGCTGCCTATTGGCGTCAGTAAAAAACTGGCGCGCGTGCTGGTGGATGCCAACAAAGCGCGCACCGTCGGGCAGAAACTCAAACTCTTCTCACGCCTGCGTCTGCGCGATCTGCTGCCCGTCCCGCCTGCGGTCGCTGAGTACTCGACCGGCCTGCGCATGGGCGACACCGCTGAGCAGATGGCGAAAACCTACGCCATTAGCCGTCAGGAGCAGGATGCGCTGGCGCACCGCTCTCACCAGTTCGCCGCTCAGGCCTGGGCCGAGGGCAAGCTGGCTGAGGAGGTGATGACCGCCTACGCACCACCGTTCCGCGATCCCATCGGGCAGGACAATAACGTGCGCGGCAACTCCAGCCTCGCCGATTATGCCAAACTGCGCCCGGCCTTTGACCGTAAACATGGCACCGTCACCGCAGCCAACAGCACGCCGCTCACCGATGGCGCGGCGGCGGTGATTTTAATGACCGAATCACGCGCCAGAGAGCTGGGCCTCGTGCCGCTGGGCTATCTGCGCAGCTACGCCTTTACGGCAATTGGCGTGCAGAAAGATATGCTGCTCGGCCCGGCCTGGGCAACGCCGCTGGCGCTGGATCGTGCCGGGTTAACCATGGCCGATCTGACCCTGTTTGATATGCATGAAGCCTTTGCCGCCCAGACCTTAACCAACCTGAAACTGATGGCCAGCGATCGTTTCGCGCGCGAGGTGCTGGGGCGCTCGCAGGCCACCGGTGAGGTGGATGAGAGCAAATTTAACGTGCTTGGCGGCTCAATTGCCTATGGTCACCCCTTTGCCGCCACCGGCGCGCGGATGATCACGCAAACCCTGCATGAGCTGCGGCGTCGCGGCGGCGGTTTCGGTCTGGTCACCGCCTGCGCGGCGGGAGGATTAGGCGCGGCAATGGTTCTGGAGGCGGAATAATGACGGTTTCTGCATTTACCCTTACTGTGCGCCCCGACAATGTCGCGGTCGTTACCATCGATGTACCCAATGAAAAGATGAACACCCTGAAAGCGGAGTTTGGCGCACAGGTGCGCGCCATCTTAAAAGAGATCCGTGATAACCGCGCTCTGCGCGGCGTGGTGTTTATTTCGGCGAAGGCGGACAACTTTATTGCCGGTGCCGATATCAATATGATTGGCCGCTGCCAGAGCGCGAAAGAGGCGGAAGAGCTGGCCCTGCAGGGGCAGAAGATCATGGCGGAGATCCATGCTCTGTCGATCCCGGTTGTTGCCGCCATCCACGGTGCCTGTCTTGGCGGCGGGCTGGAGCTGGCGCTGGCCTGTCATCGCCGCGTCTGCTCGGACGATGGCAAAACTATTCTCGGTCTGCCGGAAGTGCAGCTCGGCTTGCTGCCCGGCTCCGGCGGCACCCAGCGTTTGCCGCGGCTGGTGGGCGTCAGCACTGCGCTTGAGATGATCCTGACCGGCAAACAGCTTCGTGCGCGGCAGGCGCTGAAAGTGGGGCTGGTGGATGATGTGGTGCCGCACGATATTCTGCTGGAAACCGCAGTCGAAATGGCGCAGCAGGAGCGCCCGCTCAGCCGCCGTTTGCCGGTGCGCGAACGCATTCTCGCCGGGCCGCTCGGCCGCACGCTGCTGTTTAAGATGGCAGCGAAGCGCACCGAACAGAAAACCCACGGTAACTATCCTGCCGCACCACGAATTTTATCGGTGATTGAGACCGGTCTGGCGCAGGGGCGCAGCAGCGGCTATGAAGCGGAAGCGCGCGCCTTCGGTCAACTGGCGATGACGCCGCAGTCGCAGGCACTGCGTAATATCTTCTTTGCTTCAACCGACATCAAAAAAGATCCCGGCAGCACGGTTGCTGCCGCGCCGCTGCACTCCGTCGGCATTCTTGGCGGCGGGCTAATGGGCGGCGGTATCGCTTATGTCACTGCCAGCAAGGGCGGGTTGCCGGTTCGCATTAAAGATATTAATGCGAAAGGCATTAACCACGCGCTGAAGTACAGCTGGCAGGAATTAGATAAAAAAGTACGTCGCCGCTTTATCAAACCCGGCGAGCGTGACAGCCAGATGGCGAAGATCTCCGGCTCGCTTGATTACCGCGGCTTTGCGCATCGCGATGTGGTAATCGAAGCGGTGTTTGAAGATCTCTCTCTTAAACAGAAGATGGTCAGCGAAGTGGAGGCGCACTGCGCGCCGCACACCATTTTTGCTTCTAACACCTCCTCGCTGCCCATTGCGGATATTGCCGAAAACGCGGCGCGTCCGGGAAAGGTGATCGGATTACATTTTTTCAGCCCGGTGGAGAAGATGCCGCTGGTGGAAGTGATCCCGCACGCCGGTACCGATGAGCAGACTATCGCTACTACCGTGAAGCTGGCGAAGAAGCAGGGCAAAACGCCGATTGTGGTCGCCGATAAAGCGGGCTTTTACGTTAACCGCATTTTGGCACCCTACATCAGTGAAGCGATGCGCATGCTGAGCGAGGGCGAGCCGATTGAGGCCATCGACCGGGCGCTGGTGAAGTTTGGTTTCCCTGTCGGCCCCATCCAGTTGCTTGATGAAGTGGGCATCGATACCGGCACGAAGATCATTCCGGTGCTTGAGGCCGCTTACGGCGAGCGTTTTAGCGCGCCTGCAACGCTTGTCTCCGCGATTTTGAATGACGATCGCAAAGGGAGAAAAAATGGTCGTGGTTTCTATCTTTACCCGACAAAAGGGCGTAAAAGCAAAAAACAGCCCGACGCCTCGATCTACCGCTTAATCGGCGTGTCGGCGAAAGGGCACTCCTCGGCGCAGCAGATTGCCGAGCGCTGCGTTCTGCTGATGCTTAACGAAGCGGCGCGCTGTTTTGATGAGCAGGTGATTCGTAGCGCGCGCGATGGCGATATTGGTGCCGTTTTCGGCATTGGCTTCCCGCCATTTTTAGGGGGGCCTTTCCACTATATGGATACGCTGGGCGCGGCAAGCGTCGTGGCGTCGCTGCAGCAGATGGAGGCGCGTTATGGGGCACGATTTGCACCGTGTGAAGCCCTGGTACGCATGGCTCAGGAGGGGAAACGCTTCTGGCCGACAGCGGAAAGTGAGCCTGTAAGTTAAGGTCGAAAAAAGTAAATGTGTTATACCTCATGGCCTTTGCGGTTATTTCATAAACAGTGATTGACTATACTTGCGCCATTGAGGTAAAAAACAGCGTTTCATTCAACGAATGAATAAGGCAAAATGCCCGGCCATCCCGTTTTTTTGCCAGCGTGATCTCTTTTCACCGGCAAAAGCGCGATGCTTCTGGTTAACAAAAGCGGTGCAATATGCAAGTTTTTATCATGCGTCACGGCGATGCTGCCCTCGATGCAGCCAGTGACTCCGTTCGTCCGCTTACCCCTTGCGGCTGCGACGAATCGCGTCAAATGGCAACGTGGTTGAAAGGCCAAAAAGTGGATATCGATCGTGTTCTGGTTAGCCCGTTTTTACGCGCTGAACAGACGCTGGAGAAGGTAGGGGAGTGCATGAACCTGCCTGACAACGTGGATGTCCTGCCGGAGTTGACGCCCTGCGGCGATGTCGGTCTGGTAAGCGCTTATCTGCAGGCGCTGGCCAATGAAGGCACCGAAACGGCGCTGGTGATCTCGCACCTGCCGCTGGTAGGCTACCTGGTTGCCGAGCTCTGTCCCGGCGAAACGCCACCCATGTTCACCACCTCGGCTATCGCCAGCGTCACGCTGGATAAAGAGGGCAAAGGGGTGTTCAACTGGCAAATGAGTCCCTGCAACCTGAAGATGCCGAAAGCCATCTGATTCATCGGACCGATGCAAAAAAAGAGCCGCACAGTGCGGCTCTTCTCATTTCTGCCTCACGGCAACTCCGGCGGCTGCCACTCTTCGACTTCAATCAGCACCAGCACTGCCGCATCGCCGCCGTACTCTTTCGGGGCCTGGTGAAACGCCATCACATGCGGATGTTGTGCCAGCCAGAGCGGCGTTTGTTGCTTAAGAATGTGTTTGCCGTGGCCGTGCATCACGCAGGCGCAAAAGACGTGCTCGCGCCGACAGGCGGCAATCAGCGCGCCAAGCTCCTGTTTGGCCTGCATCTGCGTTAAACCGTGCAGATCGAGAAACAGCTCCGGGGAGTAATCACCGCGGCGCAGTTTTTTCAACTCAAAATGGCTGACATCGCTGCGGACATATTTTACCGGGCCATCGGTGTTGAGCAGCGGCTGAAACTCGTCGGAAAAGTAGTGGCTGTTATCCGCCTGCTCCTGCAACAGGCGCTTGACCGGCACTTCGGCGATCTTCTTGCGCGCCGGGCGGTGAACAACGGTGTCCTGCTTCATCTGGCGCGTCCCGGTCATCAGCTGCCGGAACAGGGCCTGCTCCTCCTCGCTAAGCGATGGTTTCTTTTTCATTTGCGCATCCTGTTTTTCTTTGCGCCAGTGTACCCGACTGCAGGCGGCTGCGGTGCAGCAAAATGCATTTTTACGCCGCGCAGATGCGCGTGGATGCTGATTTATCCCCATCTTCATGGCAAACTAGCCGCCGAATTTATTGCGAGCATGCCCTGGGGGATAGTATGGATAAAATTTTCGTCGACGAAGCAGTGAACGAGCTGCACACCATTCAGGACATGTTGCGCTGGTCGGTCAGCCGATTTAGCGCCGCCAACATCTGGTACGGCCACGGCACCGACAACCCCTGGGATGAAGCGGTGCAACTGGTGCTGCCAACTCTCTATTTACCGCTGGATATTCCCGAAGAGATGCGTAACGCGCGCCTCACCTCCAGCGAGCGCCACCGCATCGTTGAGCGCGTGATCCGCCGCGTTAACGAGCGCATTCCGGTGGCTTATCTCACCAATAAAGCCTGGTTCTGCGGCCACGAATTTTATGTCGATGAGCGCGTGCTGGTGCCGCGTTCGCCGATTGGCGAGCTGATTAACAACCACTTCGCCGGGCTTATCGATCAGCAACCGCAGCACATTCTTGATATGTGCACCGGCAGCGGCTGTATCGCTATCGCCTGCGCGTACGCCTTCCCGGAAGCGGAAGTGGACGCGGTGGATATCTCCGCCGATGCGCTGGCGGTAACGGAACACAATATTGAAGAGCATGGCCTTATTCACCATGTCACGCCGATCCGCTCCGATCTCTTCCGCGATCTGCCGAAAGTGCAGTATGACCTGATTGTCACCAACCCGCCGTACGTTGATGAAGAGGATATGTCCGACCTGCCGTCGGAATACCGCCATGAACCGGAGCTGGGTCTTGCCTCCGGCAGCGATGGTCTGAAATTGACGCGCCGCATTCTCGCCTGTGCTCCGCAGTACCTCTCTGATAACGGCATCCTGATTTGTGAAGTCGGCAACAGCATGGTACATCTGATGGACCAGTACCCCGATGTGCCGTTCACCTGGCTGGAGTTCGACAATGGCGGGGACGGTGTCTTTATGCTGACCAAAGCGCAACTGATTGCCGCACAAGAACATTTCAGCATCTACAAAGACTGATCAACGCGCAAACACACAACGAATAACGGAGCCGTGATGGCAGGAAACACGATTGGACAACTCTTTCGCGTCACCACTTTCGGTGAATCGCACGGGCTGGCGCTGGGCTGTATTGTTGATGGCGTGCCGCCGGGCATTCCGCTGACGGAAGCGGATTTACAACACGATCTCGACCGCCGCCGTCCTGGCACCTCGCGCTACACCACCCAGCGCCGCGAGCCGGACCAGGTCAAAATCCTCTCCGGCGTGTTTGAGGGTGTGACTACCGGCACCAGCATCGGCCTGCTGATTGAAAACACCGATCAGCGCTCGCAGGACTACGGTGCGATCAAAGATCTCTTCCGCCCCGGTCATGCGGATTACACCTACGAACAGAAATATGGCGTGCGCGACTATCGCGGCGGCGGTCGCTCTTCCGCCCGTGAAACGGCGATGCGCGTCGCGGCTGGCGCAATTGCGAAAAAATACCTCGCACAGAAATTCGGCATCGTCATTCGCGGCTGTTTAAGCCAGATGGGCGACATTCCGCTGGAGATCAAAGCGTGGGATCAGGTTGAGCTTAACCCCTTCTTCTGCCCGGATCCGGACAAGATCGAGGCGCTGGACGAGCTGATGCGCGGCCTGAAGAAAGAGGGCGACTCTATCGGCGCGAAAGTGACGGTGGTGGCTGACAACGTTCCGCCAGGCCTTGGTGAGCCGGTATTTGACCGTCTGGATGCCGATATTGCCCACGCCATGATGAGCATCAATGCGGTGAAAGGCGTTGAGATTGGCGACGGCTTTGAAGTGGTGAAACTGCGCGGCAGCCAGAACCGCGATGAACTGACCCGCGACGGCTTCCAGAGCAACCATGCTGGTGGCATTCTCGGCGGTATCAGCAGCGGTCAGCAGATCGTTGCCAATATCGCGCTGAAGCCTACCTCCAGCATCACTGTGCCGGGTAAAACCGTGACGCGTTCTGGCGATGAGGTGGAGATGATCACCAAAGGGCGTCACGATCCCTGCGTTGGTATTCGCGCGGTGCCGATCGCCGAGGCGATGATGGCAATCGTATTAATGGATCACTTCCTGCGTCAGCGCGGTCAAAACGCTGATGTCACTCCTACACTTCCACGCTGGTAACTGATGAAAAAAACGGCAATCGCGCTGTGTGCGCTGCTGCTGAGCGCCGCCGCTACGGCGGCGACACCGTGGCAAAAACTGACCCATCCGGTGCCCGGCAGCCCGCAGTCGATTGGCGCATTCTCGAATGGCTGCATCGTCGGCGCGCAGGAGCTGCCGCTGCAATCTGACACTTATCAGGTGATGCGCACCGATCAGCGCCGCTATTTCGGCCACCCGGATCTGGTGCTGTTTATTCAGCGCCTCAGCACCCAGGTGCATAACCTGGGTCTTGGCACCGTGCTGGTGGGCGATATGGGTATGCCAGCGGGCGGGCGCTTTAACGGCGGTCACGCCAGCCATCAGTCGGGGCTGGATGTGGATATCTTCCTGCAACTGCCGACCACGCGCTGGAGCGCGGCGCAGCTGCTAAAACCGCAGGCGCTGGATCTGGTCTCACAGGATGGAAAAAGCGTGGTGCCTTCGCTGTGGAAGCCGGAAATCAGCAGCCTGATTAAGCTTGCCGCGCAGGATGATGAGGTGACGCGTATTTTCGTTAACCCGGCGATCAAACAGCAGCTCTGCCTCGATGCCGGCACGGATCGCGACTGGCTGCGCAAGGTGCGTCCATGGTTCCAGCATCGCGCGCATATGCACGTGCGCCTGCGCTGCCCGGCCGACAGCCTTGAATGTGTCGATCAGCCAGCGCCGCCACCGGGCGACGGCTGCGGCGCGGAGCTGCAAAGCTGGTTTGAACCGGCGAAACCGGGCAGCAGCACGCCTGAGAAAAAGACGCCGCCACCATTGCCGCCTTCCTGTCAGGCTCTACTGGATGAACACGCCCTCTGATGGAACTCTTTGATTCGCTGTTTATGATGACACCGCTGATGCTGGCGGTGCTCTTTTTTGTCGCGATACTGGCAGGCTTTATCGATGCGCTGGCAGGTGGTGGCGGGCTGTTAACCGTTCCGGCGCTATTAGCCGTGGGGATGAGCCCGGCGCAGGCGCTGGCAACCAACAAGCTGCAGGCCTGCGGTGGATCGCTTTCCGCCTCGCTCTACTTTATTCGCCGCAAAGTAGTCAATATCGCCGATCAGAAGCTCAATATTTTGATGACCTTTATCGGCTCTACCAGCGGTGCGCTGCTGGTGCAGTATGTGAAATCAGACGTGCTGCGCCAGATCCTGCCAATATTAGTCATTTGTATCGGTCTCTACTTTTTATTGATGCCGAAGCTTGGCGAAGAGGATCGGCAGCGTCGTCTGTATGGCCTGCCATTTGCGCTGGTCGCCGGTGGCTGCGTCGGTTTCTATGACGGCTTTTTCGGCCCCGGTGCCGGGTCGTTTTACGCGCTGGCGTTTGTCACCCTCTGCGGGTTCAACCTCGCGAAATCGACCGCGCACGCCAAAGTGCTTAACGCCACCTCCAACGTCGGCGGGCTGCTGCTGTTTATCATCGGCGGCAAAGTCGTATGGGGCACCGGTTTTGTGATGCTTATCGGCCAGTTTCTTGGCGCGCGCATGGGATCGCGGCTGGTGCTCAGTAAAGGGCAGAAGCTTATCCGTCCGATGATTGTGATTGTCTCGGCGGTAATGAGCGCAAAACTTCTCTATGACAGTCACGGCCAGGAGATCCTCCAGTTTCTGGGGGTGAATGTATGACGCACCACTATCAGCAATTAATTGATATTTTTGATGGCTGCTTTGCCATCGATTTTAATACCCGTCTGATTAAAGGCGATGACGAACCGATCTATCTTCCCGCTGATGCCGACGCGCCTTATAACCGTGTGGTGTTTGCCCACGGTTTTTACGCCAGCGCCCTGCATGAGATTTCGCACTGGTGCATTGCTGGAGCCGAGCGGCGCAAGCTGGTTGATTTCGGCTACTGGTACTGCCCGGACGGGCGTGATGCTGCAACCCAGGGGCAGTTTGAGGATGTCGAAGTGAAGCCGCAGGCGCTGGAGTGGCTCTTCTGCGCGGCAGCGGGCTTCCCGTTTAATGTCAGCTGCGACAACCTTGAAGGCGACGTCGAGCCGGATCGCGTGGCGTTTCAGCGCCGTGTACACGCCCAGGTGATGGTGTGGCTGGAGCAGGGGATCCCGGCGCGTCCGGCGCGCTTTATCAAGGCATTACAGGATTATTATCAGACGCCGCCGTTAGCGGCAGCACAGTTTCCGTGGCCGGAAGATCTGTAGGGCCACGTTTTTACGAGAGGAAGAGAGATGATCGCGGAGTTTGAATCACGCATTCTGGCGTTAATTGACAATATGGTGGATCACGCCAGTGATGATGAACTGTTTGCTGGCGGTTATCTGCGCGGGCACCTGACGCTGGCGGTGGCCGATCTGGAGAGCGGCGATGACCACTCGCCGGAAGCGGTATCCGCACGCGTGACCACCAGTGTGGAGCACGCCATTCAGGCCGGTGAGCTGTCGCCGCGTGACCAGGCGCTGGTGCTCAGCATGTGGGAAAATCTTTACCAGCAGGCGAAGGCGCACTAAGCCTGCTTTTACCTGTGGCGGAGTTGCCGGATGGCGGCTCCGCCTTATCCGGCCTACGGGTCAGGTATGCAAAAACGTGTATGGAGCGGCTGAAACGGCGTAGGCCGGATAAGCGTTTACGCGCCATCCGGCAATCGGTTTACGGCGATATACCTGCCGCCACCCCTTATTTGACCGCTTTTCCCTTCAACAACTTACGTACCCATAACCGATTCGGGTTCATCGCCGCCAGCGTTTCGCCATCCAGCGGAATGGGCTCGTTGCTCATCTGCGCGGCGAGAATTTCTGCCGCCAGCGGTGCGCTGCACAAGCCGCGCGAACCGAGCGCACCGATCATAAATAACCCCTCATGCACCGGCGCACTGACCGCCGTCTGCGGATCTTCTGCAAGCTTTGCATAGGCTGACAACGTGGCATCGTAATCCGCCACATTACCAACCATCGGCAGATGATCGCGCGTTGCGCAGCGCACGCCGCAACGCGCCTCTCCGGCACTGACATCTACCGTCTGCGCCCACTCAGCCTGCGGGAAGCAGTCAATCAGGCGCTGGCGGTTCTGCTGCTGATCCGCTTCGCTGTAGGTCGCTTCCTGCTGGCCGCGATGGTAGCTCGCGCCAATGCAGTGCTGCTGGTTATGCGGGTTGTGCGGCGTTAGATAGCCGTCATAACAGAGCACCTGGCGCAGGCGGGCCAGCGGCTCAGTGGTGGGAATATGGCTTACCTGACCGGCCACCGGATAAACCGGCAGTCTCTCCGTTTGGGAAAAGTGCTGAATGCGGTGACCGTTGGCCAGCACCACGCTCTCATGTCGGCACTCGCTGCCATTGGCAAAACGCAGCTGCCAGCCATCGCTATGGCGGACAAGCGCTGCAACCTCATGGCGATAGTGCACCTGCAAACCCTGTTCGATTCCCAGTGCGATAGCGCCCGCGGTTAATTGCGCCGGGCACAACCAGCCGCCGGCAGGGTAGGTGATGCCGCCGCAGCCGGTCTCCACGCCGCTCTGTGCCAGCACCTCATCCGCATTGATATGTTGCGCCAGCTCGTGGGGCAGCTCCAGCGTCAGCATCTGCTCGATCTTATGCTGGCTCTTCTCATCCCAGCCAAGTTGCGTGACGCCGCACCACTGGTGATCAAACGCCACCGGCAGCCCATCATAAAGCCTGCGGGCAAAGATAAACGCGGCGCTGAAAAAGCGCGCCAGCGCCGGATCGTGCGCGCTAAGTAGCGGGTAGAGTGCGCCCTGGCGGTTGCCGGATGCGCCCTCTGCCGGGGCGTCATCCGCGCAGTAGAGCGTGACCTGCCAGCCACGGCGCAGCAGCGCAAGGGCAAGCAACGCGCTCGCCACGCCGCCGCCGACCAGCGCGACCTCCCGCGTCTCTGTTCCGCTGCGGGCAAACCACGGCGCGCGCGGCGCGCAGATAACACCCTTTTCCATCACACCGCTTAGCATCTCGCGCTTACGGCCAAAGCCTTTGCGCTTCTGCATGGTAAAGCCCGCTTCCTGTAAACCGCGGCGCACAAACCCGGCGGAGGTAAAGGTCGCCAGCGTCCCGCCAGCACGGGTGAGGCGCGCCATCGCCTGAAAAAGCGCGGGCGTCCACATATCGGGGTTTTTCGACGGTGCAAAGCCATCAAGGAACCAGGCATCAACTTGCTGGTTCAGGCTCTCATCAAGGGTGTCGGTCAGCTGGTTAATATCGCCGAACCAGAGATCGAGCGTCACACGCCCCTCATCCAGTAACAGCCGGTGACACCCGGCAAACGCCTGCGGCCACTGCGCCTGCAACTGCCCGGCGAAGGGCGCCAGTTCCGGCCAGTGGGCGTGGGCTTTTTGCAGGTCATCACGGGTAAGCGGAAATTTTTCGAAACTGATGAAATGTAATCTTTCCAGGGTAGCGTCAGGATGTTCGGCGCGAAAAGCGGCGAAAGCCTGCCACAGCGTCAGGAAGTTGAGGCCGGTACCAAAGCCGCTTTCCGCAACAATGAATAGCTTCCTTGAATGTTCTGGAAAACGCGTCTGGAGGCTGTTACCGCCGAGAAAAACATAGCGGGTCTCTTCAAGCCCGTTATCATTAGAGAAGTAGACATCGTCAAAATCTCGGGAAACAGGTGTACCCTCAGCGTTGAATTCGAGGTTGGCAGTCTGTATAGCGGTGTGTTTCACGTAAGTTACTCGTCCGGCAAGCAGTGCGTCGATCTTAACGAGGGTCAAAGAAAGGCGCAAATTTCTCTGTGAAATGTCTGATCGGACTTGTTCGGCGTACAAGTGTACGCTATCTTGCGACACGAAACTTAATTAGTGCGACTTAGGGGTATTGAATGAAGCGTGCAGTAATTACTGGCCTGGGCATCGTTTCCAGCATTGGTAGTAACCAGCAGGAAGTCCTGGCATCTCTGCGTGAAGGACGCTCAGGGATCACATTTTCTCAGGAGTTCAAAGATTCCGGCATGCGCAGCCACGTCTGGGGTAACGTTAAACTGGACACTACGGGTTTGATCGACCGTAAAGTGGTTCGTTTCATGAACGATGCCTCTATCTATTCCTACCTCTCCATGCAGCAGGCTATTGAAGATGCCGGCCTGAAAGAAGAGGTTTATCAGAACAACCCGCGCGTGGGCCTGATTGCAGGTTCAGGTGGGTCGTCTAAAGCGCAGGTTTTCGGCGCGGACGCGATGCGCACCCCGCGCGGCCTGAAAGCCGTTGGTCCTTATGTGGTGACCAAAGCGATGGCCTCTGCGGTTTCCGCCTGCCTCGCCACGCCGTTCAAAATTCATGGCGTTAACTACTCCATCAGCTCCGCGTGTGCCACTTCCGCACACTGTATCGGTAACGCGGTAGAACAGATTCAACTGGGCAAACAGGACATCGTTTTTGCCGGCGGCGGCGAAGAGCTGTGCTGGGAAATGGCCTGTGAGTTCGACGCGATGGGCGCGCTCTCCACCAAATACAACGAAACGCCGGACAAAGCGTCCCGTACCTACGATAAAGAGCGTGATGGCTTTGTTATCGCTGGCGGCGGCGGCATGGTCGTGGTTGAAGAGCTGGAGCACGCGCTGGCGCGCGGTGCGCACATCTACGCAGAGATCGTCGGCTATGGCGCGACCTCCGATGGCGCTGACATGGTTGCACCATCAGGCGAAGGCGCAGTGCGCTGCATGAAGATGGCAATGCACGGCGTTGATACGCCGATCGATTATCTCAATTCCCACGGCACCTCCACGCCGGTTGGCGATGTGAAAGAGCTGGGTGCGATTCGTGAAGTGTTTGGTGATAACACGCCTGCCATTTCCGCCACCAAAGCAATGACCGGCCACTCACTGGGTGCGGCTGGCGTGCAGGAAGCGATCTACTCTCTGCTTATGCTGGAACACGGCTTTATCGCGCCGAGCATTAACATTGACGATCTGGACGATCAGGCGGCGGGCATGAATATCGTGACCAAACCGACCGAGCAGACGCTGAACACGGTAATGTCCAACAGCTTCGGCTTCGGCGGCACCAACGCCACGCTGGTGATGCGCAAGCTGAAATAAGTGAGCGATTTCATTCATTGATGCCACGGCGTGACATGAATGATTGAGCAGCTGTATTAAAAAAGGGAGCCCTCGGCTCCCTTTTTTTGGTATTGACAAGCCGTTGTTACGGCAGGCAAACTCCAGCCCAACATTATCGTTTTGATAATGCGTAAGCGTTTAACGTCAACCAACGCACCCTAATCCTGACTGTCAGGCGGAGGGGGCGTGGTCAAAATCGTTGCCCGCCTTGCTCTGGCCTATGGAGTAATGCATGTCCGTTCAAGCAGACGCTGTTCATTCCCCTTCAGACACGCACTCGCTGTTTCGCATCGCCTTTGCGGTATTCCTGACCTATATGACGGTTGGCCTGTCACTGCCGGTCATTCCACTGTTTGTTCACCATGAGCTGGGATTTGGCAACACCATGGTCGGTATTGCTGTCGGCGCACAGTTTCTCGCCACGGTTTTAACCCGTAGCTACGCTGGTCGGCTGGCCGATCAATATGGCGCAAAACGCTCGGCGCTACAGGGCCTGTTTGCCTGCTCGCTGGCGGGTGTTGCCTTGTTGCTGGCAGCACTCTTGCCTGTTGATGTATGGGCCAGGTTCGCGCTGTTGATCGTCGGGCGATTGATCCTCGGCTTTGGTGAAAGCCAGTTGTTGACAGGCACGCTCACCTGGGGTGTTGGCCTTGTTGGCCCGTCGCGTTCTGGCAAAGTGATGTCATGGGTCGGTATGGCAATTTATGGCGCGCTGGCCGCCGGCGCACCGCTCGGGCTGCTGATCAATAGCCATTTTGGCTTCACAGCGCTGGGGGCGATCTCCCTTCTCTTACCGCTGTTCGCCTGCCTGTTTAACGGTGGCGTGCGTAAAGTTCCGGCCCATGCCGGAGAACGCCCGTCGCTCTGGAGCGTGGTTGGCCTTATCTGGCAACCGGGTTTAGGGCTGGCGCTACAGGGCGTTGGCTTTGCAGTGATTGGCACCTTTATTTCCCTCTATTTCGCCAGCGAAGGCTGGTCAATGGCAGGCTTTACGCTCACCGCGTTTGGCGGCGCATTCGTTTTGATGCGCATCCTGTTTGGCTGGACGCCGGACCGTTTTGGCGGTGTGCGGGTGGCGCTCGTTTCTCTGCTGGTGGAGATCGCCGGGCTGGTATTGCTGTGGCAGGCCAGCGGGGCGTGGATGGCGCTGTTCGGCGCGGCGTTAACCGGCTGTGGCTGCTCGCTAATCTTCCCGGCGTTAGGAGTGGAAGTGGTGAAACGCGTACCGCCGCAGGTTCGCGGGACGGCACTGGGCGGCTATGCGGCGTTTCAGGATATTGCCTATGCCGCCAGTGGCCCGCTGACCGGCTTTCTGGCCACCTCGCTCGGTTACGCCTCCGTCTTTCTTGCAGGGGCGATTTCAGCGGCGATCGGTATTCTCGTAACGCTGATCGCGTTTCGACCGCGCAATAAATAGCAGCAAATACTCTCTTTGCAACCGGTTTCACAAAACGCGACCGCGGCGATGTCATCTCTGCGCGGTCGCGTTTATGCTTTTCGCACTGATGAGCGAAAGGAGAGTGATATGTCCGGTTTTAAAGCGGATTTTCTGTGGGGCGGGGCGGTTGCTGCGCATCAACTGGAAGGCGGCTGGCAGGAGGGCGGTAAAGGCGTCAGCGTGGCGGATGTGATGACTGCAGGCGCGCATGGCGTACCGCGTGAGATCACCGATGGCGTGTTGCCGGGGAAAAACTACCCCAACCACGATGCTATCGACTTCTATCACCGCTACAAAGAGGACATCAAACTCTTTGCCGAGATGGGCTTCAAATGTTTTCGCACCTCGATCGCCTGGACGCGTATCTTCCCCAATGGGGATGAGCTGGAGCCAAACGAAGCCGGTTTGCAGTTCTACGACGATCTGTTCGACGAGTGCCTGAAGTACAACATTGAGCCGGTAATCACGCTCTCCCATTTCGAAATGCCTTATCACCTCGTCAAAAAGTATGGCGGCTGGCGCAACCGTGAAGTGATCACCTTCTTTGTGCGTTTTGCCAACGCCGTCTTCACCCGCTATCGCAGCAAGGTCAAATACTGGATGACCTTCAACGAAATCAACAACCAGGCCAACTACAACGAAGACTTCGCGCCGTTTACCAACTCCGGCGTGAAGTACCAGCCGGGCGAAGATCGTGAAGTGATCATGTACCAGGCCGCGCACTATGAGCTGGTAGCCAGCGCGCTGGCGGTGGAAGCGGGTCATAAAATTAACCCCGATTTCAAGATTGGTTGCATGATCGCCATGTGCCCGATCTACCCGCTCACCTGCGATCCAAACGACATGATGATGTCAGTGGTGGCGATGCATCGCCGCTACTGGTTCACCGATGTTCACGTGCGCGGTTACTACCCGCAGCACCTGCTCAACTACTTTGCCCGCCGGGATTTCAAGCTTGATATTACCGACGAAGACTTGCAGATCCTGACCCGCGGTTGCGTCGACTACATCGGCTTTAGCTACTACATGTCTTTTGCCACCAAAGCGACGGAAGATAACCCGCAGCTTGATTACGACGAAACCAAAAGCCTGGTGAAAAACCCGTACGTCAAGGCATCGGACTGGGGCTGGCAGATTGACCCGGTTGGCCTGCGCTACTCGCTGAACTACTTCTACGACCACTACCAGCTGCCGCTGTTTATTGTTGAAAACGGCTTTGGGGCTATCGATCAGTTGGGTAGCGACGGCGTGGTCGATGACCAGTACCGCATTGAGTACCTGCACAACCACATTCGCGAAATGAAAAAAGCGGTGGTGGAAGATGGGGTCGATTTGATGGGGTATACGCCGTGGGGCTGTATCGATCTGGTTTCTGCCGGCACCGGCGAGATGAAAAAACGCTACGGCTTTATCTACGTCGATAAGGACAACGAAGGCAACGGCACGCTGGCGCGCAGCCGTAAGAAATCCTTCTGGTGGTACCAGGATGTAATCAAACAGAACGGCGATAACATCAAGTAAGAGGATGATCCGTAGGTCACTAAAGCGCCATCAGGTCTTTGTCTGATGGCGCTTCACTTATCAGGCCTGCGGTTTTTTTACAGGCTTACAGAAAGCTAGATCACCAGCCACAGTACAAACATCACCACCAGCAGGGCAATAAAAAAGAGGCCCGGACGCATCGACATCGCCTTTACCGTATCGACTATCGGCGCGACGAAGGGGCTGTAAATCGGCTGCACGTCACGCACTTCGATCATTCCCGACGCGCGCTCGGTGCGTCGTAAAAAGACCTGGTTGAGAATATCCTGCACCTGGGCATTGGTCAGCACCGTCTGCGGCGTCACCTGGAATGTCTGCTGCGCATAGTCGCTGATGCCGCGCCACTCGGCGCTGTCCAGCGGCTGTTTCAGCGTGGCCTGCACCGTTTGCAGAGTCGGTGCCGTATGCGTCGCCAGCGTCTGGCGCGCCTGCAGCCAGGTCATCAGCGGCGTAAAATGTTTCGCCGGGATCAGCTCGCCGCTCTTCACGCCGGAGAGCTCCAGCATCGATTGCCAGATAAGCTTGCTCGACTCGCCGGTTGCCGCCGCCAGTTTCGTCACCGCCTGGTTGAGCGAGTTGTGCTCCGCCGCCACCAGTGGACGCTCGGTTGCCGGGCGCTGCTGCGGCTGCGGGATCGCAATCTGGTTGTTCTGCAACATCGTCAGCACCGTCTTTAGCTGCTGCGGCGTAAGCTGGCTGAGCGCCGTCTGGCCAAACTCCTGACGAATAAAATCGCTCACCGCCTGGCGATTGTTCCCCTTGCCGAGCAGCTCGGTCAACTGGGTCACCATCTGGCGCGTGGTGTGGTTCTGCGTTGCCGTTTCCATACGCTGAGTCAGATTCTGCTCAGCCGCAGGGAAGTGGCGCGAGAGCAGGGGCGCATCGTTTTTCAGCCCCAGGTCATGCTTTACGCCTGCCCAGACCTCAGCGCTCTGCTGTTGGGTCAGGGCGATCAAACGCGTCACCAGCCGCTCCAGCACCGTACGCTGCTGGGTGGATAATGGCTGCTCGCCGACTGGGTTAGCGGCTTGCGGTGGCTCTTGCCCGGGAGGACGCGCGGGTGCGCCCGGAATGGGTTGAATCATGGGTTTCCTCTTACTCTCGCATGGCGGTGGCCGGCATTGCGGGTATGCCTGGCGGCGAGATTATGGCACACTTGCGCGCTCAACTCCCGCTCTCAAACAGGTACTGTAGTGTGAAAATCCTTGTTGATGAAAATATGCCTTACGCCCGCGATCTTTTTAGCCGACTGGGCGAGGTTAAGGCCGTGCCCGGACGCCCAATTCCGCTGGCGGAACTGGCTGATGCAGAAGCATTAATGGTGCGGTCCGTCACCAGGGTGAATAACGATTTACTGCAAGGGACCGGGATCAAATTTGTCGGTACCGCCACGGCGGGGACCGATCATGTTGATGAGGCTTTTCTGAAACAGGCGGGCATCGCATTCTCCGCAGCACCAGGGTGTAACGCTATCGCCGTGGTGGAGTATGTTTTTTCCGCATTACTGATGCTGGCAGAGCGCGATGGTTTTGCACTCACCGATCGCACCGTGGGCATCATCGGTGTCGGTAACGTCGGCGGCCGCTTACAGGCGCGGCTGGAAGCACTGGGCATCCGCACGCTGTTGTGCGATCCGCCGCGCGCCGATCGCGGTGATGCGGGCGACTTCCGCTCGCTGGATGAACTGGTAAGTGAAGCGGATATCCTCACCTTCCATACCCCCCTGTTTAAAGAGGGGCCTTATAAAACCCTGCATCTGGTTGATGACGCGCTGCTTAGCCGCCTGAAACCTGGCACTATTCTGATTAACGCCTGTCGCGGGCCGGTGGTGGATAACGCCGCACTGCTGCAGCACCTGCAGGCCGGGCAGGATCTTAGCGTCGTGCTGGATGTCTGGGAGCCGGAGCCGGATCTCAACGTTGAGCTGCTGGCGAAGGTCGATATCGGCACGGCGCATATCGCGGGCTACACGCTGGAAGGGAAAGCGCGCGGCACCACGCAGGTGTTTGAAGCCTATAGTGAATTCCTCGGCCAGCCGCAGCAGGTAGCGCTGAATACGCTGCTTCCTGCGCCGGAGTGCAGTCGCATCTCCCTTCATGGTCTGGTCGGGCAGGCAATGTTAAAAAGGTTGGTGCATTTGGTGTATGATGTGCGCCGCGACGATGCCCTGCTGCGAAAAGCGGCGGGCACACCGGGTGAGTTCGATAAGTTGCGTAAGCACTATCTTGAGCGCCGTGAATGGTCGTCACTCACCGTTGAGTGCGACGACGCGGACGCCTCGGCGCTGCTGCAAAAACTGGGCTTCGACGCCGTTTATCACCCGGTACGTTAATTCATCTTTATGCTCCCCGTCGCCGACGGGGACGCTTTTTTCTGGAGTGAATCACCATGTCTGAAGGCTGGAATATTGCCGTTCTCGGCGCCACCGGCGCGGTCGGAGAAGCCTTGCTCGAAACGCTGGCGGAGCGCCAGTTCCCGGTTGGCGAACTCTATGCGCTGGCAAGGAGCGAAAGCGCCGGAGAAAACCTGCGTTATGCCGGTAAAACCGTACGCGTAGAAGATGCTGCCGAATTCGACTGGACGCAGGCGCAACTGGCGTTCTTTGTCGCTGGTGCGCAAGCCACTGCCACCTATATTGAAGAAGCAACCAACGCCGGTTGTCTGGTGATCGATACCAGCGGTCTGTTTGCCCTTGAGCCGGACGTGCCGCTGGTGATGCCGGACGTCAACCCGTTCGTGCTGGCGGACTACCGCAACCGCAACGTTATCGCTATTCCGGACAGTCTCACCAGCCAGCTGCTGGCAGGCCTCAAGCCGCTGATTGACGAAGGCGGCCTGTCGCGTATTGCCGTAACCAGCCTGCTCTCTGTTTCCCGCAGCGGTAAACAGGCGGTGGATGCGCTGGCAGGGCAGAGCGCCAAATTGCTGAACGGTATTCCCATTGATGATGATGACTTCTTCGGTCGCCAGCTGGCATTCAATATGCTGCCGCTGCTGCCGGACAGTGAAGGCAGCGTGCGCGAAGAGCGCGTCATCATCGATCAGATGCGTAAAATCCTGCAGGACGAGGGGCTGATGATCTCCGCTAACTGCGTGCAGTCGCCGGTCTTCTACGGTCACGCGCAGATGGTGAATTTCGAAGCGTTACGCCCGCTGGCAGCGGAAGAGGCGCGTGATGCATTTGCCCGCTTTGAGGATATTGCGCTTTCTGAAGCGAATGCGTTTCCGACCCAGGTGGCGGATGCTTCCGGTCAGGCGCATCTCTCCGTCGGCTGCATCCGCAACGACTACGGCATGCCGGAGCAGATCCAGTTCTGGTCGGTGGCCGATAACGTCCGCTTTGGCGGCGCGCTGATGGCAGTGAAAACCGCGGAGAAACTGGTGCAGGAGTATCTGTACTGATGCAGGAAGAAACCACCGCGCCGCGCTACAAAATCGCGCTGGGAATTGAGTATGACGGCAGCCACTACTATGGCTGGCAGCGTCAGCAGGAAGTGCGCAGCGTGCAGGAGAAGCTGGAAAAGGCGCTCTCGCAGGTCGCCAATGAGCCGATCTCGGTCTTTTGCGCCGGGCGCACCGATGCCGGCGTGCATGCAACAGGGCAGGTGGTCCATTTTGAGACGACTGCGCTGCGCAAAGACGCCGCCTGGACGCTGGGCGTAAATGCGAATTTGCCTAAAGACATCGCGGTGCGTTGGGTAAAAAATGTGCCCGATGATTTTCATGCGCGTTTTAGCGCGACGGCGCGCCGTTACCGCTACGTCATCTACAATCATCGCTTGCGTCCGGCGGTGCTCGGTCACGGTGTCACGCACTATCATCAGCCGCTGGATGCCGAACGCATGCACCGCGCGGCGCAGTGCCTGATTGGCGAAAACGACTTTACCTCGTTTCGCGCCGTGCAGTGCCAGTCGCGTACGCCCTGGCGCAATCTGATGCATATCAACGTCAGCCGCTACGGCGCCTATATTGTGGTCGATATCAAAGCCAATGCCTTTGTACATCATATGGTCAGGAATATTGTCGGCAGCCTGATGGAAGTAGGCGCCCACAACCAGCCGGAGAGCTGGATAGCAGAGCTGCTGGCGGCAAAGGACAGAACGCTTGCAGCAGCAACGGCGAAAGCGGAAGGGCTCTATCTGGTGTCGGTGGATTATCCATCCCACTTTGCGCTGCCCGCTGCGCCAATGGGCCCGCTGTTCCTGGCGGACTAGTCGCACATTAATAAGGCATAAGTAGATGGACTTAATACGCTTCCTGATTGACTTCATTCTTCATATTGACGTTCACCTCGCTGAGCTGGTGGCGCAGTATGGCGTCTGGGTCTATGCGATCCTGTTTATTATTCTCTTTTGCGAAACGGGTCTGGTGGTCACGCCGTTCCTGCCGGGCGACTCGCTGCTGTTTGTCGCGGGCGCGCTGGCGTCGCTTGAGACCAACGATCTCAATGTGCATATGATGGTGCTGCTGATGCTGGTGGCCGCTATTGCAGGCGATGCGGTGAACTACACCATCGGGCGGCTGTTCGGTGAGCGGTTATTCAGTAACCCCAACTCAAAGATTTTCCGTCGCAGCCATCTTGATAAAACGCATCAGTTTTATGAGAAACATGGCGGGAAAACGATTATCCTTGCGCGTTTTGTGCCGATAGTGCGTACTTTTGCACCTTTCGTCGCTGGCATGGGGCATATGTCCTATCGCCACTTTGCTCTCTATAATGTCGTGGGCGCGCTGCTGTGGGTGTTACTTTTCACCTACGCCGGATACTTCTTTGGCACCATCCCGATGATTCAGGACAATCTCAAGCTGATGATTGTCGGAATTATCGTAGTGTCTATACTTCCCGGGGTCTTTGAGATTATCCGCCATCGCCGCGCCGCGTCCCGGCAGACAAAATAATCACCTGTTGGCGGTTCGACCACTTTTTTATCCCAAGTTGCGAACCGTTATGTTTTAATGTGCCCCAGTCAAGGGCTACCAGGTTCATGTAGAAAGGTTATCAATGAGCTGGATTGAAAGAATTAAAAGCAACATCACCCCCACCCGTAAGGCGAGCATCCCTGAGGGCGTGTGGACAAAATGCGATAGCTGTGGTCAGGTGCTTTACCGCGCCGAACTGGAGCGTAACCTTGAAGTCTGCCCGAAATGTGATCACCACATGCGGATGTCAGCGCGTAATCGCCTGCATAGCCTGCTGGATGAAGGATCGCTGGTTGAACTGGGCAGCGAACTTGAGCCGAAAGATGTGCTGAAGTTCCGCGACTCGAAGAAGTATAAAGACCGTCTGGCGACAGCTCAGAAAGAGACCGGCGAGAAAGACGCGCTGGTCGTGATGAAGGGCACGCTGCATGGCATGCCGGTTGTCGCAGCGGCCTTTGAGTTCGCGTTCATGGGCGGTTCTATGGGTTCCGTAGTTGGCGCGCGCTTTGTGCGTGCGGTTGAGCAGGCGCTGGAAGATAACTGCCCAATGATCTGCTTCTCCGCTTCCGGCGGTGCGCGTATGCAGGAAGCGCTGATGTCGCTGATGCAGATGGCGAAAACCTCTGCGGCGCTGGCGAAAATGCAGGAGCGCGGTCTGCCGTACATCTCCGTGCTGACCGACCCGACCATGGGCGGCGTCTCTGCCAGCTTCGCGATGCTGGGCGATCTCAACATCGCTGAGCCGAAAGCGCTGATCGGTTTTGCCGGCCCGCGCGTTATCGAGCAGACCGTGCGCGAGAAACTGCCTGCCGGTTTCCAGCGCAGTGAGTTCCTGATCGAAAAAGGCGCTATCGACATGATTATTCGCCGCCCGGAGCTGCGCTTTAAGCTGGCGCGTATTCTGGCGAAGATGATGAATCTGCCGGCGCCGGATGCGGACGATACGCATATTGGCACGGTGGTGACGCCAGAGCCGGATCAGGAAGGCGAAGCCTGATAATACACGTCACGCTTTCTGCTGCGGGTGCGTTGATGCGCCTTGCTTAGCTCGCTCTTTCTCCACACAGGAAAGCGGGATGGCTATGTGACCACGCGCCAGCAGCGAAAACGAGCATGTGTATACTCATGAGGGCAGGGCCAAAAGGCACTGCCCTTTTGCTTTTCAAACCGCACACTATCAACGGGCATCATGGACACTCTCTCTACTCCGCAAGCCACGTCGCCCCTGGCCGCATGGCTCTCTTATCTGGAACAGCTGCACAGTAAACCTATCGATTTAGGGCTCGATCGCGTAAGCCAGGTGGCGGCGCGGCTTGATGTGCTGCGTCCCGCACCTTTTGTCTTCACCGTCGCCGGAACCAACGGCAAAGGCACCACCTGCCGCACGCTGGAGTCGATCCTGCTGGCGGCCGGTTATCGCGTCGGCGTTTATAGCTCGCCGCATCTGGTGCGCTACACCGAACGCGTACGCGTGCAGGGCGGGGAGCTGGCAGAAAGCGCACATACCGCTTCCTTCGCGGAGATCGAAGCCGTGCGCGGTGATATCTCTTTAAGCTATTTTGAATTTGGCACCCTGTCAGCGCTGTGGCTGTTTAAGCAGGCACAGCTGGACGTGGTGATCCTCGAAGTGGGCCTCGGTGGACGGCTTGACGCCACCAATATGGTCGATGCCGATGTCGCGGTGGTCACCAGCATTGCGCTCGATCATACCGACTGGCTCGGGCCGGATCGCGAAAGCATCGGTCGTGAAAAAGCGGGCATCTTCCGCGCAGGTAAGCCTGCCGTAGTCGGCGAGCCGGATATGCCGCACACCATCGCGGAGGTGGCGCAGGAGAAGGGCGCGCAGCTGTTACAGCGCGATGTGGCGTGGCACTACGAGGTTGGCGCACAGAGCTGGCGTTTTCGCGATGCGCAGGGCGAGCTGAGCGATCTGCCGCTGCCGCAGGTGCCGCAGCCGAACGCGGCTACCGCGCTGGCCGCGCTGCGCGCCAGTAAACTGGCAGTAAGCGAGCAGGCGATCCGCGATGGCATAGAACGGGCGATTTTACCCGGTCGTTTTCAGATTGTGAGCGAATCACCACGTCTGATCCTCGATGTCGCGCATAATCCTCATGCCGCAGGCTATCTTGCCGGGCGGCTGGCGGCGCTGCCGAAAAGCGGCCGCGTGCTGGCGGTGGTTGGCATGCTGCATGATAAAGACATTAGCGGAACGCTTGCCTGTCTGGAGCCGGTGGTCGATAGCTGGTATTGTGCCCCTCTGGAGGGGCCGCGCGGCGCGACGGCGGAGCAGCTGCTGGCGCACCTGACGTCGGGGCAAGCATTCCCGGACGTGACCCAGGCTTGGCAGGCGGCAATGGCGGAAGCTGACGCCTGCGATACCGTGCTGGTGTGTGGCTCGTTCCACACCGTGGCGCATGTCATGGAAGCGATGGAAGCGGGGAGAACCGGTGGCAAGTAAGTTTCAGAACCGTTTAATGGGCACCGTTATACTGGTCGCGCTTGGGGTGATTATTCTGCCCGGGCTGCTCGACGGGCAGAAAAAGCATTATCAGGATGAGTTCGCGGCGATCCCGCTGGTGCCGAAGCCGGGCGATCGGGACGAGCCGGATATGATGCCGGCCGCAACCCAGGCGCTGCCCGCGCAGCCGCCGGAAGGCGCAGCGGAAGAGGTGCGTGCTGGTGATGCCGCCGCACCGTCCCTTGATGCCTCAAGGTTTGCGGCAAACAGCAATCCCGATCCGGAAGTGACCACCACGCCGGTGACGCCAAAGCCAAAACCCGTTGAAAAGCCGCAGCCTAAACCGCAGCCGCAGCAGCAGTCACAACCGCAGCCTGCGCGCGAGCAGCAGACGGCGGCGAACGCGGCACCGGCTAAAGCGCAGGAGGAGAAACCTGCTCCGACCGGCAAAGCCTATGTGGTTCAGCTGGGCGCGCTGAAAAACGCCGATAAAGTGAATGAAGTGGTGAGTAAACTGCGCGCGGCGGGCTATCGCGCTTACACATCGCCGACGACGCCGGTTCAGGGTAAAATCACCCGCATTCTGGTCGGCCCTGATGCTTCGCGCGATAAACTCAAAGCGTCGCTTAGTGAGCTGAACCAGCTGTCAGGACTCAATGGCGTGGTGATGAACTACAGCGCCAATTAACCGCGCAACCCTGCGCTATTTTGCTGGCAACGGCCCGTAAAACGGGGCAGGGAAGCCAGATAAATGTGCGGTCATTAGGGCCAATGTTCTGCTGGCGTTGAATATTTTTTCAGCGCCATTTTTATTTCCGCGCGGGAAGGAAATCCCTACGCAAACGTTTTCTTTTTCTGTTAGAATGCGCCCCGAACTGGATGACAGGGCGTAAAATCGTGGGACACATATGGTCTGGATTGATTACGCCATCATCGCGGTGATTGGTTTTTCCTGTCTGGTAAGCCTGATCCGCGGCTTTGTTCGTGAAGCGTTATCGCTGGTGACATGGGGTTGTGCTTTCTTTGTCGCCAGCCATTACTACACTTACCTGTCAGTCTGGTTCACGGGCTTTGAAGAGGAACTGGTACGTAATGGAATTGCCATCGCGGTGCTGTTTATCGCGACGTTGATTGTGGGCGCTATCGTTAACTACGTTATCGGTACGCTGGTGGAGAAAACCGGCCTGTCGGGTACAGACAGGGTGTTGGGGATCTGCTTTGGTGCGCTTCGTGGCGTACTGATCGTCGCCGCCATTCTGTTCTTTCTGGATACCTTTACAGGCCTGTCGAAAAGCGAAGACTGGCAAAAGTCGCAGCTTATCCCGCAATTCAGCTTCATCATCAGGTGGTTCTTTGACTATCTGCAAAGCTCGTCGAGTTTCTTGCCCAGGGCTTAAGCCCTGAGATGTGGCTTAGAGTTTGGTTTAACAGGCGGTTTTCGCGCGCTGTCGCTGTTCAAGCGGTCTTTGACGATTACGCCTGGTAAACCAAGCTCTTAACGAGGAAAAGACGTATGTGCGGTATTGTCGGTATCGCCGGTTTCATGCCGGTAAACCAGTCGATTTATGACGCGTTGTCGGTGCTGCAGCACCGTGGGCAGGATGCAGCGGGCATCATCACCATTGATGCCAATAACTGTTTCCGTCTGCGTAAAGCGAATGGCATGGTGAATGATGTATTCGAAGCCCGCCATATGCAGCGCCTGCAGGGCAATATGGGGATTGGCCACGTGCGTTACCCTACCGCGGGCAGCTCCAGCGCTTCAGAAGCGCAACCCTTCTACGTTAACTCCCCGTACGGCATTACGCTTGCGCACAACGGCAACCTGACCAACGCGCACGAACTGCGTAAAAAGCTGTTCGAAGAGAAGCGTCGCCACATTAACACCACCTCAGATTCTGAAATCCTGCTCAATATTTTCGCCAGCGAGCTGGATAACTTCCGTCATTACCCACTTGAAGCGGATAACGTTTTCGCCGCGATTGCCGCGACCAACCGCCAGATCCGCGGTGCCTACGCCTGCGTGGCGATGATTATTGGTCACGGTATGGTCGCCTTCCGCGACCCGAACGGCATTCGCCCGCTGGTGCTGGGCAAGCGCGAACTGGGCGATGGTCGCACCGAATATATGGTGGCCTCGGAGAGCGTAGCGCTCGATACGCTGGGCTTTGAGTTCCTGCGTGATGTCGCACCGGGTGAAGCGGTTTATATCACCGAGAAAGGGCAGCTTTACAGCCGTCAGTGCGCGGAAAACCCGGTCAGCAACCCGTGCCTGTTCGAGTACGTCTACTTTGCGCGCCCGGACTCCTTTATCGACAAAATCTCCGTCTACAGCGCCCGCGTCAATATGGGCATGAAGCTCGGCGAGAAGATCGCCCGCGAGTGGGAAGATCTCGATATTGACGTGGTGATCCCGATTCCGGAAACCTCCTGCGATATCGCGCTGGAGATCGCCCGCATTCTGGACAAGCCTTACCGTCAGGGTTTTGTGAAAAACCGCTACGTTGGCCGCACCTTTATCATGCCGGGCCAGCAGCTGCGCCGTAAATCGGTGCGCCGCAAGCTGAACGCCAACCGCGCCGAGTTCCGCGACAAGAACGTGCTGCTGGTGGATGACTCCATCGTGCGTGGCACCACCTCGGAGCAGATTATCGAGATGGCGCGCGAAGCCGGGGCGAAGAAGGTTTACCTCGCTTCCGCAGCACCGGAAATTCGCTTCCCGAACGTCTACGGCATTGATATGCCGACCGCCAATGAGCTGATTGCCCACGGTCGTGAAGTGGATGAAATTCGCCAGATCATCGGCGCCGACGGGCTGATTTTCCAGGATCTCAACGATCTGATTGATGCCGTACGCGCAGAGAACCCGGATATTCAGCAGTTTGAGTGCTCGGTGTTTAACGGTATTTACGTCACCAAAGATGTCGATCAACAGTACCTTGATTACCTCGACTCCCTGCGTAATGACGATGCCAAAGCGGTACAGTTGCAGAACGAAGTTGAAAGCTTAGAGATGCACAACGAAGGCTAATCCCGCCGCGCCCCTCGCGTGAGGGGCGCAACTTGTTGCAACACCCTCTATAATCAGGCAAAGTTTGCGCTTATGTTAGCGGGTGGATAAGCAGATGAAACGACTGATTGTGGGCATTTCCGGCGCCAGCGGCGCAATTTATGGCGTTCGCCTGTTACAGGTGCTGCGCGATGTCGCTGAAGTAGAGACCCATCTGGTGATGAGCCAGGCCGCCCGGCAAACTCTCTCCCTTGAAACCGACTACTCCCTGCGCGATGTCCAGACGCTGGCAAACGTGGTGCATGACGCCCGCGATATCGCCGCCAATATCTCCTCTGGCTCGTTCAAGACCGCAGGCATGGTGATCCTTCCCTGTTCCATTAAAACCCTCTCCGGCATTGTTCACAGCTACACCGACGGGCTTCTGACCCGTGCGGCAGACGTGGTGCTGAAAGAGCGTCGCCCGCTGGTGCTCTGCGTGCGTGAAACGCCGCTGCATCTTGGTCACTTACGCCTGATGACCCAGGCGGCAGAACTTGGTGCGGTGATCATGCCCCCGGTGCCGGCGTTTTATCACCGTCCGCAGAGCGTGATGGATATCGTCGATCAGACCGTCAACCGCGTTGTGGATCAGTTTGATATCGAACTGCCGGAAGATCTTTTTGCCCGCTGGCAGGGTGGCGATGCTGCAAAATAGTGCAACGTATCGCCGGATGCGCTTTTTTAGGGCAATTTTGTAAGCGCGATCATATCCTCAACATTTAATCCTCTTTTCCCCCGCTTACTGCTGCGGTTCGTTCCGCAGACCTGCTATCTTTCATCACAACGGTCAATCTGCAACGTTTTATTAACATTTCCCGCACCGCATTATTTGGCCCTCGGGAAAGTGGCATAAGACGTGCAAGGCTACTGGCTGCAACACAACACACGACACAATAAAAAAACAGCACACTTGAGGGTAATGTATGAAGAAGACGGTCCTCGCTCTGTCTTTACTGCTGGGGCTCTCCGCCACCGCCAGCGTTTATGCAGCGCTTCCCCAGACAGTCCGTATCGGCACCGATGCCACCTATGCACCTTTCTCCTCGAAAGATGCGAAAGGGGAGTTTGTGGGCTTTGATATCGATCTTGGTAATGAGATGTGCAAACGCATGCAGGTGAAATGCACCTGGGTCGGCAGCGATTTCGATGCCCTGATCCCCTCGCTGAAAGCGAAGAAGATTGACGCCATTATCTCGTCGCTCTCTATTACCGAAAAACGCCAGCAGGAGATCGCCTTCTCCGAGAAGCTCTACGCGGCGGATTCACGCCTGATTGCAGCCAAAGGCTCGCCCATCAAACCGACGCTGGAGTCGCTGAAAGGTAAACATGTCGGCGTGCTGCAAGGCTCAACGCAGGAAGGCTACGCCAATGATAACTGGCGCAGTAAAGGCATCGATGTGGTCGCCTATCAGAACCAGGATCAGATCTACTCTGACCTGGCTGCCGGTCGCCTCGATGCGGCATTCCAGGATGAAGTGGCCGCCAGCGAAGGCTTCCTGAAACAGCCAGCGGGCAAAGAGTTTGCTTTTGCCGGCCCGTCGGTGAAAGACAAAAAGTACTTTGGCGACGGCACCGGGATTGGCCTGCGTAAAGATGATACCGAGCTGAAAGCGGCGTTCGACAAAGCCTTTACCGAGCTGCGTAAAGATGGAACCTACGACAAGCTTGCCAAAAAATACTTCGACTTTAACGTCTACGGCGAGTAAGGCTGTACGGCCTGCGCCAGCGGGCCGTAAGGGAAAACGCTGCGCCATGCGCCTTTCGCGGCATGGTGCAGTAAACGGTGTCTGTTCCAGTGTGGTGCAGTGGCTGCATCACAATAGTGCAGGGCTGCATAGTTACGCACTCAGATTGCAAAAAAAGTTATCCTGCCGCGTTTATCTTTTGCCTTGCCGGGGGAGATGATGGCACGATAACGCACCGTTAAGTTGTGAGAATTCCCTTAGGAAAGACAGTCTGTTGAGGATAATGATGAAAAAATTGGTGCTCTCCCTTTCTCTGGTGCTCGCTGTTTCCAGCGTCTCTACTGTATTTGCTGCAATCCCGCAAAAATTACGTATCGGTACCGATCCCACTTATGCCCCGTTTGAATCAAAAAATGCGCAGGGTGAGTTGGTCGGTTTTGACATCGATCTGGCAAAAGAGCTCTGTAAGCGCATTAATACGCAGTGTGTGTTCGTTGAAAACCCGCTGGACGCGCTGATCCCTTCATTAAAAGCGAAGAAAATCGACGCGATTATGTCCTCGCTGTCGATCACCGAAAAGCGCCAGCAGGAGATTGACTTCACCGACAAACTCTACGCGGCGGATTCCCGTCTGGTGGTGGCAAAAGATTCTGACATTCAGCCGGAGCTGGATAAGCTGAAAGGCAAGCGCATCGGCGTATTGCAGGGCACCACTCAGGAGACCTACGGTAACGTGCACTGGGCACCGAAAGGCGTTGAGATCGTCTCCTATCAGGGCCAGGACAATATCTACGCCGACCTGACCGCAGGCCGAATTGACGCCGCGTTCCAGGATGAAGTAGCCGCCAGCGAAGGTTTCCTGAAAACCCCGATGGGCAAAGCCTACAAATTCGGCGGGCCGTCGATTAAAGATGAGAAGCTGTTTGGCGTCGGCACCGGCATGGGCGTGCGTAAAGGCGATAGCGAACTGCGTGACGCGCTGAACAAAGCCTTCGCCGAGATGCGCGCTGACGGCACCTACGACAAGCTGGCGAAGAAGTATTTCGATTTTAATGTTTACGGTGGTTAATCCCACCCCCCATTAACGTGCGCCCCCTCCCGCAAGGGAGGGGAAGAGACACGGCAAACACCACACACGACAGGACAGGCTGCATGCTGCACGGGTTTTCTCAAGTGATATTCCAGGGCGCGCTGGTGACCCTCGAGCTGGCGCTCAGCTCCGTGGTGCTGGCGGTGCTGATTGGCCTGGCGGGCGCAGGCGCGAAGCTCTCCAAAAGCCGCGCACTGGCGCTGATCTTTGAAGGTTACACCACGCTTATTCGCGGCGTGCCCGATCTGGTGCTGATGCTGCTTATCTTCTACGGCCTGCAAATTGCCCTTAACGCCATTACCGACGCGCTCGGCATGGCGCAGCTGGATATCGATCCGATGGTGGCTGGCATCATTACCCTCGGCTTTATTTACGGCGCTTACTTTACCGAAACCTTTCGCGGCGCTTTTATGGCGGTGCCGAAAGGGCAGATTGAAGCGGCGACGGCGTTTGGCTTTACCGGCCGCCAGGTGTTCCGCCGTATTCTGTTTCCGGCGATGATGCGTTTTGCGCTGCCGGGCATCGGCAACAACTGGCAGGTGATCCTGAAAGCGACGGCGCTGGTCTCCTTACTGGGGCTGGAAGATGTGGTGAAAGCGACGCAGCTCGCAGGTAAAAGCACCTGGGAGCCGTTCTACTTCGCCATTGTCTGCGGCGCGATCTATCTCATTTTTACCACGGCCTCCAACGGTGTCCTGCTGCTGCTTGAACGCCGCTACTCGGTGGGTGTGAAGAGGGCCGACCTGTGATTGAGATTATTCAGGAGTACTGGCAATCCCTGCTCTGGAGCGACGGCTACCGCATTACCGGCGTGGCGATCACCCTCTGGCTGCTGATCGCCTCGGTGGTGATGGGCGGCATACTGGCGCTGTTTCTCGCTATCGGGCGCGTCTCCAGCAACAAATTTATCCGCTTCCCGATCTGGTTATTCACCTATATCTTTCGCGGCACGCCGCTCTATGTGCAGCTATTGGTCTTCTACTCCGGCATGTACACGCTGGAGATTGTGAAAGGTACCGAGCTGCTAAACGCCTTTTTCCGCAGCGGCCTCAACTGTACGGTGCTGGCGCTGACGCTCAATACCTGCGCTTACACCACCGAGATTTTTGCCGGGGCGATCCGCTCGGTGCCGCACGGTGAAATTGAAGCGGCGCGGGCGTATGGCTTCTCATCTTTTAAAATGTACCGCTGCATTATTTTGCCTTCGGCGCTGCGTATCGCGCTGCCGGCCTACAGCAACGAGGTGATCCTGATGCTGCACTCCACGGCGCTGGCCTTTACCGCGACGGTGCCGGATCTGCTGAAAATCGCCCGTGATATTAACTCCGCCACCTACCAGCCCTTTACGGCGTTTGGTATCGCGGCGGTGCTCTATCTCATTATTTCGTATGTTCTGATTAGCCTCTTCCGCCGGGCGGAAAAGCGCTTTTTACAGCATATGAAGCCCTCTTCGACGCACTGAGAGCACGATGTCTGAGAATAAATTAAACGTTACCGATCTGCATAAGCGCTACGGCGAGCATGAAGTGTTGAAAGGCGTGTCGTTGCGGGCTAACGCCGGGGATGTGATCAGCATCATCGGCTCCTCCGGCTCCGGCAAAAGCACCTTCCTGCGCTGCATCAACTTCCTTGAGAAACCGAGCGAAGGCACCATTGTGGTGAGCGGGCAGAATATCAATCTGGTGCGCGACAAAGATGGCCAGCTGAAAGTCGCCGACAAGAATCAGCTGCGTCTGCTGCGCACGCGCCTGACGATGGTGTTCCAGCACTTCAATTTGTGGAGCCACATGACGGTGCTGGAGAACGTGATGGAAGCGCCGATTCAGGTGCTGGGGTTGAGCAAGCAGGAGGCGCGCGAGCGGGCGGTAAAATACCTGGCGAAAGTGGGTATCGATGCGATGCAGCAGATCAAGTATCCGGTGCATCTCTCCGGCGGCCAGCAGCAGCGCGTGTCGATTGCCCGCGCGCTGGCGATGGAGCCGGAAGTGCTGCTGTTCGATGAACCAACCTCAGCCCTCGACCCGGAGCTGGTGGGTGAAGTGTTGCGCATCATGCAGAAGCTGGCAGAAGAGGGGAAAACCATGGTGGTGGTTACCCACGAAATGGGCTTCGCCCGCGATGTCTCCAGCCACGTCATCTTCCTGCATCAGGGCAAAATTGAAGAAGAGGGCACGCCGGATGAGCTGTTCGGCAACCCGAAAAGCCTGCGCTTGCAGCAGTTCCTCAAGGGATCGCTGAAGTAAGCCATGATTGCCTGATGGCGCTGCGCTTATCAGGCCTACGGGAAGCGCTGTTGTAGGCCGGATAAGGCGAACGCCGCCATCCGGCACTGCGCCGTCGCAATATCACTTATCCGGGCGATTAACCGGCCACCAGCCTTGCGGAATACCTGAGGCGGAAATAAAACGGTAATGGGTGAATATCGCCCCACGTGCGGAGACGCGCTTCTCAAGCTGAACCGTTTGCGCACCAGGCGGCACAAGCGCGTCGCGGGTGCAGAGTTCAATCGGGCGGTTTAACCACGCATCGTAAAAGCGCAGCCCCGCCGGGCAACGGTTGGTGCGGGTGATGGGCGGGCCTGGGTGACCAATAGTAAACGTTACCTCACTCTCTACTATCTCGCTGGCAGTAAACTTTACCCACGCTTCCGGCACGTTCCACAGGGTTGCGAGGCTAAGCAAACACAGGACAACAAAACAAAGCAGCTTATTGCGCAGCGTCGTAAAGGGGCCGCGCCAGGCCGCCAACAATCCCACCAGCACGGCAACGATCAGGATAATCCAGGGATCCGGCTCACCGTTTTTCAGATAGACCTTGTGGCTAAACCCGCTGGAGAAAAGCAGCCATATCACCCACAAAAAGAAGATCACAACCCCGAGAGTGGCTTTCGCTTTGGCTGATTTGAACATCCTCTTAGTGCTTTTCACGGCGATAGATCCAGTCATCATAATATTTCCCGCGCAGCAAATAGGCCTGCTCCAGCACCTGTACGCGGGTGAAACCGCTCTTCTCCAGCACCCGCACCGAGCCGAGGTTGTCCGACAGCACCCAGGCGTTAAGGGCGTGAATATCGCGCTGGGTAAAGGCGAAATCGCACAGGGCGGCAACCACTTCTGACGCCACGCCCTGGCCTTGTGCTTCAGGCAGGATCGAGTAGCCGACATCCGCTTCCTGCAAAAGATGTGGACTCGGGCGCAGGCCGACATCACCAATTGCATGACCCTGCTCATCGCGGATCACAAAGGCATTCGGATCGTTAAGCCGATCTTCAAACAGGGTGCGGATCTGGCTTTCAGAGGCGATCTCAGCCATATAGCGCATCACGCTTTTATCCTGACGTATCTGCAAAAAGAAGGGCCAGTCAGACGCCTGAAATGGCGTGAGGGTAAAACGGGGGGTCTGCAACGTCATGACGCGTCCTTGTGAGAATCAAACGAAGAAGCTTAGCACTGCAAAGGCGCGCGCGAGTGCCACAAAAATTAGGGGATAGCAGGCTGCCAGGCGTAGGTTTTGCCATTCTCAGCGATAAAACGGTAGCGGGTAAACCAGGCCCCGCGTGCGGCGAGGCGTTTTTCGACCTGCACCGAGCTGGCGTCGCGCGGCACGCTCTCTGTGTGGGTGCACAGCGTGACTAATCGCCCGAGCCACGCATCATCAATGCGCAGCCCGGCTTCGCAGTGGCTTTTGCGCCCGAGCGAAGGGCCGGGATAGGTGAGGCGAAAGGTGACGTCGCTCTGTACCGTTTCGCCTGCCGTCAGGCGAACCCAGCCTTCCGGGACATTAAGCAGCGTAACGCCAACAAAGGCCGCGACGCTGAGGAAAAGCTGCCACGGGGCTAACGCCTTAAATGCGCTCGCCTCACCGCGTACTGCCCTGCGCCAGCCACACCAGACTCCAGTCAGCAGGGCAACTACCAGCAGAAATGGCGTATCGGGCGCGCCATCACGCATAAAAACCGTCACCGCCAGCTTGTTGCTCTCCCACATCCAGAGTGCCCATACCAGAAGCAGCAGACAGAGTGCGCAGAGGCGGATTTTTTGCGACCGGGTCAATGGCAAGCCTTTTGCTTTAAAAGGCGTAGCTTACCACTGCTGCAATCATGAGAGACTATGCTTGTCTCTGAAAGTTAATCATGTAGACCTGCGTATACGTGTTGAGCGGTCAATATAGTTTCCTTCCTCATCAAAATAGCGTTCGGGCCAGATTACTGCAGGATCCAACTCCAGTGCTTCAGCAATAATTTTTTCCCCTTTAGGCCAGGGGCGCTGCAGCGTGTTTGCAAGGGTAGATGAACTTAAACCTGCTTGTCGTGATAGTGCCGCTAAAGACATTTTACGTTTATGCAGCATTGCAATGATATCTGCGGGATGTATGCCATCACTTGTTTTCATATATTTTCCTTAATAAATGAGGTGGCTCAAATAATGTACTCAAATACTAAGTAATACTTAGCGTTTTCTCAATGGCACAAAACCAAAATCATGACTTTGCTTCCAGAAAAAAAGAGTTTTTATGCTTCCCCATAGGTTAAAGACGGCAAGGTTGAAAGCTGGGTTATCACAGCAGAAGTTAGGTATCTTGGCCGGGATTGATGAGGCCACTGCAAGCGCAAGAATGAATCAGTATGAAAAAGGCATTCATACTCCTGATTTCGCATTGGCCTGCAGGCTGGCGGGAGTCTTGCACGTGCCAGTCTGCTATTTTTATACGGTTGAGGAGGATTTGGCAGCTTATATTCAAAGCTACTATTTGAAATGAATGGAATATAAACTCAACATTGGCAGAGATATATATGGCAAAGAATCGTGACGATTTTACAAAAAAAGTTATTAGAGAGCTTAAAGATAGGGTTAATGATATATGCTCAAATCCCTCATGCCGTGTCAGCACGAAAGGTCCAAAGGGTAACAATGATTCTTTTACTATTGGTGTGGCCTCTCATATATGTGCGGCTGCGCCAGGAGGGCCAAGATATGATGCTTCAATGTCTTCTGAGTATAGGAAATCTTTCGAAAACGGAATATGGCTTTGTGCAAACTGTGCCACTAAAATTGATAAAAACACATCTCCTTACTCTATTAAAACTTTAAATAAATGGAAGCGTGATGCTGAAGCTGACGCTAGAAATAACATAGGGATAAAATCAATAACACATCAAGACGCATTAGATATGTTAACAATGTCTCTAACTGGCTTCCCTAAGAAATTTATCGTTCAAACTATCGAAAATGCTCATATTGCAACCTCGCAATCTATTGCACAATTGGATTCGAGATTTGACGTGGTCTCATCATATAGTAAAGGAACAACGTCTTTTATATTGAATGCTAACGTACCTGTTGAGCTTACCGCCTCAATCAATGATTACGAAAAGTATCAAAAAGATTTTTCGGAATTAATTAGGGCAGGTAAGACACTAAGACTGGATAACAAGGATGTGAATTTTTCAGGATCGCCTATTTTTGAAGATCTAATTGATAAACAAGAAGGTAAGTTAATCTTCTCAGCTCTTGAAAAAAAAGCTTTATTGAAAGTTTCATTAGTTGGTGAGAGTAATAATGAAATTGAAAGTCTTGATGATATTGGTGGAGCGCTAGTTGGTGGTAACGAAGCGATCTCTTTTTGTGGAGGTTGTTATGACGGGCTACTTCATTTTTCGGTTGCGTTTGATTTTAAAAATAACAATGGCAATATGACCTTTTCATCTAAATTAAAAAAATGGCAAGGCATAGATATAAGTAAATTGCCCTTTTTTAAAAAAGTTTTCAATCTTTACGAGAAGCTAAATGCAGGCTGGAAATTCGTCATCAAGCTTGAGGTTGATGGAGAGGTTATTTTGGGAAATACGTTTGTAGATCTTAAAGAGAGCGAGAAATTCCCTTCAATTATTACATTGCTTAAATATACAAGGGTCGCTAGGATTATCTCCAAGAAAACGAATAACTTGGTTGCTTTTACATCAAATGTTAATTTTACGGCAGAAGAACATAAGAAATTAAAAACAGTTGCCGAATTGCTTGAAAGTGATAATATTCTTTATAGTCATGATTTAGATTCTAATCCTATGATTAGTGTCTACGTTAATCAAGAAATTAAATCTGCATTAGATAGTAGTAATGATGATGTAAATGCTAACTTTAGGTATGTTGAGGAGAGTGGTGAGGAAATAAAAATATTTAATAGTATTATTGTGCTGCCAAAGAAATCTATCGAGTTTATTGCAGTGAAATTAAAAATTGATAATGATTTTATTGAAATGAGTAAGGACGATTTAATAGTGATTGAGCTTATTCCAAAGCAAGGTTTTAAGCTTGTTCAAAAATACATTTTCAACTAATAATAAAATGCGCACTAACAGTGCGCATTAATTGATTAGTTCACCACATCCGTCAGCGCCTCTTCGAGATCGTGCCAGCGAAAGGCAAACCCGGCCTCTTCCAGGCGTTTAGGCAGCGCGCGCTGGCCGCCGAGCACCAGCACCGAGGATTCCCCCATCATCAGGCGTACAGCCGTGGCGGGCGCGCGCATAAACGCCGGGCGGTGCAGGGCATGACCGAGCGCGTGAGCGAACTGCTCATTACGCACCGGGTAAGGGGCGACCATATTAAACGGCCCGCGCAGATCGTTATCCAGCAGCCAGAGGATGGCGTTGACCATATCGTCGATATGGATCCAGGCCATATATTGCCGGCCGGTGCCAATCGGCCCGCCGAGACCGAGGCGGAAGAGCGGCAATAGTTTGCCGAGAATGCCGCCTTTCGGCGTTAACACCACGCCGGTGCGCAGCAGGCAGACGCGGGTGCGGTCGCTCTGCGCTTCGCAGGCGATCTGCTCCCAGCGCGCGCAGAGCTTATGGGTAAACTCGTTATGCGGCGGCTCCTCTTCTGTTACCACCACTTCGCCGAGATCGCCGTAGTAGCCGCAGGCGGAACCGGAGATCAGCACCTGCGGTGGGTTGTCGCTGGCTTTGATCAAATCCGCCAGTTGCTGCGTAATCTGCCAGCGGCTGTTGCACAAGCGCTGCTTCTGCTCCTCGGTCCAGCGCTTATCAGCAATTGGTTCGCCTGCCAGATTGATCACCGCATCAAAGGTGTTGAGATCCGCAAGATCGTTAAGCCCCTTCAGCAGGCTGACGCGGGCATCAAGCTTTTGCTGCGCTTTGGCCGGATTTCGTGTGACCACCGTTACGCTGTGGTGTAACTCCAGAAGACGGGGGATCAGATGGTGGCCAATCAGGCCGGTACCGCCAGTAACGAGTATCTTCATGCTTCCCTCCGAAGCGTGATTATCCTTAAAACGCGCAGCTTATGGCAGCTGCGCTTTCTGCAATGCACTCTCAGTGGCCGGGCGCGTGCGAATGCGCTCAAACCAGTTAAAGACCGCCGGGTAATCCTCAAGCGAAATACGCTGGCGCGCATGCGCATTAATCCATGGCCAGGCGGCGATATCCGCAATGCTGTAGTGCTGGCCCGCCAGCCACGGCACCTGCTCAAGACGTTTATTCATCACCTGATAGAGCCGCTGCGTCTCCACCTGGTAGCGCTCGATGGCATAGGGCACCGGCTGTGGCGCGAAGTGGTTAAAGTGATGATTCTGCCCGAGCATCGGCCCCAGTCCCGCCACCTGCCAGAATAGCCACTGCAAAGTGACATGACGCTCGCGCAGCTCACCGCTCAGGAGCTGGCCGGACTTCTCCGCCAGATAGAGCAGGATCTCGCCCGACTCGAACAGGCTAAGCGGTGCACCGCCGTCGGCGGGTTCATGATCGACAATCGCCGGGATCTTATTATTTGGTGAGATATCTAAAAATTCCGGGCGAAACTGCTCGCCTTTACTAATATCTACGCGGATCAGACGATACGGCAGCCCGGCCTCTTCGAGAAACAGCGTTATCTTATGGCCGTTCGGTGTCGGGGCGAAATAGAGGTCTATCATCGAAACTCCTGTGAGCGGAATGGGCGTCGCCTGTTAAGTATAGGTGTTCCCGGTAATGACAACGTTTTCCGCGAGTGACAGAAGGCAGAAGAGGCTATATTTTGGTCGAAACCTATCCGCTAAACGAGGATGTTATGAGCGAACCGGCAATCACGTTGTGGTCTGACAAAGAGTACTTCTCCCCGTATGTGCTGTCGGCGTACGTTGCCCTGCATGAAAAGGCGCTGCCGTTCACGCTGAAAACCGTCGATCTGGCGAGCGGCGCGCAGCACGGCGCGGGCTGGCCCGGCTTTCGTCTGACGCAACGTGTTCCTTCCTTAGAGATTGATGGCTTTGTGCTGAGCGAGTCCTCGGCGATTGCCGAATACCTCGACGAGCGTTTTGCGCCGCCGGAGTGGGAGCGTCTCTATCCCCATGACCGCGAGAACCGCGCCCGCGCGCGGCAGGTGCAGGCCTGGCTGCGCAGCGATCTGCTGCCGATCCGTGAAGCGCGCTCAACGGATGTTGTGTTTGCCGGGGCGAAAAAAGCGCCGCTCAGCGAAGCAGGCCAGGCGAGCGCCGATAAGCTGTTTGCCATCGCGGGCGAATTGCTGGCACACGGCAAGCCGAACCTGTTTGGCGAGTGGTGTATTGCCGATGTCGATCTCGCTCTGATGCTTAACCGGCTGGTGATGCATGGCGACCCGGTACCGGAGCGCTTAGCGGAGTACGCCACCTTCCAGTGGCAGCGCTCCTCGGTTCAGCGCTATGTTGCACTTTCCGCTAAGCGCGCGGGCTGATAAGCGCTTCGCGTTCCGGTATCATATGGGCGTTTTTTTCAAAGAGGTGCAGTGATGAAACTGATGTTTGCATCGGATATTCACGGGTCGTTGCCCGCGACGGAACGCATACTGGAACGGTTCGCGCAAAGCGGCGCCCGCTGGCTGGTTCTGCTTGGCGATGTACTCAATCACGGGCCGCGTAACGCGCTGCCGGAGGGGTATAATCCGGCGCAGGTGGCAGAACGGCTCAATACGCAGGCGAGCCGGATTATCGGCGTACGCGGCAATTGCGACAGCGAAGTGGATCAGATGCTGCTGCGCTTTCCCATTACCGCGCCCTGGCAGCAGGTGTTGTTACCCGCGTGCCGCCTGTTTTTGACCCACGGTCATCTCTTCGGCGCGGAGAATATTCCGCCGCTGGAGGCAGGCGATGTGCTGGTGTATGGGCATACCCATATTCCGGTTGCCGAGCAGCGTGATGGGATTGTGCACTTCAACCCCGGTTCGGTCTCTATTCCGAAAGGTGGATTTGCCGCCAGTTACGGCATGCTGGAAGAGAATATGTTACGTGTTATCGCACTTAATGATCAGCGGGTTATTGCGCAGGTTGCGATTAATCCGTAATTTACCCGTCAACCGAAACGCGCCGTAAGAGCGCCATAAAGAGAAGATGTCCCGATGGTGGAACAGAGTCATTTTGCAGGCATGGAATGGGTAGATATTGTCAACGAAGACAATGAGGTGATCGCACAGGCCAGCCGGGAGCAAATGCGCGCGCAGTGCCTGCGTCATCGCGCAACCTATATTGTGGTGCATGATGGGATGGGCAATATTCTGGTGCAGCGTCGTACCGAGCTAAAAGACTTTATGCCCGGTAAGCTGGACGCCACCGCGGGCGGCGTGGTACAGGCGGGTGAAAACCTGCTGGAGTCCGCGCGCCGCGAAGCGGAAGAGGAGCTGGGCATTGCTGGCGTACCGTTTGCCGAGCATGGTCAGTTCTACTTTGAAGATGAGCACTGTCGGGTGTGGGGCGGGCTGTTCAGCTGCGTCTCCCACGGGCCGTTTGCCCTGCAGGAAGAGGAGGTGAGTGAAGTCTTCTGGATGACGCCGGAAGAGATCACCGCCCGCTGCGACGAGTTTACCGACGATTCGCTGAAAGCGCTGGCGCTGTGGATGAGCCGTAACGCCAGCAATGATGTGGAAAAGCGCGAGCAGGAGACGGAGTAACCTCTCTTGCTTTGCAGAAAAAAGCGACCTTGAGGGTCGCTTTTTTATTGCCGGTTTGCGGCTGCGGAGGGTGTTTTTGCCGGATGGCGCTGCGCTTATCCGGCCTACAATCCTCCGTATAAAAAAGGCGACCCGAAGGTCGCCTTTTTTTGTCTGGTGGCGGAGAAGCTTATCAAACCGTAGGTCGGATAAGGCGCAGCCGCCATCCGACATCTTACTGCTGCTGGGACGCCTGAATCGCGGTCAGAGCGATGGTGTAGACGATATCGTCTACCAGCGCGCCACGAGAGAGGTCGTTCACCGGCTTGCGCATACCCTGCAGCATCGGCCCGATGGAGATCAGGTCGGCAGAGCGCTGCACCGCTTTGTAAGTAGTGTTACCGGTGTTCAGATCCGGGAAGATGAACACGGTAGCGCGACCGGCAACCGGCGAGTTCGGCGCTTTAGATTTCGCTACATCCGCCATAACCGCGGCGTCATACTGCAGCGGACCGTCGATAACCAGGTCAGGACGTTTTTCCTGCGCCAGGCGAGTCGCTTCACGCACTTTCTCAACGTCGCTACCCGCGCCGGAGTTGCCGGTGGAGTAGGAGAGCATCGCCACGCGCGGCTCGATGCCGAACGCGGTTGCGGAGTCAGCGGACTGAATCGCGATCTCGGCCAGCTGCTCAGCGGTCGGATCCGGGTTGATTGCACAGTCACCGTAAACATAAACCTGTTCCGGCAGCAGCATAAAGAATACGGAGGAGACCAGCGAGCTGCCCGGCGCAGTTTTGATCAGCTGCAGCGGCGGACGAATGGTGTTCGCAGTGGTGTGAACCGCACCGGAAACCAGGCCGTCAACTTCATCCTGCTCCAGCATCAGCGTGCCGAGCACCACGTTGTCTTCCAGCTGCTCGCGCGCCACGGCTTCGGTCATGCCTTTGCTTTTACGCAGCTCAACCAGGCGAGCAACGTAGCTTTCACGCACCACGTCCGGATCGACGATTTCGATCCCGGCGCCCAGCTCAACACCCTGTGCTGCCGCAACGCGATTGATCTCATCCGGGTTGCCCAGCAGGATACAGGTCGCGATACCGCGTTCAGCACAGATAGCGGCCGCTTTCACGGTACGCGGCTCGTCGCCTTCCGGCAGTACGACGCGTTTGCCCGCTTTACGCGCCAGCTCGGTCAGCTGGTAACGGAAGGCTGGCGGCGAGAGGCGACGGCTGCGCTCGGAGGTGGCGGTCAGGGAGTCGATCCACTGCGCGTTGATGTAACGGGCAACGTACTCCTGCACGTTTTCAATACGCTCGTTATCGTCAACCGGCACTTCCAGGTTGAAGCTCTGCAGGCTCAGGGAGGTCTGCCAGGTGTTGGTGTTCACCATAAATACCGGCAGGCCGGTGGCAAACGCGCGTTCGCACAGCTTGCGCACGCTCTCTTCCATCTCGTAGCCGCCGGTCAGCAGCACGGCACCAATCTCAACGCCGTTCATCGCTGCCAGGCAGGCAGCAACCAGCACGTCAGGACGATCGGCAGAGGTCACCAGCAGTGAACCCGGACGGAAGTGTTCCAGCATGTGCGGAATGCTGCGCGCACAGAAGGTGACGGACTTCACGCGGCGGGTTTTGATGTCGCCTTCGTTGATGATGGTCGCATTCAGGTGGCGCGCCATATCGATCGCACGGGTGGCGATCAGATCGAAGCTCCACGGCACCGCGCCCAGTACTGGCAGAGAGCTGGTCTCTTGCAGCTGTGCCGGATCGATATGCACTACTTTTGCTTTTGAGGAGTCATCAAAGATCTCAGAGAGATCCGGGCGCGTACGGCCCTGCTCATCAACCGGGGCATTCAGTTTGTTGACGATAACGCCGGTGATGTTGCTGTTTTTCACGCCGCCGAAGCTGTTGCGCGTAAGCTCGATGCGCTCTTTCAGTTGCTCCTGCGTGTCAGTGCCCTGAGACATGACGAAGACGATTTCCGCATTCAGCGTTTTCGCGATTTCGAAGTTCAGGGACTGGGCGAACTGGTGTTTACGGGTCGGGACCAGGCCTTCAACCAGCACCACTTCAGCGTCTTTGCTGCTTTCGTGGTAGCGGGCGATGATCTCTTCCATCAGCACATCTTTCTGATTGCTGGAGAGCAGCGACTCGACGTGGCTCATTTTCAGCGGTTCAGCCGCCGGCAGCCCGGAGTTAGCGCGCACGATGGTGGTGGTCTGGTCAGGCGCATCGCCGCCCGCACGTGGCTGGGAGATCGGTTTAAAGACGCTCAGACGAACGCCTTTGCGTTCCATAGCACGGATCACGCCAAGGCTGACGCTGGTCAGGCCGACGCTGGTTCCGGTAGGGATCAGCATAATAATACGGGACACGGTTAATCCTCTTTCGTTACCGTCGAAGCGGACGGGTTACAAAACAGCACCGCCAGCGTTGGCTGGCGGTGTGGGTAAGCTATCAGGCAGTCAGGCGGCTTGCGTCTTGCGCAATCACCAGCTCTTCGTTAGTCGGGATAACGATCGCCGGGCGGGTGCCTTCTTTGTTGATAAAACCAGACTTGCCGAAACGGGCAGCCAGGTTGCGTTCGTGGTCAACTTCGAAGCCGAGCACGCCCAGTTTGCCCAGGGAGAGCTCGCGTACCATCGCTGCGTTTTCACCGATACCGCCGGTGAAGATCACCGCGTCCAGACGACCATCCATCAGCGCAGTGTAAGAGCCGATGTATTTCGCCAGGCGATGGCAGTAAACGTCCATCGCACGCTTCGCGTCTTCTTTGGTTTCGTAGTTATCTTCTACATAACGGCAGTCGCTGGTGACTTCGGTCAGGCCCAGCAGGCCAGACTCTTTGGTCAGCATTTTGTTGATCGCTTCAACGCTCATGCCCAGGGTGTCATGCAGATGGAAAATGATCGCCGGGTCGATATCACCAGAACGGGTACCCATTACCAGGCCTTCCAGCGGGGTCAGACCCATGGAGGTATCAACGCACTCGCCGTTACGGATAGCGGAAACAGAGCCGCCGTTGCCGAGGTGGCAGGTGATGATGTTCAGTTCAGAAACCGGCTTGTTCAGCACTTTTGCCGCTTCCTGAGTTACATAGAAGTGGCTGGTGCCGTGCGCGCCGTAGCGACGAACGCCGTGCTCTTTGTACAGTTTGTACGGCAGGGCGTAGAGGTAGGACTCTTCCGGCATGGTGGTGTGGAACGCGGTGTCGAACACGGCAACGTTCTTCTCTTTCAGGCTCGGGAAGGATTTCAGCGCTTCGGCGATACCGATGAGGTGAGCCGGGTTGTGCAGCGGGGCGAAGGAGGCCGCGTCTTTAATACCCTGAATCACAGACTCATCGATCACCACGGAACGGGTGTATTTTTCACCACCGTGGACGATACGGTGACCGATTGCGGTCAGCTGAGCAGACAGTTCTGGTTTTTGTGCCAGAATAGTGTTAACGATAAAGTTAAGCGCTTCGCTGTGAGCGGCACCTGCACCTAAAGCCGCTTCTTGTTTACCGCCATCCATTTTCCACTTGATGCGTGCTTCAGGAAGGTGGAAACATTCGGCTAAACCAGAGAGGTACTCTTCACCGTTAACAGCATCGATAATTGCGAATTTCAGTGAGGAGCTACCGCAGTTCAGAACCAGTACTAACTTACTCGACATGGAAGTACCTATTTATGATACGTGGCTAAAAAAGGTCAGTGAGTCGCACAGCGTAGCGCAGGTTGACGCTGACATTTATGATTAACATCATGTCGAGAGAACTTTCTGACACGATGAAAGAATAGTTAAAATTTTAAGCTATTTTGCGCAATTTTCAGACAGTGGCATAATGAGCTTATTATTTGACGACTCAAACCTATTCGTCTAAGGCCTGGTAAAGGCCGCCACAGAATACCCGATAGCAGGTGGGATTGACAAAAAATTTTAACGTTGTCATTCACAGTTGTTGTTTTGCATAAAATTTTTAATTTTTATACGTGAAGTTGAGGTGAAGCCATGTCAAATCCTGAGATTCGACCCGTCAGTTTCTTCAGTTTATTTCGCCGGGGTCAGCACTATGCGAAGACCTGGCCTATGGAAAAACGCCTCGCTCCCATGTTTGTAGAGAACCGTACCATTCGCGCGACACGCTACGCGATTCGCTTTATGCCGCCGCTGGCAATCTTCACGCTCTGCTGGCAAATCGCCCTCGGCGGGCAGCTCGGCCCGGCTGTCGCCACCGCGCTGTTTGCCCTGAGCCTGCCAATGCAGGGGTTATGGTGGCTCGGCAAGCGCTCGGTCACGCCGCTGCCGCCCTCGATTCTGAACTGGTTCTATGAAGTGCGCGGTAAGTTGCAGGAGGCGGGCCAGGCGCTGGCACCGGTTGAAGGCAAGCCGGACTACCAGGCGCTGGCCGATACCCTTAAGCGCGCCTTTAAGCAACTGGATAAAACCTTTCTTGATGAGCTTTAAAGTTGTGCGTGATTGATAAGAAGAGAGCATCCCCGGATGCTTTCTTTTTTGGTAGATAGGCGCAACACCCCCGGCAAATCAAGAAAGCGCCTTTTACTCACAGGTAGACTGAGGCCAACTTATTTTACTGCGCCGAAGTGCCACAGGAGTCGAAGATGGAAATGACCAATGCCCAACGTCTGATCTTATCCAATCAATACAAGATGATGACCATGATGGACCCGGCTAATGCGGAGCGTTACCGCCGTTTGCAAACCATTGTCGAACGGGGATATGGTTTGCAGATGCGCGAGCTGGATCGCGAATTCGGCGAGCTGAAAGAGGAAACGTGCCGCAACATCATCGATATCATGGAGATGTATCACGCACTCCACGTCTCCTGGACCAATATGAAAGATAACGCCACCATTGACGAGCGTCGCGTCACTTTCCTCGGCTTCGACGCCGCGACCGAAGCGCGCTACCTCGGATATGTGCGCTTTATGGTTAATATTGAAGGGCGCTATACCCATTTTGATGCCGGTACCCACGGCTTTAATGCCCAAACGCCGATGTGGGATAAATACCAGCGTATGCTGAGCGTGTGGCACGCCTGCCCGCGCCAGTACCACTTGAGCAGTAACGAAATTAATCAAATTCTCAACGCCTGAGGAGGTGAACGTGCAGTGCAAAGGCTTTCTGTTTGATCTGGATGGAACCCTGGTAAATTCACTCCCCGCCGTTGAGCGAGCCTGGTGCAGTTGGGCCGATCGCTTTGGCATCAGCCATGACGAGGTGCTGAATTTTATTCACGGCAAACAGGCCATCACCTCACTGCGTCACTTTATGGCGGGTGCCTCAGAAGCGGAGATTGCGGCTGAATTTACCCGCCTTGAGGAGATTGAAGCGTCAGACACGGACGGCATTACGCCGCTGCCGGGCGCGATTGAACTGCTTCAGCATCTGGATGCCTCCGCGATTCCGTGGGCCATTGTTACCTCCGGCTCGGTGCCGGTCGCCCATGCCCGCCATCGCGCGACCGGTTTGCCGATGCCGAAAGTCTTTGTCACCGCAGAACAGGTGAAGCATGGCAAGCCTGAACCGGATGCCTACCTGCTCGGTGCCGAGCTGTTAGGGCTGGCACCGGAAACCTGTGTGGTGGTCGAGGATGCGGCTGCGGGGGTGCTCTCCGGCCTCGCCGCCGGGTGTCACGTGATTGCCGTCAATGTGCCGCCGGGTTCACCGGGGCTTGAGAAGGTCGACTTCTCGCTGACAAGCCTGGAGGCGATAAGCGTCACAAAACAGCATGACGGCATCGTCAGCGTCGATCTAAAAGCCTGATTCAATGATGTAACCCCACCCCGGTGGGGTTTTTTTATGGCACTCTTTTACCACCCTCAACAAACAAGGACAGGTTGTGAACGGTGAATTGATTTGGGTTCTCTCTCTGCTGGGCATTGCCGTGGTGCTCTTTGCGACGAGCAAAGTGCGCATGGACGCAGTGGCGCTGTTTGTCATTGTCGCTTTTGTGCTGAGCGGTACGCTGACGCTTCCCGAAGCGCTCTCCGGTTTTAGCGATCCAAACGTTATTTTAATTGCCGCGCTGTTTATTATCGGCGACGGGCTGGTGCGCACCGGCGTGGCAACCAATATGGGCGCCTGGCTGGTGACGATGGCGGGCAGCAGCGAAACCAAAATGCTGGTCCTGCTGATGATCACCGTCGCCGGGCTGGGTGCCTTTATGAGTTCGACCGGCGTGGTGGCGATTTTTATCCCGGTGGTGTTGAGCGTCTCGCTGCGCATGCAGGTCTCGCCGTCGCGGTTAATGATGCCGCTCAGCTTCGCCGGGTTGATTAGCGGCATGATGACACTGGTGGCGACGCCGCCAAACCTGGTGGTGAACAGCGAACTGCTGCGCGAAGGGCTGGAGGGATTTGGCTTTTTCAGCGTCACGCCGCTTGGCCTGGTTATCCTGCTGCTTGGCATCGTCTATATGCTGTTAATGCGCTTTATGCTGAATGCCGAGGGGAGCGACGCTCAGCGCGAGAGCTGGAAGCGGCGCTCGTTTCGCGATCTCATCCGCGAGTATCACCTGGCAGGCCGCGCGCGGCGGTTAGCGATTCGCCCCGGCTCGCCGATGATTGGTCAGCGTCTTGACGATCTGCAACTGCGTGAGCGCTATGGTGCCAACGTTATCGGCGTCGAGCGCTGGCGGCGTTTTCGCCGGGTGATTGTTAACGTTAATGGCGTCTCGGAGTTTCGCGCTCGTGACGTGCTGCTGATTGATATGTCCTCTGCGGATGTCGATCTGCGCCAGTTCTGCGTCGAGCAGCAGCTGGAGCCGATGATCCTGCGCGGGGAGTACTTCTCCGACCAGGCGCTGGATGTCGGCATGGCGGAAGTCTCGCTGATCCCCGATTCCGAACTGCTGGGCAAAACGGTGCGCGAAATCGGTTTTCGTACCCGCTACGGTCTGAACGTGGTAGGCCTGAAGCGCAACGGCGTGGCGCTGGAAGGGGCGGTGACTGACGAGCCGCTGCAACTCGGCGACATTTTCCTTGTGGTCGGCAACTGGAAGTTAATCAGCCAGCTTGCCGGACACGCCCGCGACTTCGTGGTGCTGAACCTGCCCGTTGAAGAGAGTGCGGCTTCGCCAGCACACAGCCAGGCACCGCATGCGATTTTCTGCCTGGTATTGATGGTTGCGCTGATGCTGACCGACGATATTCCCAATCCCATCGCCGCCATTATCGCCTGCATGCTAATGGGGAAATTCCGCTGCATCGACGCCGAGAGCGCCTATAAAGCGATCCACTGGCCAAGCATCATTCTGATCGTTGGCATGATGCCTTTTGCGCTGGCGCTGCAAAAAACCGGCGGCGTCGATCTGGTGGTCAAAGGGTTGATGGAGCTGGGCGGGGGCTATGGCCCGCACTTGATGCTGATCTGTCTGTTTGTGATGTGCGCGGCGATTGGGTTGTTTATCTCCAATACCGCCACGGCTGTGCTAATGGCACCCATTGCGCTGGCGGCAGCGAAATCGATGGGCGTCTCGCCTTATCCCTTCGCCATGATGGTGGCGATGGCTGCCTCGGCCGCCTTTATGACGCCGGTCTCATCGCCAGTGAACACGCTGGTATTAGGGCCGGGCAACTACCGGTTCAGCGACTTTATCAAACTCGGTGTGCCCTTTACCCTGCTGGTAATGATGGTGTGCGTGGTGATGATCCCGATGCTGTTTCCCTTTTAACCGGGCGGGTTCGCCCTTGTTATAAGGGCGAATCCTGGCTGATCTCATCCAGCGACAGCTGGAAGCTTGGCACAAACACCTGCATAAAGTAATCCATCTCCGGGCTGCGCCTGGCGTCGAGGGTTTTCTCCAGCCGCGATTTGGCCAGCAGAAACTCATTGTTGCCGGCGGAAAGCTCTTCGAGGCACTTCAGGTAGGCGCAGAGCGCATCGGCCTGTTTAACAATTAATCGCTCCTCTTCGCTGTAGTTATGCTCATCAATCAGCGGGGCGAAAATATCCTGCAGCTCTTCCGGCACCATCTCGACCAGCTTCTGCTGGGCGATCTTCTCAATCGCTTTGTACTCCTGGGCAATCTGCGAGTTGAAGTACTTCACAGGGGTCGGGAGATCGCCGGTGATCACTTCAGAGGCATCGTGATAAATCGCCAGCAGCGCAATGCGCTCTGCGTTAAGCGAGCCGCCGAATTTGCGGTTTTTGATCGCCGCCAGCGCGTGCGCGACCATTGCCACTTGCAGGCTATGCTCGGAGACATTCTCGGTGCGCACATTGCGCATCAGCGGCCAGCGGTTGATCAGTTTCAGGCGGGAGAGGTGGGCGAAGAAGTGACTCTGACTCATAGTTAACCTTGTCTTGAATGCGACTGGAGCCATTGTGCGCAGAGAGTGGGGGAAGATGCAAACCCTCCCCCTGAGTCAATTATTGATGATAACCGGAGAGGAAACGCCCGAAGCGGGTGATGGCCATTTCCAGATCGTCCTCGCGCGGCAGGGTAACGATGCGCACGTGATCCGGCCACGGCCAGTTGAAGGCGGTGCCCTGGACCAGCAGCACTTTCTCCTGCAGCAGGAAGTCGAGCACCATCTTCTGGTCATCCAGAATATTGAAACGTTTCGCGTCGATTTTCGGGAACATATAGAGCGCGCCGCTCGGTTTTACGCAGGAGACGCCGGGAATGTCGTTAATCAGCTCCCACGCGCGGTTGCGCTGCTCATAGAGACGCCCGCCGGGCACGATAAATTCGCTGATGCTCTGATAGCCGCCGAGAGCGGTCTGGATCGCATGCTGTGCCGGCACGTTGGCGCACAGGCGCATTGAGGCAAGCATCTCCAGCCCTTCGATATAACCTTTGGCGTGCTTTTTCGGCCCGCTCAGCACCATCCAGCCCTGGCGGAAACCAGCCACGCGGTAGGTTTTCGACAAACCGTTAAAGGTAATGGTGAAGAGATCCGGTGCCAGCGCGGCGATAGAGTGGTGCTGCGCTTCGTCGTAGAGGATCTTGTCGTAGATCTCATCGGCGAAAATAATCAGGTTGTGCTGGCGCGCCAGCTCGACAATTTCCAGCAGCAGCTCTTTTGAGTAGACCGCGCCGGTCGGGTTGTTCGGGTTGATGATCACAATGCCGCGCGTGCGCGGGGTGATTTTGGCGCGAATGTCGTCCAGATCTGGGAACCAGCCGGCGGATTCATCACAAAGGTAGTGCACCGCTTTGCCGCCGGAGAGCGACACCGCCGCGGTCCACAGCGGATAGTCCGGCGCCGGGACCAGCATCTCATCGCCGCTGTTCAACAGCGCCTGCATCGACTGCACAATCAGCTCAGAGACGCCGTTGCCGATATAGATATCTTCGACGGTGACTTCACGCATGCCGCGCGCCTGATAGTGCTGCATGATCGCTTTACGGGCAGAGTAGAGCCCCTTTGAATCGCAGTAGCCCTGGGCGCCAGGGAGGTTGCGGATCACATCGACCAGAATCTCATCCGGGGCTTCGAAGCCGAACGGGGCAGGGTTACCGATGTTGAGTTTGAGAACCTTGTTGCCTTCTTCTTCCAGACGCTTTGCTTCTTTAAGAACCGGGCCACGGATGTCATAACAGACGTTATCTAACTTGCTGGATTTTTCGATGGAGGACATGAACCTTTGCCTTTTTACTGGAATCGCCACTCCCTGCCGTGGAAGTGAATACGGAACAATGTACTCCCACGCCCGTCTGTTTTGAAGGGTTAACAGGAGAAGATTTTGCCAGGCCGGGCAGTTGCCTTTAACGATCTTTTAACTATTAAGCGCGCTATTTTTCTCTTTTCTGTGCTGTCAATTTGCACGTAGTAAGTAATTAATGCCAGTTAATGATTGATTGCCACTACTTTTCACCATTCAATGGCCTCCCGGCAGTGGGGGATTAAATCTTTTGTCGCGGCTACCCGCGCGAGGAAGATGAAAAAAGAGGGTTATAACGAAGATATAAAGTAACGGTTAGCGTCCCGCTTTGTTGCTGTGAAGATAATGTTAATTTCTATTAAAGAGATCCATTTTCAGAACCGTTCGCTATTTAATATTGAGAATAGTAACTATGACCATCACTAATATTTATATGTCTCATTTTTTCGTACTGACATTTTAAGAATTTAAGATAATTCGTATTAACGCTTATAAATAAAAAGGTTTTGGGGTAAACTCAGACAGCCTGAAAGGGCGCTCAGGGGCAAAGCCCTGAGTTCAGTAAGGTTGAATTCTTAATTTTACTTAATTGCTATTACTCTTTTTTTACTTCAGAGCCTCTGTTGGGTTCACCTTTATCTGCGACGCGCGATGTTAAATCGGTATTCGCCGCGAAAGACGCGTTTTAAATGCATCAACACCATTTGGCTGGTTTATATATCCCCGAGCGGGATGTTTGCCAAATAAAAGACGTTGAGTTCTGCTTGCATCAGGTGGCGAACAAAAACATCACACACATTGCCAGGTTTCATCGGCAATGGCAGTGCAGGATGCGCTTTTTAAATGGATTTACTTAATCTTATGAACACAGCATAAACCCGGGGCACGCAACGCGAGCAACCCGTAAGTGAAAAATGATGATAAATGCAAATCGTCCGATACTGAATCTCGACCTCGATCTGCTGAGAACCTTTGTTGCAGTCGCGGATTTAAACACCTTTGCAGCCGCCGCTGCGGCGGTTTGCCGTACGCAATCCGCTGTAAGCCAGCAAATGCAGCGCCTCGAACAGCTAGTGGGAAAAGAGCTGTTCGCCCGTCATGGCCGCAATAAATTACTGACTGAGCATGGTATTCAGCTATTAGGCTATGCGAGAAAGATCCTGCGCTTTAATGACGAAGCCTGCACCTCGTTAATGTTCAGCAATTTGCAGGGCGTATTAACTATTGGTGCGTCAGACGAATCCGCCGATACGATCCTGCCGTTCCTGCTTAATCGTATTAGCTCGGTCTATCCAAAGCTGGCGCTGGATGTGCGGGTAAAACGCAATCCGATGAGCAGCGATCAGCTTCAGGAGGATGAAGTTGATCTGGTGGTGACCACGCATCGTGTCCAGCCGTTTGACTATTTAACGCTGCGCACCTCACCGACGCTCTGGTATTGCGCGGCGGAGTATGTGCTGCAAAAAGGGGAGGCGGTGCCGCTGGTCCTGCTGGATGAGCCGAGCCCGTTCCGCGATATGGTGCTTAACGCGCTTAATGAAGCCGAGATTCCATGGCGCATGGCCTATGTGGCCTCAACGCTCTCGGCGGTGAAAGCAGCCGTTAAAGCAGGTCTTGGCGTGACGGCGCGACCGGTCGAGATGATGAGTCCTGACCTGCGGGTATTAAGTCACGCTGAAGGCTTCCCGGCCTTGCCGGAAACGGAATATCTGCTCTCGCGCAACCCGAACAGCGGGAACGAGCTGGCGCAGGTAATTTTCGATGCCATGGAGCACTATCGCGACCCCTGGCACTACAAAGGATCTACTCCGGAAGGGGGAGATGAACAGCTGCTGATTGATGGCGATTTCTAGCTACCATTTCGCCGCAAACTGGTAACAATTTGTAAGTGTAAAAATGGCCAACTGATGAGAGAAACGATCACAGTGGGCCATTTTTTGCACAAATAATAAGCATCTGAATTATTCCTGCTCTAAATCATTATTTCTTTCAATCTGTTAATCCACCTCACAGCACAATCCCCCTTTATCATCTATAGTCTTTCATGCCCTCTGCTCATGTTAAAAATCAAGCAAGATTGTTGCCGAATCATTGTATGAATTAACAAAAGCGTGTCTCAGATCAAAAAAATACCTCCGCAGAGGGGGAGGAATCCTGGGTAAATCCTGTCAAAATAGGAGGGTAATTTTTGTAATCCTCCACAACGGACTCGATTCAACACCGGATTTTGCCGCAGGAAAAGTTGTTGCTGGTCAATAAAACGGCACTAAATGTTAATGGATTGCTGCCGATGTAAACTAATGTGAGGAAACTTTTGTTAAAGTTGACAAAAGGTTATAGAAAGGAGTAAAAACCCACATCATTTAGCTGTTTTTCAGCTTTTTGCACAGTAAGTATGTGGTTTTTTATTCCTCCCCGTGAATCGATGTGGCGTCATCTGCCAGCAAGAGCAGAGGTTTTAACGCTACCTTTTGAGTTAAGCAATGCGTATGTCAACATCCACTGAAATCATCGCTCATCACTGGGCATTCGCTGTCTTTCTTATTGTCGCCATCGGCCTCTGTTGCCTGATGCTGGTCGGCGGTCGGTTTTTGGGCGGACGCGCGCGCGCAAGGCACAAAAACGTACCTTTCGAATCTGGTATCGACTCCGTCGGTTCCGCTCGCTTACGTCTCTCCGCCAAGTTCTATCTGGTCGCCATGTTCTTCGTCATCTTCGATGTCGAAGCGCTCTATCTCTACGCATGGTCTACGTCCATTCGTGAGAGTGGCTGGGTGGGATTTGCCGAAGCCGCAATTTTTATCTTAGTGCTGCTGGCTGGTCTGGTTTATCTGGTGCGTATTGGCGCGCTCGATTGGACGCCGGTGCGTTCGCGCCGCGCGCAGGTTAACCCTGAGACCAACAGCTACACTGACAGTCAACGCTAACCGCGAGGCAATAAGATGGATTATACGCTCACCCGCATAGATCCTAACGGTGAGAACGACCGTTACCCCCTGCAAAAACAGGAGATCGTAACTGACCCCCTGGAACAAGAGATCAACCGTAGCGTCTACATGGGCAAGCTCGAAAATGTCCTGCACGATATGGTGAACTGGGGTCGTAAGAACTCAATTTGGCCGTATAACTTCGGCCTTTCCTGCTGCTACGTTGAGATGGTGACCTCGTTTACCGCCGTGCACGACGTGGCGCGTTTTGGCGCGGAAGTACTGCGTGCCTCGCCGCGCCAGGCTGACCTGATGGTCGTTGCCGGTACGCCGTTCACCAAGATGGCACCGGTTATCCAACGCCTCTATGACCAGATGCTGGAGCCGAAATGGGTTATCTCCATGGGTGCCTGCGCAAACTCTGGCGGTATGTACGACATCTACTCCGTCGTGCAGGGCGTCGACAAATTTATCCCGGTGGATGTTTACATCCCTGGCTGCCCGCCGCGTCCTGAAGCCTATATGCAGGCGCTGATGCTGCTGCAGGAGTCGATTGGCAAGGAGCGTCGTCCGCTCTCCTGGGTGGTTGGCGATCAGGGCGTTTACCGCGCCAACATGCAGTCAGAGCGTGAACGTAAACGCGGTGAACGTATTGCCGTCACCAACCTGCGTTCGCCGGACGAGATTTAATTTGCGCCTGTGGGCAAGGGTAAAAAGCGTCGCATTTCAATAATCCAATAACGCGACGCACTGCCCCACAGTCACCACGGACCCTTTGCAATGGTGAAAAATATGACCGATTTAACTGCGCAAGAAGCCCCATGGCAGACCCGCGATCATCTGGATGATCCGGTCATTGGCGAATTGCGCAACCGTTTTGGGCCGGATGCCTTTTCCGTTCAGGCGACCCGCACCGGGGTACCCGTCGTTTGGGTGAAGCGTGAGCAGTTACTGGAAGTGGTCGATTTCTTAAAGAAATTACCGAAGCCTTACGTCATGCTGTTCGATCTTCACGGCATGGACGAGCGTCTACGCACACACCGCGCCGGTCTGCCCGCCGCGGATTTTTCCGTTTTCTACCACTTCCTGTCGATCGATCGTAACAGCGACATCATGCTGAAAGTGGCCCTCGCAGAAAACGATTTGCATGTGCCGACTATCACTAAACTCTTCCCGAACGCTAACTGGTATGAGCGTGAAACTTGGGAGATGTTTGGTATCACTTTTGATGGCCACCCGCATCTGACGCGCATCATGATGCCGCAGACCTGGACCGGCCACCCGCTGCGTAAAGACTACCCGGCGCGCGCCACCGAATTCGATCCGTTTGAGCTGACCAAAGCCAAGCAGGATCTGGAGATGGAGGCGCTGACCTTTAAACCGGAAGATTGGGGCATGAAGCGCGGCACCGACAACGAGGACTTCATGTTCCTCAACCTCGGTCCAAACCACCCCTCTGCGCACGGTGCGTTCCGCATCATTCTGCAGCTTGATGGCGAAGAGATCGTCGACTGCGTGCCGGATATCGGTTATCACCACCGCGGTGCGGAGAAGATGGGCGAACGCCAGTCATGGCACAGCTACATTCCTTATACCGACCGCGTTGAGTACCTCGGCGGCTGCGTCAACGAGATGCCATACGTACTGGCGGTCGAGAAACTGGCAGGCATTACCGTGCCGGAACGCGTGGAAGTGATTCGCGTCATGCTCTCTGAGCTGTTCCGCATCAACAGCCACCTGCTCTATATCTCTACCTTTATTCAGGACGTCGGCGCGATGACGCCGGTCTTCTTCGCCTTTACCGATCGTCAAAAAATCTACGATCTGGTGGAAGCGATCACCGGTTTCCGTATGCACCCGGCCTGGTTCCGCATCGGCGGCGTCGCGCACGATCTGCCGCGCGGCTGGGATCGCCTGCTGCGCGAGTTCCTCGACTGGATGCCGAAACGTCTGGCTTCCTATGAGAAAGCTGCACTACGCAACTCCATTCTGAAAGGCCGTGCTCAGGGCGTTGCCGCTTACGGCGCGAAAGAGGCGCTGGAGTGGGGCACCACCGGCGCAGGCCTGCGTGCTACCGGCATCAACTTTGACGTGCGTAAAGCGCGCCCGTACTCCGGCTATCAGAACTTCGACTTCGAAATCCCGGTCGGCGGTGGCGTCAGCGACTGCTACACCCGCGTGATGCTGAAAGTGGAAGAGCTGCGCCAGAGCCTGCGCATTCTTGAGCAGTGCCTCAACAATATGCCGGAAGGGCCGTTCAAAGCGGATCACCCGCTGACCACGCCGCCGCCGAAAGAGCGCACGCTGCAACATATCGAAACCCTGATTACTCACTTCCTGCAGGTATCGTGGGGCCCGGTGATGCCAGCCAACGAATCCTTCCAGATGATTGAAGCAACCAAGGGTATCAACAGTTACTACCTGACCAGTGACGGCAGCACCATGAGCTACCGTACCCGTATCCGTACGCCGAGTTTCCCGCATCTGCAGCAAATTCCGGCGGCAATCCGCGGCAGCCTGGTCTCAGACTTGATTGTCTACCTGGGTAGTATCGATTTTGTTATGTCAGATGTGGACCGCTAATTATGCACGAGAATCAACAACCAGAAACCGGGGCTTTTGAGCTGAGTGCGGCAGAGCGTGAGGCAATTGAGCACGAGAAGCACCACTACGAAGACCCGCGTGCGGCGTCCATTGAAGCGCTGAAGATCGTTCAGAAACAGCGTGGCTGGGTGCCGGACGGCGCAATTTACGCTATCGCCGACGTGCTGGGCATTCCGGCGAGCGATGTCGAAGGCGTGGCAACGTTCTACAGCCAGATCTTCCGCCAGCCGGTCGGCCGCCATGTGATCCGCTACTGCGACAGCGTGGTGTGTCACATCACGGGCTATCAGGGGATCCAGTCGGCGATTGAGAGCCACCTGAAGATCAAGCCGGGCCAGACCACCTTTGATGGCCGCTTTACGCTGCTGCCAACCTGCTGTCTCGGCAACTGCGACAAAGGGCCGACTATGATGATCGATGAGGACACCCACAGTTCTCTGACGCCGGAAACGATCCCTGACTTGCTGGAGCGGTATAAATAATGAAGACCATTATCCGTACTCCCGAAACCCATCCGCTGACCTGGCGTCTGCGCGATGACAAACAGCCGGTCTGGCTTGAAGAGTATCAAAGCAAGAACGGCTATGCCGGTGCGCGCAAAGCCCTGACCGGGCTGGCACCGGACGAAATCGTCAACCAGGTAAAAGACGCCGGCCTGAAAGGGCGCGGCGGCGCGGGCTTCTCCACCGGTCTTAAGTGGAGCCTGATGCCGAAAGACGAATCGATGAACATTCGTTACCTGCTGTGTAACGCCGATGAGATGGAGCCGGGCACCTATAAAGACCGCCTGCTGATGGAGCAGTTGCCGCACCTGCTGGTGGAAGGCATGCTCATCTCCGCCTTTGCGCTGAAAGCCTATCGTGGCTACATCTTCCTGCGCGGGGAGTACATCGAAGCGGCGGTGCATCTGCGCCGTGCCATTGCTGAAGCTACCGAAGCGGGCCTGCTCGGCAAAAATATTCTCGGCAGCGGATTCGACTTCGAACTTATCGTCCATACCGGCGCGGGTCGTTATATTTGCGGCGAAGAGACGGCGCTGATCAACTCGCTGGAAGGGCGTCGTGCGAACCCGCGCTCAAAACCGCCTTTCCCGGCAAGCTCCGGCGTATGGGGTAAACCGACCTGCGTTAACAACGTCGAAACCCTGTGCAACGTCCCGGCGATCCTTGCCAACGGCGTGGAGTGGTATCAGAACCTGTCGACCAGTAAAGATGCCGGTACCAAACTGATGGGCTTCTCCGGGCGCGTGAAAAACCCGGGCGTCTGGGAGCTGCCGTTTGGCACTACCGCGCGTGAAATCCTCGAAGAGTACGCGGGCGGCATGCGCGACGGGCTGAAATTTAAAGCCTGGCAGCCGGGCGGCGCGGGAACCGACTTCCTTACCGAAGCGCACCTCGATCTGCCGATGGAGTTCGAAAGCATCGGCAAAGCGGGCAGCCGTTTAGGTACCGCGCTGGCGATGGCCGTTGACCATGAAATTGGCATGGTGCCGCTGGTGCGTAACCTGGAAGAGTTCTTCGCCCGCGAATCCTGCGGCTGGTGTACGCCGTGCCGCGACGGGCTGCCGTGGAGCGTCAAAATCCTGCGTGCGCTGGAGCGTGGCGAAGGCCAGCCTGGCGATATCGAAACCCTGGAGCAACTCTGCCGCCAGCTGGGGCCGGGTAAAACCTTCTGCGCACACGCGCCGGGTGCGGTTGAACCCTTACAGAGCGCAATTAAGTACTTCCGCGAAGAGTTCGAAGCGGGGATCAAGCAGCAATTCAGCAATACCCATGCGATTGGCGGTATCCAGCCAAACCTGCTGAAAGCGCGCTGGTAATGGTTCCCCCTCATCGTGAGCAGGTGAGGGGACGCGGAACGAATTTTGATTAATTCTCAGCTCCGGCTGAGACAACTGGAAGCATGCTAATGGCTACTATTCACGTAGACGGCAAAGAATACGAGGTAAACGGCGCAGACAACCTGTTAGAGGCTTGTCTCTCGTTGGGCCTTGATATTCCTTATTTTTGCTGGCATCCGGCGCTGGGGAGCGTGGGTGCGTGCCGCCAGTGTGCGGTGAAGCAATATCAAAACGCGGAAGACACGCGTGGCCGCCTGGTTATGTCCTGTATGACACCGGCATCCGACGGCACATTTATCTCTATTGACGATCACGAAGCGAAAGAGTTCCGTGAGAGCGTGGTGGAGTGGTTGATGACCAACCACCCGCACGACTGTCCGGTTTGCGAAGAGGGCGGCAACTGCCACCTGCAGGATATGACCGTTATGACCGGTCACAGCTTCCGTCGCTACCGTTTCACCAAACGTACGCACCGTAACCAGGATCTCGGTCCGTTCATCTCCCACGAGATGAACCGCTGTATCGCCTGCTACCGCTGTGTGCGCTACTACAAAGATTATGCCGACGGTACCGACCTGGGCGTCTATGGCGCACATGACAACGTCTACTTCGGCCGCCCGGAAGAGGGTACGCTGGAGAGCGAGTTCTCCGGTAACCTGGTTGAAATCTGCCCGACCGGCGTTTTCACCGACAAAACCCACTCCGAGCGCTATAACCGTAAATGGGATATGCAGTTCGCGCCGAGCATCTGCCAGCAGTGCTCGATCGGCTGTAACACCAGCCCGGGCGAGCGTTACGGCGAACTGCGTCGTATCGAGAACCGCTACAACGGTACGGTTAACCACTACTTCCTCTGCGACCGCGGTCGTTTCGGCTATGGCTACGTCAACCTGAAAGATCGTCCGCGCCAGCCGGTACAGCGTCGCGGCGACGATCTGATTACCCTCAACGCCGAACAGGCGATGCAGGGCGCGGCGGATATTCTGCGCCAGTCGAAGAAAGTGATCGGCATCGGTTCTCCGCGCGCAAGCGTTGAGAGCAACTTCGCGCTGCGCGAACTGGTCGGTGCGGAGAACTTCTACACCGGCATCGCGAAAGGCGAGCAGGAGCGACTGACGCTGGCGCTGAAAGTGCTGCGCGAAGGTGGCATCCGTACTCCGGCGCTGCGTGAAATCGAATCTTACGACGCGGTGCTGATCCTCGGCGAAGACGTCACCCAGACCGGCGCGCGCGTCGCGCTGGCGGTCCGTCAGGCGGTGAAAGGTAAAGCCCGCGAAATGGCGGCGGCGCAGAAAGTTGCCGACTGGCAGATTGCGGCGATCATGAACATTGGTCAGCGCGCTAAACATCCGCTGTTTGTCACCAACGTCGACAGCACCCGTCTGGACGACATCGCTGCGTGGACCTACCGCGCACCGGTAGAAGATCAGGCGCGTTTAGGCTTTGCCATCGCCCATGCGCTGGATAACTCCGCACCGGCGGTTGACGGCCTGAGCAGCGATCTGCAGGGCAAAGTGGATGTGATTGTCCAGGCACTGGCCGGGGCGAAGAAGCCGCTGATTATCTCCGGCACTAACGCCGGTAGCAGCGACGTGATCCACGCGGCGGCGAACGTGGCGAAAGCGCTGAAAGGGCGCGGTGCCGATGTCGGCATCACCATGATTGCCCGCTCCGTTAACAGCATGGGCCTCGGCCTTATCGGCGGCGGCAGCCTCGATGATGCACTCTCCGAACTGGAGAGCGGCAGCGCCGACGCGGTCGTGGTGCTGGAAAACGATCTGCACCGTCACGCTTCTGCTGCGCGCGTAGATGCTGCGCTGGCGAAAGCGCCGCTGGTGCTGGTGGTCGATCACCAGCGCACGGCGATTATGGATAACGCCCATCTGGTGCTCTCTGCGGCAAGCTTCGCAGAAAGCGACGGCACGGTGATCAACAACGAAGGCCGCGCTCAGCGCTTCTTCCAGGTTTATGACCCGAGCTACTACGACAACAAAGCGCTGATGCTGGAAAGCTGGCGCTGGCTGCACTCGCTGCACAGCACCGTGCTGAACCGCGAAGTGGACTGGACGCAGCTCGATCATGTGATCGACGCCGCCGTCGCCGCGCTGCCGCAGCTGTCGGGCATCAAAAATGCCGCACCGGATGCCAGCTTCCGCATTCGCGGGCAGAAACTGGCGCGTGAGCCGCACCGCTACAGCGGTCGCACCGCGATGCGCGCCAATATCAGCGTCCACGAACCGCGTCAGCCGCAGGATAAAGACACCATGTTCGCCTTCTCGATGGAAGGGAACAACCAGCCTTCAGCGCCGCGCTCGCAAATTCCGTTTGCCTGGGCACCGGGCTGGAACTCCCCGCAGGCCTGGAACAAATTCCAGGACGAAGTGGGCGGCCATCTGCGTCACGGCGATCCGGGCGTGCGCCTGATTGAAGCGACGGAGAGCGGGCTGGATTACTTCACCGTCGTTCCGGGCGCTTTCAGCGCACAGGATGGCGAGTGGCGTATCGCGCCTTACTATCACCTGTTCGGCAGCGATGAGCTGTCGCAGCGTTCGCCGGTGTTCCAGAGCCGTATGCCGCAGCCTTACATCACGCTTAACCCGGCCGATGCCGCGAAGCTTGGCGTAAACGCAGGCGCGCACGTCTCCTTCACCTACGAAGGGCAGACCCTCAGCCTGCCGCTGCAGGTATCGGAAGGTCTGACGGCGGGGCAGGTCGGTTTGCCGATGGGCATGCCGGGTATTGCACCGGTGCTGGCCGGGGCACGTCTTGAAAATCTGCGGGAGGCGCAAGCATGAGCTGGTTAACACCGGATGTTATCGACATTCTGTTAAGCATTCTGAAAGCGGTGGTCATCCTGCTGGTGGTCGTCACCTGCGGCGCCTTCATGAGCTTTGGCGAACGTCGCCTGCTCGGCCTGTTCCAGAACCGTTATGGGCCGAACCGTGTGGGCTGGGGTGGTTCACTCCAGCTGGTCGCGGACATGATCAAGATGTTCTTTAAAGAGGACTGGATCCCGCGCTTCTCGGATCGCGTGATCTTCACCCTCGCGCCGGTGATCGCCTTCACCTCGCTGCTGTTAGCCTTCGCCATTGTGCCGGTCAGCCCCACCTGGGTGGTGGCCGACCTCAATATCGGGATCCTCTTCTTCCTGATGATGGCGGGTCTGGCAGTTTACGCGGTGCTGTTCGCTGGCTGGTCGAGTAACAACAAATACTCCCTGCTCGGCGCGATGCGTGCCTCTGCGCAAACCCTGAGCTACGAAGTGTTCCTCGGGCTGTCGCTGATGGGCGTGGTGGCGCAAGCCGGTTCATTCAATATGACCGACATCGTCAACAACCAGGCGGGTTTGTGGAACGTCATTCCGCAATTCTTTGGCTTCGTTACCTTTGCTATCGCTGGTGTTGCGGTGTGTCACCGCCACCCGTTTGACCAGCCGGAAGCGGAGCAGGAGCTGGCGGATGGTTACCATATTGAATACTCCGGCATGAAGTTCGGTCTCTTCTTCGTCGGCGAGTATATCGGTATCGTCACCATCTCTGCGCTGATGGTCACCCTCTTCTTTGGTGGCTGGCAGGGTCCGCTGTTACCGCCGTTTATCTGGTTCGCGCTGAAAACCGCGTTCTTTATGATGATGTTCATTTTGATTCGCGCCGCACTGCCGCGTCCTCGCTACGATCAGGTGATGTCTTTCGGCTGGAAAATCTGTCTGCCGCTGACACTGCTTAACCTGTTGGGCACGGCGGCAGTCATTCTTTGGCAGGCGCCGTAATAAGGGGTGATGAGACCATGACGTTAAAAGAGTTATTCGTGGGCTTTGGCACCCAGGTTCGCAGTATCTGGATGATTGGCCTGCATGCGTTCGCTAAACGCGAAACGCGTATGTACCCGGAAGAGCCGGTTTACCTGGCCCCGCGCTACCGTGGCCGTATCGTGCTGACGCGCGATCCGGACGGCGCAGAGCGCTGCGTAGCCTGTAACCTGTGTGCGGTTGCCTGTCCTGTTGGCTGTATCTCGCTGCAGAAAGCGGAAACCGTTGATGGCCGCTGGTATCCGGAGTTTTTCCGTATCAACTTCTCGCGCTGCATCTTCTGCGGCATGTGCGAAGAGGCGTGCCCGACAACAGCGATTCAGCTGACGCCGGACTTCGAACTCGGTGAGTTCAAGCGCCAGGATCTGGTGTATGAAAAAGAGGATCTGCTGATCTCCGGTCCGGGCAAATACCCGGAATATAACTTCTACCGGATGGCAGGTATGGCAATCGACGGCAAAGATAAGGGCGAAGCGGAAAACGAAGCCAAGCCTATCGACGTCAAAGGCCTGTTACCGTAAGGAGAGGGGCAATGGAGTTCGCTTTTTATATCTGTGGCCTGATCGCCATCCTGACGACGGTACGCGTGATTACGCATACCAATCCGGTGCATGCGCTGCTGTACTTGATCATCTCTCTGCTGGCGATTGCCGGGGTCTTCTTCTCCCTCGGCGCGTACTTTGCCGGGGCGCTGGAGATCATCGTCTACGCCGGGGCCATCATGGTGCTGTTCGTCTTCGTGGTGATGATGCTCAACATGGGCAATTCGGTGGTCGAGCAGGAGCGTAACTGGCTCACGCCGCAAATCTGGATTGGTCCTGCGGTGCTCTCTGCGGTGCTGCTGGGCGTCATGATCTACGCCATTATGGGCGTTAACGATCAGGGCATCGAGGGCACGGCGATTGGCGCGAAAGCGGTCGGTATTACGCTGTTTGGTCCTTACGTTCTGGCGGTTGAGCTGGCCTCAATGCTGCTGCTGGCAGGTCTGGTTGTCGCGTTCCACCTTGGACGTGAAGAGAGACCTGGCGAATTGCTGAGCAATCGCACGGATGACCGCGCGAAAAGAAAAACGGAGGAGCATGCATGATCCCGTTACAACATGGATTGATCCTCGCGGCGATTTTGTTTGTGCTGGGTCTGACTGGTCTGGTTATTCGCCGCAATCTGCTGTTTATGCTGATTGGGCTTGAGATCATGATCAACGCCGCCGCGCTGGCCTTTGTGGTCGCCGGCAGCTACTGGGGCCAGACCGACGGTCAGGTAATGTATATTCTCGCCATTAGCCTTGCCGCTGCGGAAGCGAGCATTGGCCTGGCGCTGCTGCTGCAACTTCATCGTCGCCGCCAGAGTCTGAATATCGATTCAGTAAGTGAGATGCGTGGATGAACATGCTCGCCTTAACCATTATTTTTCCTCTTATTGGCTTTGTGTTATTGGCTTTCTCCCGTGGCCGCTGGTCGGAGAATCTCTCCGCCGCCGTTGGTATGGGCTCAATTGGTCTCTCGGCGCTGGTCACGGCGCTGGTTGGCGTTGAGTTCTTCAACAACGGCCAGCAGGCTTTTGTTCAGCCGCTGTGGACGTGGATGGCGGTCGGTGATTTCAATATCGGTTTCAATCTTGTGCTGGATGGCCTGTCGCTGACCATGCTCTCGGTAGTCACCGGCGTTGGCTTCCTGATCCACATGTTCGCCTCCTGGTATATGCGCGGGGAGGACGGCTACTCTCGCTTCTTCGCCTACACCAACCTCTTTATCGCCAGCATGGTGATTCTGGTGCTGGGCGATAACCTGCTGCTGATGTACCTCGGCTGGGAAGGCGTGGGTCTCTGCTCCTATCTGCTGATCGGTTTCTACTACACCGATCCGAAGAATGGCGCAGCGGCGATGAAAGCGTTTGTCGTGACCCGCGTCGGTGACGTCTTTCTCGCGTTCGCACTGTTCATCCTCTACAACGAGCTGGGCACGCTGAACTTCCGCGAGATGGTCGAGCTGGCGCCGCAGCACTTCGCCAACGGCAACCATATGCTGATGTGGGCGACCCTGATGCTGCTGGGCGGTGCGGTCGGTAAATCGGCCCAGCTGCCGTTGCAGACCTGGCTTGCAGACGCGATGGCTGGCCCGACGCCGGTCTCTGCGCTGATCCACGCCGCAACGATGGTTACCGCAGGTGTCTACCTGATTGCCCGTACCCACGGTCTGTTCCTGATGACGCCGGAAGTGCTGCATCTGGTCGGTATCGTTGGTGCGGTCACGCTGCTGATGGCCGGTTTCGCCGCGCTGGTGCAGACCGATATCAAACGCGTACTCGCCTACTCGACGATGAGCCAGATTGGTTACATGTTCCTGGCGCTTGGCGTGCAGGCATGGGACGCAGCGATTTTCCACCTGATGACGCACGCCTTCTTTAAAGCGCTGCTGTTCCTCTCCTCCGGTTCGGTGATCCTCGCCTGCCACCACGAGCAGAACATCTTCAAGATGGGCGGCCTGCGTAAGTCGATTCCGCTGGTGTATGCCTGCTTCCTGGTCGGTGGCGCGGCGCTCTCTGCACTGCCGCTGATTACCGCGGGCTTCTTCAGTAAGGATGAGATCCTCGCAGGAGCGGTAGCGAACGGTCACGTTAACCTGATGATTGCGGGTCTGGTCGGGGCGTTTATGACCTCGCTCTACACCTTCCGTCTGATTTTCATTGTCTTCCACGGCAAAGAGCAGATTCACGCCCACGCAGGGAAGGGGATTACCCATCACCTGCCGCTGATTGTGCTGCTGATCCTCTCCACCTTCGTTGGCGCGATGATTGTGCCACCGCTGCGCGGTGTTCTGCCGGAAACGGCTGAGCTGGCGCACAGCAGCGTGGTGATGCTGGAAGTGGCTTCTGGCGCAGTGGCGGTGATCGGCATTCTGCTGGCCGCCTGGCTGTGGCTGGGTAAACGCACGCTGGTGACATCGATTGCCAACAGCGCGGCGGGCCGCTTCTTCGGCACCTGGTGGTTCAATGCCTGGGGCTTCGACTGGCTCTACGATCGCATCTTCGTTAAACCGTATCTGGGCGTTGCCTGGCTGCTGAAGAGCGATCCGCTGAATGCGCTGATGAACCTTCCGACGATCCTCTCCCGCTTTGCCGGGAAAGGGCTGCTGTTCAGCGAGAACGGTTATCTGCGCTGGTATGTGGCCTCCATGAGTATCGGTGCCGTTGTGGTGCTCGGTCTGCTGATGGTGTTGCGCTGAGTTCCTGGGCCGGGGAGCAGAGTTGTTCTCCGGCCTGCGAGCAGAATCTGAATTTTATGAAAATTCGTTGAAAATCAGGTCCGAAAGGACAGGCAGTAACGGTGAAGTCAGATGACGAGCCAGAAAGCCTGAGCTGGACTTAAACAAGGAATATGAATCGCCATGTTATTACCCTGGCTAATATTGATTCCCTTTATCGGTGGTTTCCTGTGTTGGCAAACCGAGCGCTTCGGCGTGAAGGTGCCTCGCTGGATCGCCCTGATCACCATGGGACTGACGCTGGCGCTCTCTCTGCAACTCTGGTTGCAGGGTGGCTACTCTTTATCGCAGGCTGCCGATTTCCCGACGTGGCAGGAGAGCTTTAAACACGACTGGATCCCGCGCTTCGGCATCACTATCCATCTGGCGATGGACGGTCTGTCGCTGCTGATGGTCGTGCTGACCGGCTTTCTTGGCGTGCTGGCGGTTCTCTGCTCCTGGCGTGAAATCGAGAAATATCAGGGCTTCTTCCACCTGAACCTGATGTGGATCCTCGGCGGCGTTATCGGCGTGTTCCTTGCCATCGACATGTTCCTGTTCTTCTTCTTCTGGGAAATGATGCTGGTGCCGATGTACTTCCTGATTGCGCTGTGGGGCCATAAAGCCTCCGACGGGAAGACGCGTATCACCGCGGCAACGAAATTCTTCATCTATACCCAGGCAAGCGGTCTGGTGATGTTGATTGCCATCCTCGGCCTGGTGTTTGTGCACTACAACGCCACCGGCGTGTGGACCTTCAACTATGAAGAGCTGCTGAAAACGCCGATGTCCCACAACGTTGAATACCTGCTGATGCTCGGCTTCTTTATCGCCTTTGCGGTGAAAATGCCGGTGGTGCCGCTGCACGGCTGGCTGCCGGATGCGCACTCGCAGGCACCGACCGCAGGTTCCGTTGACCTCGCCGGGATTTTGCTGAAAACCGCCGCTTACGGTCTGCTGCGCTTCTCGCTGCCGCTCTTCCCGAACGCCTCGGCGGAGTTTGCACCGATTGCCATGTGGCTTGGCGTAATTGGTATCTTCTACGGCGCGTGGATGGCCTTCACGCAGACCGATATCAAACGTCTTATCGCCTACACCTCCGTTTCCCATATGGGCTTCGTACTGATTGCCATCTACACCGGCAGCCAGCTGGCCTACCAGGGCGCCGTGATTCAGATGATTGCCCACGGTCTCTCGGCGGCGGGTCTGTTTATTCTCTGCGGTCAGCTTTACGAACGTCTGCATACCCGCGATATGCGCATGATGGGCGGTCTGTGGAGCAAGATTAAGTGGCTGCCGGCGCTGTCGATGTTCTTCGCTGTGGCGACGCTGGGGATGCCGGGTACCGGTAACTTCGTCGGTGAGTTCATGATCCTGTTCGGTAGCTACCAGGTTGTACCGATGATTACCGTGATCTCCACCTTCGGTCTGGTCTTCGCCTCCGTTTACTCGCTGGCGATGCTGCATCGCGCTTACTTCGGTAAAGCGAAGAGCGAAATCGCGAACCAGACGCTGCCGGGTCTGTCACTGCGCGAGCTGTTTATGATCCTTATCCTGGTCGTGCTTCTGGTACTGCTTGGCTTCTATCCGCAGCCGATTCTGGATACCTCGCACGCTGCGATGGGCAATATCCAGCAGTGGTTTGTTAACTCCATTACTACAAGGCCGTAATTCGCCATGACAATAACTCCACAACACCTGATTGCGCTGCTGCCGCTGCTAATCGTCGGATTGACGGTGGTGGTTGTGATGCTCTCCATTGCGTGGCGACGCAACCATTTCTTCAATGCCACGCTGTCGGTCGTTGGTCTGAACGTTGCACTGCTCTCGCTGTGGTTCGTTGGCCACGCCGGGGCAATGGATGTGACGCCGCTGATGCGCGTCGATGGCTACGCCATGCTCTACACCGGGCTGGTGCTGCTGGCGAGCCTCGCCACCTGCACCTTTGCTTATCCGTGGCTTGAAGGTTATAGCGACAACAAGGAAGAGTTCTACCTGCTGGTGCTGATTGCCGCGTTGGGTGGCATTCTGCTGGCTAACGCCAATCACATGGCGTCGCTGTTCCTCGGGATTGAGCTGATCTCTCTGCCGCTGTTCGGGCTGGTGGGCTACGCCTTCCGCCAGAAACGCTCGCTGGAAGCCAGCATCAAATACACCATTCTGTCGGCGGCCGCCTCCTCATTCCTGCTGTTCGGGATTGCGCTGGTCTACGCTCAGAGCGGCGATCTGTCGTTTGTCGCCATTGGTAAAAACCTCGGTGAAGGCGTGCTGCACGAGCCGCTGCTGCTGGCGGGTCTCGGTCTGATGATTGTCGGCCTCGGCTTTAAACTGTCGCTGGTGCCGTTCCATCTCTGGACGCCGGATGTTTACCAGGGCGCGCCTGCGCCGGTCTCCACCTTCCTGGCGACCGCCAGCAAGATCGCCATTTTCGGCGTGCTGATGCGTCTATTCCTCTATGCGCCGGTAGGTAACAGCGAAGCCGTACGCGTGGTGCTGGGCGTTATCGCCTTTGTCTCCATTATCTTCGGTAACCTGATGGCGCTGAGCCAGACCAATATCAAACGTCTGCTCGGTTACTCCTCCATCGCTCACCTTGGGTATCTGATGGTGGCGCTGATTGCCCTGCGCGGTGGCCAGATGTCGATGGAGAGCGTTGGCGTTTACCTGGCCGGCTATCTCTTCAGCAGCCTGGGTGCCTTTGGCGTAGTAAGCCTGATGTCCAGCCCGTATCGCGGTCCGGACGCCGAGTCGCTCTACTCCTATCGCGGCCTCTTCTGGCACCGTCCGATTCTCTCGGCGGTAATGACGGTGATGATGCTGTCGCTGGCGGGTATCCCGATGACGCTGGGCTTTATCGGTAAGTTCTACATTCTGGCTGTCGGTGTGCAGGCCAACCTGTGGTGGCTGACCGGTGCGGTGGTGGTTGGTTCTGCAATCGGTCTCTACTACTACCTGCGTGTTGCGGTGAGCCTCTATCTCAACGCGCCGCAGCAGCTGAACCGCGATGCGCCGTCGAACTGGGCCTACAGCGCGGGCGGTATTGTGGTACTCATCTCCGCTCTGCTGGTGTTGGTGCTCGGTATCTATCCGCAGCCGCTGATTAGCATCGTCCAGCTGGCGCTGCCGATGATGTAATCGCGCCTTGCGCAAATGAAAAAACCGCCGGGTTTGCAGCCTGGCGGTTTTTTTTGCGCATAAAAAACCCCAGCGGGGGGGGCTGGGGTTTTAACGGTATAGCGCAAACTGGTGAGGGATGCGCCACGCCGTTGTTTACGTTTCCGGCCCGTCAGGGGGTAAGAGCGTATGCAATACTCAACGCGTTGAAGCTTCCGATATATGCTGTTTTATTTCAAGCGCAAACAGTTGGGTTAGCGGATGTTTAAGAAAAACGCCCGAAAACAGGTCGTTTTCCCTGATGTTTTTTAATTATATTTCAGTTGGTTATGTGAGGTGTAGAATCAAATTCGTTGGGGTTACTGCATCTAACTTTCGGGCCGGGCAAAGGATTTCCCCCGCTGTAACACGTGGTGGTGGCAGGGTTCAGGCCTGGAAGGGGCGTAAGTAATACTCAACATCTGCTCGCCCTGATTCGGGGGAGTTTGAGGACCAGTCCGGGCGGCTCCTTCCTCGGTTGAGGAAAACGGATGATGGATAACCGTGAATTCGCGAAACGCGTAATCACGATCATCATTGCTGTACTACAGCTGATCTTGTCGTTCTTGTAATGACCTGAAACGTACTTAAGGCGCTACCGTTTGACCGACGGTAGCGCCTTTAATCGTTGTGCCGGCGTTACTTCGCCAGCAGCGGGGTCGGGGCCATCTGGCGGTGGCTGATCAGCGGGCCGCGAACGTTGTTCGCTGCGCGATCGAGCACCTCCTGGATCACCGCTGAAAGTTCGTTAATTTCGAACTTCGCGACATAGCCATCGGCCTGCACTTTGCGGACGTGATCTTCGTTAGCGCTGCCGGAGAGGGAAGAGTGGATCACCACCGGGATATTTTTCAGGCGCGGATCGGTTTTGATCAGGCGTGTCAGGGTAAAGCCGTCCATCTCCGGCATCTCCAGATCGGTCAGCACCATTGAGATCTTATCGCTTACCGGCACACCCTCTTTTTCCGCCTGCTGGGCAATAAGCTGGATTTTCTCCCACGCATCTTTGCCGGTGATGTGCATCATGCTCGGGATCTCCATGGCGTTCAGGCCTTTTTCCAGCATGGCGCGCGCCACTTTGGAGTCTTCAGCCACAATCGCGATGGAACCCGGTTTCAGGTTGAATTTCTTATCCGGCACATGATCGCCGTGAACGTCATGATCCGCCGGAACGATGTCATAGAGGATCTGTTCAACGTCCAGCACCATCGCCAGGTTGTTGGTGTCCTTATCATCATCGAGGCAGGCAATACTGGTGATATAGCGGCCATTGATCGCTTTCTCCGCCGTGTGCACCTGTTTCCAGTCCAGGCGCGTAATGTTCTCGACGGACTCGACGGCAAAAGCCTGCACGCTACGGGCATACTCAGTGATCAGCAGAATGTTTAAGCCGGTCTCCGGTTTACACCCGGCGACGGCGGAGAGGTCAATTACCGGGATCACCTGATCGCGGATATTGACCATCCCCATCAACGGCGGCTTCATTCCCGCAGGGCGAGTAAATGTGGGCATCGGTACGATTTCGCGCAACTTAAACACATTGATGCCAAACAGCTCAGATTTCGTCGCATCTAATGATGTGCCAAGGCGAAACAGCAACAGCTCAAACCGGTTCGACAGAGTAAGATTCGCCCTGTCATCGATGTCTTTCTGGAAATTATCCATCATGCCCTCAAAGAAGAAATGCCTGCGTATAACTTATTATCGGCATGACGGCGAAAAAATAGAGTGCCTAAATTAAAATCAAATGCGAACTACGTCAAAATCTGCTGCTAAGGTCGTCTCCGGGAAGATTTCACGACACTCTTTTAGCAGCGCCTGGCTCCCCTCAGCGTCATAACGCGAACTGATATGGGTAATCACCAGACGTGAAGCGCCAGCCTGCTGAGCCAACTGCGCCGCCTGCCGCGCTGAGCTGTGCCCGCGGCTGTTGGCCTTCTCTTCCATGGCACTCTCAAGCGTCGCTTCATGCACCACCACATCAACATCTTTCGCTAACTCCAGCGCGGCGGGGCAGGGCGAGGTATCGCCGAAGATTGCCAGCCGTTTACCCGGCTCGGAGGGTGCCAGGTAATCTTTACCATCGATAATGCGCCCGTCATCCAGCGTCACCCTACCGCCCGCCTTTAATGTCTGGAACAGCGGCCCGGCGGGAACGCCCGCGGCGACAAGTGCAGCGGCATTCAGCGCGCCCGGTTTATCGTGCTCTTCTACGCGATAGCCGTAACACTCCACCGGATGCGCCAGCGGGAAGGCCGTCACTTTGTGCAGCCCATCATCCATCACCAGCCCCGGCTTCACCTCTTCAATGGTTAGCGGATAGTCGGTCCACGAACCGCTCAGGCGCAGCGCGGTCTCAACAAACTCCTTGATGCCGTGCGGGCCGTAAATGTGCAGCGGCTGCGTATTGCCCGCCATCGACCGGCTGCAGAGCAGGCCCGGCAGGCCAAAAATATGGTCGCCATGCAGATGGGTAATAAAAATTTTGTCCAGCTTGCCCGGATTAAACGCGGTGTGCAGCAGTTGATGCTGCGTACCTTCACCACAGTCGAAAAGCCACAGTCCGGCGCTCGTCGGGTGCTGAAGATTGAGCAGAATGGCGGTGACGTTGCGCGCCCGCGTCGGGACGCCTGCTGAAGTACCTAAGAAGATCAGTTCCACATGCTTTGCCTGAAATGAAAAGAATCTAGTATAACCACATGAGTCTATTTGAGGAGATAACGATGATCCGCTGGCAAGACCTGCACCATTCCGAACTGACCGTTCCTGCGCTCTATGCGCTGTTGAAACTGCGCTGCGAAGTATTTGTGGTCGAACAGACCTGCCCTTATCTCGATATTGATGGCGACGACCTGGTGGGAGAGAACCGCCACCTGCTCGGCTGGCAGGGTGATGAGCTGGTGGCGTATGCGAGGATTCTGAAAAGTAACGATGATTTCTCGCCCGTTGCCATCGGCAGAGTGATCGTCAGCGCCAGCGTACGCGGGGAAAAACTGGGTTATCAACTGATGTCGCGCGCGGTGGCCTCCTGCCTGCAATACTGGCCGCAGCACGCGCTATACCTGAGTGCACAGGCGCATCTGCAACCCTTTTATCAACAGTTCGGTTTCCAGCCGGTCACCGAAATCTATGATGAAGATGGCATTCCCCACATCGGCATGGCGCGCGAGGTCGGCCAGGCGTAAACGCCAGCTATTGTCTATAGTTAGCGTACAGGTGCATAACATGGAGAAAAGAGATGACTAATCAATTCGATTCACACATTGACGACGACCTGACCCTGCTGAGCGAAACGCTGGAAGAAGTTCTCCGCTCATCGGGCGATCCCGCTGACCAGAAGTACATTGAGCTGAAAGCACGTGCCGAACAGGCGCTGCATGATGTGAAAAACCGCGTCAGCAGCGCGTCTGATACCTACTACTATCGTGCGAAAAAAGCGGTTTACCGTGCCGATGACTATGTGCACGAAAAACCGTGGCAGGGCGTTGGTGCTGGTGCTGCTGTAGGTCTGGTGCTGGGTCTGCTTTTAGCCCGTCGCTAATCTTTATCTCCCCTCCCTGGAAGGGGGTACTGCTATTCATCGTAGTACCCCGTATACTGTGTGGTTTTTAAAACCGTGCCGTTTTTCCGGGAGGGGTTCGCATGTTTTCTCTGTCCTCTGCGCTTGGCGATCTACATCAGCGCCTTGCCGAAACGTTTCCTGATGCTGCTGGTTTTACCCTCTTTGACGTTCCCTTCCCGCTAAACAATGCATTCGACCCGCTGACATGGCTTACGGCTCAGCGTGTTTTTCCACAATTTTACTGGCAGCAGCGCAGCGGTGATGACGAAGCGGCCGCCCTTGGCGCGTTACGCACGTTTACTTCACTTGCTGAGGCGCAACAGCAGCTGCAGGGGTATCCCGACGATGTACGCGTCTGGGGGCTTAACGCTTTTGAACCAAGTGAGGGCGCGCTCTTTCTGCCCCGCCTCGAATGGCGGCGCGAAGGAGGCAAAGCGATGCTGCGCCTCTATCTCTATAGCGCCACCTCGCTGCGTGATGATGCGCAGTGTGCTGCCGATTTTCTTAACGCGCTCTCACCTGCTACTCCACTGGCGATGAGCCCAGCTCGCTGTGTTGAACAGCACCACTTCCCGACGCGTGAGGGGTGGGAAACGCTGATAAGCCAGGCGCTTGAGACCATGCAGCGCGGCGAACTGGATAAAGTCGTGCTCGCCCGCGCCACCGATTACCGCTTCGATGCGCCAATTAATGCTGGCGCGCTGATGGCCGCCAGCCGACGCCTCAACCTGCACTGCTTCCACTTTCTCTATCGTTTCAACGACCAGACCGCCTTTCTGGGATCGACCCCCGAACGGTTATGGCGGCGACGCGGCGTGGCGCTGCGCACCGAAGCGCTGGCCGGGACGGTGGCAAATCATGATGACGACGCACAGGCACAGCAGCATGCAGCATGGTTGATGAGTGACGATAAAAACCAGCGTGAAAATATGCTGGTGGTGGAGGATATCTGCCAGCGGTTGCAGCAGCAGACTGGCGCGCTGGATGTGCTGCCGCCGCAGGTGGTGCGGCTGCGCAAAGTGCAGCACTTGCGGCGCTGTATCTGGAGCGACCTGCGGGTGGCAGACGATGCCCTCTGTTTAGATCTGCTCCAGCCGACAGCGGCGGTGGCGGGGTTACCGCGCCCTGAAGCCCGTCGTTTTATCGCCCGCCACGAGCCGTTTGCCCGCGAGTGGTACGCCGGGTCGGCAGGTTATCTTTCGCGTAAGCAGAGTGAGTTCTGCGTGACGCTGCGCTCGGCGAAGGTGAGCGGCGAGACGGTGCGGCTCTATGCCGGGGCAGGCATTGTGCCCGGTTCCGACCCTGAGCAGGAGTGGCAGGAGATCGATAATAAAGCCGCCGGGCTGCGATCGTTGTTGCTACAGACGCACCCATAGACGACCTATATCAAAAACTCATCATTTCAGAAAATTTATACTTAGTCCCAATATTGATACCGGACAAATTCATGTCGATAAGCTCATTCAACCGACGCTGGGCCGCGGTGATTCTGGAAGCCTTAACGCGCCACGGCGTCAGGCATATCTGCATTGCGCCAGGCTCCCGCTCGACGCCGCTGACGCTCGCCGCCGCCGAAAACCGCGCATTTATTCATCACACCCATTTTGATGAACGCGGGCTGGGCCATCTTGCGCTAGGGCTGGCGAAAGCGAGCCGTGAACCGGTGGCGGTGATCGTCACCTCCGGTACCGCCGTGGCAAACCTCTATCCGGCGCTGATTGAGGCCGGGCTGACCGGCGAGAAATTGATATTGCTGACGGCGGATCGTCCGCCGGAGCTGATTGATTGCGGTGCCAACCAGGCGATTCGTCAGCCCGGCATCTTTGCTTCCCATCCGACAGAGGCTATTGCCTTACCGCGCCCTTCACAGGATATTCCGGCGCGCTGGCTGGTCTCGACGATTGATAATGTGTTGGGCACATTGCAGGGCGGGGCGGTGCATATTAACTGCCCGTTTGCCGAGCCGCTGTATGGCGAAATGGATGAGACCGGGCTTGGCTGGCAGCAGGCGTTGGGCGACTGGTGGCAGGATGATAAGCCCTGGTTACAGGCCAGCGCGTCCTGTGGCATTGATACCCAGCGGGACTGGTTCTCCTGGCGGCAGAAACGTGGCGTGGTGATTGCCGGGCGTATGAGCGCAGCCGAAGGGCGCAAGCTGGCGGAGTGGGCGAAAACCCTCGGCTGGCCGCTGATTGGCGATGTGTTATCGCAAACCGGGCAGCCGCTGCCCTGCGCCGATCTCTGGCTTGCTAATAGCCAGGCCGTTGAGGCGCTCAGCGAGGCGCAGATTGTGCTGCAATTTGGCAGCAGCCTGACCGGAAAACGTCTTTTACAGTGGCAGGCGACCTGCGCGCCGCAAGAGTACTGGCTGATTGATAACCTTCCCGGCAGGCTCGATCCGGCGCACCATCGCGGCCGTCGTTTAGTGGCGGATGTGGCTGGCTGGCTGGCGCTGCATCCGGCTGAACCCCGCGCGCCGTGGTGCGAAACGCTGACCTCGCTTGCAGCAGTTGCCTGGGAGCGCGTGCGTCTACAGCGTGAGGCGTTCGGCGAAGCGCAGCTCGCACATCGTATTAGCAACTACTTACCAAACCAGGGGCAGCTTTTTCTCGGCAACAGTCTGGTGGTGCGGTTGGTGGATGCGCTTGCGCAGCTGCCGGCAGGTTATCCGGTCTACAGTAACCGCGGCGCGAGCGGCATTGATGGCCTGCTCTCGACAGCGGCCGGAGTGCAGCGGGCTACCGCGCGCCCGACGCTGGCAATCGTCGGCGATCTCTCTGCGCTCTACGATCTTAACGCCCTCGCACTGCTGCGCCAGGCCTCCGCGCCCTTTGTGCTGCTGGTGGTCAATAACAACGGCGGGCAGATCTTCTCCCTGTTACCGACGCCGCCCGCCGAGCGCGAGCGCTTCTATCTGATGCCGCAGAATGTCCATTTCGATCATGCCGCCGCGATGTTCGATCTTCCTTACCACCGCCCGGAGAGTTGGGCGCAACTGGAGCAGGCGCTGAGCGAGGCCTGGCAGAAGCCGGGCGCGACGGTGATTGAGGTGGTGGTAAACGAGACGGATGGTGCGCAGACCCTGCAAAACCTTGTCGCGCAGGTCAGCCAGCTATGAGTTTGCACGCAGAGATCCATGCCGGTCGACAACCGCTGCCGTGGCTGGTTTTTCTGCACGGTTTTTCTGGTGATGGCCGCGAATGGCAGCCCGTCGGCGCAGCGCTTGCGGATTTCCCGCGCCTCTATCTCGACCTGCCAGGCCACGGCGCATCCGCCACAACCTGTGTCGACTCCTTTAGCGGGATGGATGCGCTGCTGCGATCGACGCTTAGTCGTTACAACATACTAAGCTACTGGCTGGTGGGGTACTCCCTCGGCGGCCGCATTGCGATGTTTCACGCTTGCCAGCAACCAGCGGGGCTGCAGGGCATCATTATCGAAGGCGGCCACCCAGGGCTTACCGATGAGCAGGCGCGTGCCGCAAGGCTGGAGACTGATGAAGCGTGGTCTCAGCGCCTGCGCCACCAGCCGCTCAGTGAGGTGTTTGATGCCTGGTATCGCCAGCCAATATTTGCCGCACTGACAGAGACAGAACGTGCGGCGCTGGTTGCGCTTCGTAGTCATAACGATGGCAACGCGCTGGCGCATATGCTGGCGGCGACGTCCTTGGGCCGCCAGCCCGATCTGCGCGCTGCGCTGCGGGACGCCGCTTTTCCCGTTCACTATTTCTTTGGCGAACATGACCGTAAGTTTCGGGCGCTGGCGAGCGAAGTCGCGCGCCACTGTTACGCCATTCCTGCCGCCGGGCACAACGCGCACCGGGAGAATCCCGCGGCCGTTGCTGCCCTGCTGGCGCGAATTCTGCCTCTTGAGATTAAGGACCGACCATGATCTACCCTGATGAAAAAGAACTTTATGCCGCCGTTGAGTGGCACGACTGCTCTGAAGGCTTTAGCGATATTCGCTATCAAAAATCCGCTGACGGCATCGCTAAAATCACTATCAACCGCCCGGAAGTGCGCAACGCGTTTCGTCCTGTCACGGTAAAAGAGATGATCCAGGCGCTGGCCGATGCGCGCTACGACGACAATATCGGGGTGATTATCCTGACCGGTGAAGGTGATAAAGCCTTCTGCGCCGGTGGCGATCAGAAGGTGCGCGGCGATTACGGCGGCTACCAGGATGACTCCGGTGTGCACCACCTCAACGTCCTCGATTTTCAGCGCCAGATCCGCACCTGCCCGAAACCGGTGGTGGCGATGGTGGCGGGCTACTCCATCGGCGGCGGTCATGTGCTGCATATGATGTGCGATCTCACCATCGCAGCGGAAAATGCGATCTTCGGCCAGACCGGCCCGAAAGTTGGCTCCTTCGACGGCGGCTGGGGCGCGTCCTATATGGCGCGCATTGTTGGCCAGAAGAAAGCGCGCGAAATCTGGTTCCTCTGCCGCCAGTACGATGCGCAGCAGGCACTGGATATGGGGCTGGTCAACACCGTGGTGCCATTAGCGGATCTGGAAAAAGAGACCGTGCGCTGGTGCCGTGAAATGTTGCAAAACAGCCCGATGGCGCTGCGCTGCCTGAAAGCAGCGCTGAACGCAGATTGCGACGGCCAGGCGGGGCTGCAGGAGCTGGCGGGCAACGCCACCATGCTCTTCTATATGACCGAAGAGGGTCAGGAGGGTCGCAACGCCTTCAACCAGAAGCGCCAGCCTGACTTCAGCAAATTTAAACGGAACCCGTAATGCGCCAGGCGCAGATCTACCGCTGGCAGATCCCGCTGGATGCAGGCGTGGTGCTGCGCGAGCGTCGGCTGAAAACCCGTGACGGGCTCTTAATCCAGTTGCAGGAAAACGGCGGCGAAGGGTGGGGGGAGATTACCCCACTGCCGGGGTTCAGCATTGAGACGCTGGATGAGGTGCAGCCTGCGGTGATGGCGTGGGTGCAAGCCTGGCGTGACGGCGCATCGCCCGCCCTGCCATCGCAACCCAGCGCGGCGTTTGGTCTGAGCTGTGCGCTGGCCGAGCTGGCGGGGCAGTTGCCGCAGCCTGCCGACTACCGCGCGGCGATGCTCTGCACTGGCGATCCCGATGAGCTGTTTGCCGCACTCGCCGCGCTGCCGGGTGAGAAGCTGGCGAAGGTGAAAGTCGGTCTGTACGAAGCGGTGCGCGACGGCATGGTGGTCAATCTGCTGCTGGAGTCGATCCCCGATCTGCGCCTGCGTCTGGATGCTAACCGCGCCTGGACGCCGCTGAAAGCTCGCCAGTTCGCTAAATATGTCGCGCCAGCCAACCGCTCACGCATCGCTTTTCTGGAGGAGCCGTGCCAGAGCCGCGAAGCGTCGCTGGCCTTTGCTGAGGAGACTGGCATCGCGATTGCCTGGGATGAGAGCCTGCGCGAGGCGGATTTCACCTTTACGCCTCAGCCCGGTGTCAGTGCGGTAGTGATCAAGCCAACCCTCACCGGCAGCCTGCAAAAGGTGGCGCAGCAGGTCGCGGCAGCACATGCGCTCGGCTTGACGGCGGTGATCAGCTCATCGCTGGAGTCGAGCCTTGGGCTAACGCAGCTGGCGCGGATTGCCGCCTGGCTGACGCCCGGCACCGTGCCCGGTCTTGATACTTTACAGTTGATGTCCGCGCAGCTGATTCGCCGCTGGCCCGGCAGCGAACTGCCCTGCATCGCGGCGGCGGAACTGGACGCGTTACTATGAATTTTCCCGACTGGCCGTGGCGATACTGGCGCGAGCAGCGCTGCGACCAGCCTGCGCTGCGCTCAGATCAGCATACCCTGAACTGGCAGCAGCTCTGTGCCGAGGTGGATGCGCTGGCAAGCGGCTTTGCTCGCCAGGGTATCGGCGTGGGGGATGGTGTAATGCTGCGCGCGCGCAACCAGCCTAAGACGGTGCTCGCCTGGCTGGCGCTATTGCAGTGCGGCGCACGAGTGTTACCTATCAACCCGCAGCTTCCCGCCGCCTTGCTGGATGCGCTGCTGCCCGCCATGACCCTGCGCTTCGCCCTCGATCTCACCCCCGCGCCGCTGGCACACGATTTGATCCCTCTGCGCTGTGCGCAAGCGCCTGGTGAGCACGCTGTTGAATGGCAGCCGCAGCGGCTGGCATCAATGACGCTCACTTCCGGCTCGAGCGGCTTGCCAAAAGCGGCGGTGCATACCTGCGCCGCCCATCTGGCCAGCGCGCAGGGCGTAGTGGCACTCATTCCTTTTGATGCGGACGATGACTGGCTGCTCTCGCTGCCGCTGTTTCATGTCTCCGGGCAGGGCATTTTATGGCGCTGGCTGTTGGCGGGGGCGCGCATGACGGTGCACGACAAGCTGCCGCTGGATCAGGCGCTGCGCGGCTGCAGCCATGCGTCGCTGGTGCCGACGCAGCTTTGGCGCCTGCTCAATGAGAATGCCCCGCTGTCGCTGAAAGCGGTGCTGCTCGGCGGTGCAGCGATCCCCGTTGAGTTGACCGAACAGGCACGCGAGCGCGGTATCCGCTGCTGGTGCGGGTATGGTTTAACGGAGTTTGCCTCGACAGTATGTGCAAAAGAGGCCGACGGCGCGCCGGATGTCGGTTATGCGTTGCCGGGGCGTGAGGTAAAAATTGTCGGCGAAGAGGTGTGGTTGCGTGCAGAGAGCCTCGCCGCAGGCTACTGGCGCAACGGTGCGTTGCTGCCCCTGCTTAACGATGCCGGCTGGTTTGCCACCCGCGATCGCGGCACGCTGCATAAAGGGCGCCTCACCCTGCATGGCCGGCTGGATAACCTCTTTTTCAGCGGCGGCGAAGGCATTCAGCCTGAAGAGATAGAGCGCGCCATTGCCCGTCATCCGCAGGTCCAGCAGGTGTTTGTGGTGCCGGTTGATGATGTGGAGTTTGGGCAGCGCCCTGTCGCGGTAATTGAGTGCGAAAGCGAGGTCAATGCCGCGGCCCTCAGCCACTGGGCGGCGGATAAGCTGGCGCGTTTTCAACAGCCGGTGCGCTGGCTGCCTTTACCAGAGGAGCTGAAAAACGGCGGCATCAAAATCTCCCGCCGCGCCCTGCAAACATGGGTGAACCAGCAGCAGCGCTAGTGCCGCAACTCTTTTTGCGAGCTGCCTCGACAGAGCGAAAACCGACGGCTGACACGCGCTCAGAGTGTGCTAATTTGCGACAGGGATGCAAAAGCGGATCAGCAGCAGAAGGAGACGTTAATGAACATTGCACAATATCTTCGCGAAGAAGGGCAGGCTCAGGGGCTGGTTAAAGGCCTGGCTCAGGGGCGAGCCGAAGGCGTCCAGCAGGAGGCGATGCGTATCGCGAAAGTGATGCTGGAAAAGGGGATGGAGCCTGACGTTGTGGCCTCCCTGACCGGTATTCCGGTTGAGATGGTAGAGAAAGCCCGCCACTGACACGCTCCGGTGCCAGGCTTTTCGTCCTCGGGCCCGAAAGCGTATTTGCCTCAGGCCGTACACGCTATTAGACGTTCTGCTGTCGGGAAAATAAGCGTACAATCAGACGCTTTGGGGCGCTGCCCCGTTTCGTGCGGAACGTGAAAATGAAAAAGTTAGCTCTATTAGGATGTGCCGGCGTGTTGCTGGCCTCCGCCGGTGCGCAGGCGATTAGCCTGAATGGACAGATTGGTAAAGATTACAGCAGCCTCGGTTTCGGTCTGGGAACCGAAACCAGTGGTATCGCAGTCAGCGGTAACTGGGCGCATAGCGAAGATGATGGTGACACCGCAAGCCTTGGGCTCGGTTACAACCTGCCGCTCGGGCCGTTCCTGGCAACCGTTGGTGGTAAAGGCATCTACCTGAACCCGGATGAGGGCAGCGAAGGTTACGCCATTGCTGTCGGCGGCGGTTTGCAGTGGGAGATCGCCCGCAGCTTTAACATTTTCGGCGAGTATTACTACTCTCCGGACTCGCTCTCAAGCGGCGTCAAAGAGTACCAGGAAGCCAAGGCCGGTGCGCGTTATACCATTATGCGCCCGTTCACCGTCGAAGCCGGTTATCGCTACATTGAGATGGCAGGCAAAGATGGCCGCCGCGACAGCATCGTTGCGGATGGTCCTTATCTCGGCGCCAGTGCCAGCTTCTGATCCCCCGGCGCGGCAGCCGCCGCGCCCGTTTCCCTCTCTTTACCCTGTGCATGCGCTATAGTGTTTCAATCCCGATTGCAGGAGCGAACGATGTTAAATGTGGAGATGTTATCGACCGGCGATGAAGTGCTGCATGGCCAGATTGTCGATACCAATGCGGCCTGGCTGGCCGACGTATTTTTTTACCAGGGGTTGCCGTTAACGCGCCGCCATACCGTTGGCGATAACCTCGACGACTTGATTGCGATTTTGCGCGAGCGCAGCGAGCAGGCCGATGTGTTGATCGTCAACGGCGGTCTTGGGCCAACCAGCGACGATTTGAGCGCGCTGGCAGCGGCCACCGCCAAAGGCGAAACGCTGGTGCTGCACGAAGCGTGGCTTAAGCAGATGGAGCGCTTTTTTACCGATCGCGGCCGCGTGATGGCCCCCAGCAACCGCAAGCAGGCGGAGATCCCTGACAGCGCCGAGCTGGTCGATAACCCGGTCGGCACCGCCTGCGGGTTTGCATTGCAATTTAACCGCTGCCTGATGTTCTTTACCCCTGGCGTCCCCTCAGAATTTAAAGTGATGGTCGAGCAGGAGATCCTGCCGCGTCTGCGTGAGCGCTTTACTTTGCCGCAGCCGCCGGTCTGCCTGCGTTTGACCACCTTTGGTCGCTCCGAGAGCGATCTGGCAGAAAAACTCCAGCATCTCGATCTGCCGCCCGGCGTGGTAATGGGTTACCGCTCATCGATGCCGATTATCGAACTGAAACTGACCGGTCCGGCAGAGCAGCGCGCGGCGATGGAAGCGCTGTGGCCGGAAGTGAAAAACGTGGCGGGGGAAAGCCTGATTTTTGAAGGCACCGAGGGGTTACCGGCTGCGATTGCCTCCGCACTGCGTGAGCGTCAGCTGAGCCTCACCCTGAGCGAGCAGTTCACCAGCGGGCTTATCGCCTTGCAACTCTCCCGCGCCGGTGCACCTCTACTTGCCAGCGAAGTGCTGCCGTCGCAGGCGGAAGCGCTGGCACAAACCGCGCGCTGGACAACCGAGTCACGCAACCGGCATCTCGCCGGGCTGGCGTTAACCGTCACCGGGCTGGAAGAGGATCATCTCAACTTCGCGCTGGCGACGCCGGAAGGCACCCGCGCCCTGCGGGTGAAGTTCAACAGCAGCCGCCACAGCCTGGCGGTGCGCCAGGAAGTCTGTGCAATGATGGCGCTCAATATCCTGCGCCGCTGGCTGGCGGGCAAAGATATCGCCAGCGATCACGGCTGGATTGCGGTGGTTGAAACCCTCGCTGTGGAATAACTTGTAAAACAATCGCGGGCGTTAGCCTAATGCCCGCGCCAGCAGCGTAATGGGGTGTTCGCAGGGTTTGCCGGTGGACATCTCAATCTGCCATTTGCAGGTCTCACAATCCGTTACCACCAGATCCGCACCGCTGGCCTCGATTTGCGCAAACAGCGGTGCGCCAATGGCCTGCGAGGTGGCGTAGTTCTCCCGCTTAAAACCGTAGGTGCCCGCGATGCCGCAGCAGGCAGAATCGAGCACCGTCAACTCTAAACCCGGAATGCGCCGCAGCAGATCTAGCGTGTAGTGCGTCCAGCCCATCTTCTCCATATGACACGGCGTGTGATAAACCACTTTCAGCGGCATCTCTCTGAGCCGCAGAGTGTGCCCCTCATCGAGCTGTCGCCAGATCCAGCGGGTGGCTAAATCAATATGCGTGCGCAGATGGCTGTTATCGACCTCCAGCAGGTGTGGATACTCATCGCGCAGGGTGAAGGCGCAGGTGGAGGAGGTGGCGATCACCTGCATTCCATCCATGCCAATCGCCTGCTCCAGTGCGCTGAGGTTGAACTGCGCCTGCTTTTTCGCCTTTGCGAAGTAGCCGTTGGCAATCAGCGGGACGCCGCAACACTTCTCACGCTGCAATAACTGCACGCCAATGCCCATCTGGTTCAGCACGCGGATGAGGTCTTTCCCCAGTTGCGGATGGTTGTAATTGACATAGCAGCCGTGGAAAAACGCCACCTGCTCGCCGTAGGCCCGCTGCTGCGCCGCCACGCTGCGATACCAGTGGCGAAACGTGCCGCCGCTGGCATATTTCGGCAGCGTGCGGTGATGATCGATTTTTAACGCTTTATCCAGCAACTGGCGCACCGGCTTCAGGGAGGTCGCGGCATTGACCAGCGGCGCGAGAGGCGTCGACAGGGTACCCATCAAATCCGTATGGCTGAGAATGGCGTTACGCACTGAGAGCGGTTTCGCCGCATGCTGCACGCGGGCGCGCTGGATCAGATCGCCAATTTTTACCCCGGACGGGCAGGCGGTTTCGCAGCGCTTGCAGTTGGTGCAATATTTCAGCGCTTCATCATACAGCGCGGCATCTTTCAGCCGCAGCCGCTCGCCATCTGGCCCCGCCTGTTTTGGCCCGGGGTAGGCGGGGTTTACCCGGCTTACCGGGCAGGCGGTGGTGCAGGCGGTACATTTGATACAGCTTTCGAAAGAGTTATGCATTAGGGTTTTCCTCCCTGATCGAGGATCTGCTGCGCGGCATGCAGCGCCGTTACGGCGCAAACACCGCCGCCGCAGCCCTGCGCGATGGCGTCATAGCCGCCAAGTAGCGAGCCGATCGCATAGAGATTTTCAAGCGCTTGCCCGTCGCGCAGACCATGAAGCTGTTCATCGGTGCGCACGCCAAACTGGTGCCACGGCTGCGGGGCAAAGAGATCGTCGCCATACCACTCCCGGCGCGAGGCGCTTTGCAGGACATCGAGATTGAATACCGCTTCGCGCACGCTATCGCGTCCGGCGATGAGCCCGTTACTGAAAAAGCTGCCGCTGGCCAGCACGATATGGCGGGCGCGCAGCGGCAGATCGTCATGCTTGCGCGTCCAGAGCTGCGTTACCCGGCCTTGATTGATATCGGCGCGCAATACCTCATCGCCCGGCATCCAGCTGCCGCCACTGCGCAGAAAACGCTGCTGCAGGGCGTGCTGTAGGCGCATGCCCAACACCGAAGGGGGCAGCGTGGCGATCAGCCGCAGCGGGCAGGCCAGATCTTCGCTTAACTGCGTAAACACTTTGCTCTCTGTCAGGCCAAAACAGGCGGGGAGCCACAGCATCTCGTACCGCGTACTCAGCGGGCGCAGGGCGGCGCAGAGATCGGCGTAATGCTCAGGACGATCGAGCTGACGCGCGATGGTCACGGCGCGAAACTCGCTGGGGTTATCGCGAAGCGTGTCGAGAAGCGGTAGCGCAATCTCTTCCGCCCCGGCGGCAATGCCGCGCTGGCACAGCGCTTCTGTCGCCAGTTGGGGCTGAAAGTCGAGAAAGCCGCTGATGCCAACGACGCCGACGCGCAGCCCCTGCTGCGGTTTCAACGCAATCTCTTGCGGGCTGAGCCACGCCCGGCGCCAGGTGCCCAGCGGCGTGACGCGCAGGTGCGGCGTATCAACATCGCCTTGCATCTCTAGCCCGCAGTCGGCGAGCAGAGTTTGGGTTTGCCGCGCATAGTGACGCACGCGCTCGACGCCAAGCCGTGCATAGGGGTGCTCGGGGTGATGGTGTTGCAGATGCGCAATGGCCTCTGTCAGCGTGCCGGCCGGTTTACCCTCCGGCAGACGGGAGAGCAGATCGAGAGAGCCGGAAGAGAAGCTCAGCGCGCTCTGGCCGCGGCTGATAATCGCGCAGCGCTGGCCGCTCTCGCTCAGACGAATGCCGCACAGCAATCCCGCCAGCCCGCCGCCGATAATCACCGTATCAAATCTCATCATCCTGCTCCTTCTCCAGCCCGCACAGCCCCTGGTAAACCCAGCGGGTAAATTCGCTTTCACGCAGCGCATCGCCCCAGGCGATAGGTTTAATTCCCTTCCAGCGCTCGTTGAGAAACTCCGCCAGCTGCCTGCGCGCTTCGTTGTCGCGCGTGACATGCAGCCGGTTCAGCTGCCCGGCGGCGCGGCAGGCGCAGAGCTCGCCCTGGCAGGTGCCCATACCGACGCGGGTGCGGCGGCGCAGATCGAGCAGTGAGGTGACATTGAGGTTTTCCACCGCGTACTGCACTTCCCCGGCGGTGACGGCTTCGCACTCACACACCAGGCTGCGGTTGTGTCGGTCGCTGGCGAGCCACGCCGGGGCGCGATCGCCGTGGCGGTAGACCGCTGAACCGCGCAGCGGCGTTGGCAGGGAGATGATCTTCTTCAGTGCCTCGTCTGGTGAACCCAGCGATCCCGGCAGCGCTTTCGTCGCCGTGGTGCAGGCTACGTTATGGTTGAGCTTGCGGCAGACGGCATCCGTTGCCCATTCGGCCATCAGGCGGTAGGTCATCAGTTTGCCGCCGGTAATGGTGATAAACCCCTCCAGCCCGTCGCGCGCAGCGTGGTCGAGCAGCACGATGCCGCGGCTGACGTTGCGCCCGCTGGGATCATCATCGCTCGCCACCAGCGGACGCACGCCAGCGTAAGCGCGCAGGATGCGCGTTTGCCCCATTACCGGGGCCAGTTTCTCCCCTTCGCGCAGCAGAATATCGACCTCATCCGCCGTGACGCGCACGTTATCGATATCGCCATAATTAATCTGCGTTGAAGTGGTACCGATCAGCGAAATGGTGTCGCCGGGCACCAGGATATCGGCGTCGGCAGGCTTGCGGCAGCGGTTGATAACATGCTGGTTAATGCGGTGATCGAGGATCAGCAGTGCGCCTTTTGCCGGGAACATGTGAATGCGCAAATCGGCATACTCCGCGATGCGCTGGCCCCAAATCCCGGCGGCATTGACCACCACCGGCGCATGCAGGTCGCGGATTTCGCCGCTGGAGATATGGCGCAGGCGCACGCCATACACCGTGTCGCCCGTGCGCAGCAGGCCGCAGACTTCGTGGCCGGTAAGGATTTTTGCACCGTGCTCGCGGGCATCAAGCATATTGCTGGCGGTCAGGCGGAAGGGGTCGACAGTGCCGTCCGGCACGCGCACCACGCCGATAAGCTGCGGGTTGACGCTCGGCTCCATGCGCCTGGCTTCCTGTGGGCTAATGGCCTGTGCGGCAATCCCGGCGCGGGTGCAGGCCTCAGTGAAGTGTGTCTGGTAGCTCAGATCGTCTTCCGGCAGGGTGATAAACAGCCCGTCGGTCGCTTCAATACAGTGGCGGGCAATACGTTTGAGGATCTGGTTTTCGGCGATGCATTCACGCGCTGATTCGTTATCGGTCACCGCATAACGCGCGCCGCTGTGTAGCAAACCGTGGTTGCGGCCGGTGGCACCGGTGGCAATGTCGTGGCGTTCGAGCAGAACTGCGCGCAGGCCGCGCAGGGCGCAATCACGGGCGATACCGGCACCCGTTGCGCCGCCGCCAATAATGATCACATCGTAGTCGTTTGAGTAGGGCACGGTCGTCTCCTGGCTGGTCGACGTTCTTTACCGACTATTTAGCCATACCCTTACTGTGGTTTGTTTGATATCGCGCATATACGAACAAGAAACGAAAGTGAAATGCACTTTTCCGCACGAAGTTAGAGCTTTGTCATATTTCTGTAACATTATATGTGGCATTTCATTCTTTCTCGTCAAAACTTTCTCTACAATCCGCCGCGAACAACTCAAGCGATTTTCGTTTTCACTCATGACGCCTGATGTCATGACTTTTACCGTGCCACGGAGGCAGTTTATGTTGAGCATTTTCAAACCCGCCCCCCACCAGTCTCGCGTGCCCGACGCGCAGGTTGATCCTCTGTACCGCCGCTTACGCTGGCAAATCTTTCTGGGCATCTTCTTTGGCTACGCCGCCTACTACCTGGTGCGTAAGAACTTTGCGCTGGCGATGCCCTATCTGGTGGAGCAGGGCTTCTCGCGCGGCGATCTGGGCTTTGCGCTGTCGGGGATCTCAATTGCCTACGGCTTCTCAAAATTCATTATGGGCTCGGTGTCGGATCGCTCGAATCCGCGCGTTTTCCTGCCCGCTGGTCTGATCCTCGCAGCGGCAGTAATGCTGTTTATGGGCTTTGTACCGTGGGCCACCTCCAGCATTGCGGTGATGTTTGTGCTGCTGTTCCTCTGCGGCTGGTTCCAGGGGATGGGCTGGCCGCCGTGCGGACGCACGATGGTGCACTGGTGGTCGCAGAAGGAGCGCGGCAGCATTGTGTCGGTGTGGAACTGCGCCCATAACGTCGGCGGCGGTCTGCCTCCGCTGCTCTTCCTGCTGGGGATGGCGTGGTTTAACGACTGGCACGCGGCGCTCTATATGCCAGCCTTTGGTGCCATTCTGGTGGCGATTATCGCTTTTGCACTGATGCGCGATACGCCGCAATCCTGCGGTCTGCCGCCGATTGAAGAGTACAAAAACGACTACCCGGATGATTACAGCGACAAGCATGAAGAGGAGCTGACGGCGAAGCAGATCTTTATGCAGTACGTGCTGCCGAACAAGCTGCTGTGGTATATCGCCATCGCTAACGTCTTTGTCTATCTGCTGCGCTACGGCATCCTCGACTGGTCGCCGACCTATCTGAAAGAGGTGAAGCACTTCGCGCTGGATAAATCTTCCTGGGCCTACTTCCTCTATGAGTACGCGGGCATTCCCGGCACGCTGATCTGCGGCTGGATGTCGGACAAAGTCTTTAAGGGGAACCGCGGCGCGACCGGCGTCTTCTTTATGACGCTGGTGACCATCGCGACCATCGTTTACTGGCTCAACCCGGCCGGCAACCCGGGCGTGGATATGGCCTGCATGATCGTCATTGGCTTCCTGATTTATGGCCCGGTGATGCTGATTGGTCTGCACGCGCTGGAGCTGGCACCGAAGAAAGCGGCCGGTACTGCGGCGGGCTTTACCGGCCTGTTTGGCTATCTCGGTGGTTCAGTAGCGGCGAGCGCCATTGTTGGCTATACCGTCGATTTCTTCGGCTGGGACGGCGGTTTCATGGTGATGATCGGGGGCAGCGTACTGGCGGTACTGCTGCTGATCGTGGTGATGATTGGCGAAAAACGCCATCACGCTGACGTGCTTGCGCGTCGTCAATAACAGGAGATGTTATGAAATTGTCCTTTAGCCGCATTACGACAGGCCTGCTGCTGGCGGGCCTGATGGCAGGCCAGGCGCTGGCCGCCGAGAAGCTGGTGATCGCCCATCGCGGCGCCAGCGGGTATCTCCCGGAGCATACGTTGCCTGCCAAAGCGATGGCCTATGCCCAGGGCGCGGACTATCTGGAGCAGGATCTGGTGATGACCAAAGACGATCGTCTGGTGGTGCTGCATGACCACTATCTCGATCGCGTCACCGATGTTGCCGAGCGCTTTCCCGACCGCGCCCGCAAAGATGGCCGCTATTACGCTATCGATTTCACGCTGGATGAGATCCGCTCGCTGAAATTCACCGAAGGGTTTGAGTTAAAGAACGGCAAGAAAGAGCAGGTTTTCCCGGGCCGTTTCCCGATGGGCAAATCCGATTTCCGTATTCATACCTTTGAAGAGGAGATTGAGTTTGTGCAGGGGCTGAACCACTCGACCGGCAAAGATATCGGGATCTACCCGGAGATCAAAGCCCCGTGGTTCCACCATCAGGAAGGGAAGGATATTGCGAAGGCGACCCTCGAGGTGCTGAAGAAGTATGGTTACAGCAACAACAAGGATAAGGTCTATTTGCAGTGTTTCGACGCTGATGAGCTTAAGCGCATCAAAAATGAGCTTGAGCCGAAGATGGGGATGGATCTCAATCTGGTGCAGCTGATTGCTTATACCAAATGGAATGAGACCCAGCAGAAGCAGCCGGACGGTAAGTGGGTCAATTACGATTATGACTGGATGCTGAAACCCGGTGCGATGAAGCAGATTGCGCAGTACGCAGATGGTATCGGCCCCGATTACCATATGCTGGTGGCGGATGGTTCGACGCCGGGCCACGTGCAGCTAACCGCAATGGTGAAAGAGGCGCATGCCAGCCATTTGCAGGTGCACCCGTTTACGGTGCGCGCCGATCAGCTGCCGCCGTATGCCAGCGATGTGAATCAGCTTTATGAAGTGTTGTACCACCAGGCCGGGGTCGACGGGTTGTTTACCGATTTCCCCGATAAAGCGGTGCAGTTTTTAAAGCGGAAATAAAAGTGGGGCCTGGTAAGTGAAGTTGCCTGATGGCGCTTCGCTTATCAGGCCTAGGAAGGGATGAATGTGCAGTCAAGGTGGGTATTTTGCCTGATGGCGCTTCGCTTATCAGGCCTACGGAAAGGATGGGTGTGCTGAAACTGTAGGCCGGGTAAACGCAGTGCCACCCGGCATTGTTTACATCTCGATCTCGATATCGCCTTTCGCCCGGCAGCAGCAGGGCAAAATTTCCCCTTCGTTGATAAAGGCCAGCGGCTCGCTAATCCAGTCCACCTGGCCTGCTACCAGCCGACAGCGGCAGGAGCCGCAATAGCCTTCACGGCACTGGTATTCAACTTCCACCTGCTGGGACTCCAGCGCCACCAGCAGGGAGGGGTGCTCTTCCTGGCAATGCACCTGCGTGCCGGAAAGGCGGAGCGTAACCCGGCTCATCACAGCTGGAAGTTGCTCAGATCGTCGGTATCGACCTGCGAGTCGATCTGCCCGACGAGGTAAGAACTCACTTCCACTTCCTGCGGCGCCACCTGCACGTTATCGGACACCAGCCAGGTGTTGATCCACGGAATCGGGTTTGAGCGGGTCTGGAACGGCAGATCAAGACCCACCGCCTGCATACGGATGTTGGTGATGTACTCAACATACTGGCAGAGGATATCTTTGTTCAGACCAATCATTGAGCCGCCGGAGAAGAGATACTCCGCCCACTCTTTCTCCTGCTGCGCCGCCTGCACAAACAGGTCGTAGCACTCTTTTTTGCACTCTTCGGCAATCTCCGCCATCTCCGGATCGTCAACCCCGGAACGCAGCAGGTTCAGCATATGCTGGGTGCCGGTCAGGTGCAGGGCTTCATCGCGGGCAATCAGGCGGATAATTTTGGCGTTACCTTCCATCAGTTCGCGTTCGGCGAAAGCGAAGGAGCAGGCGAAGCTGACATAGAAGCGAATCGCTTCCAGCGCGTTCACGCTCATCAGGCAGAGATAGAGTTTTTTCTTCAGTTCGCGCAGGCTGATGGTGACGGTTTTGCCGTTCACGCTATGGGTGCCTTCGCCCAGCAGATGCCAGTAGTTGGTCATCTCAATCAGCTCGTCATAGAAGGAGGAGATCCCTTCCGCGCGCTTGAGGATCTGCTCGTTGGTAACGATATCGTCAAACACTACCGCCGGATCGTTAACGATATTGCGGATGATATGGGTGTAGGAGCGCGAGTGAATGGTTTCTGAAAACGCCCAGGTTTCCACCCAGGTTTCCAGCTCCGGAATGGAGATCAGCGGCAGCAGCGCCACGTTCGGGCTACGACCCTGAATTGAGTCCAGCAGCGTCTGATACTTCAGGTTGCTGATAAAGATATGCTTTTCATGTTCCGGCAGTGCCTGGAAGTCGATGCGATCGCGGGAAACATCAACTTCTTCCGGACGCCAGAAGAAGGAGAGTTGCTTTTCGATCAGCTTTTCGAAGATGTCATATTTTTGCTGGTCGTAGCGCGCCACGTTCACCGGCTGGCCAAAGAACATCGGCTCGAGCAGCTGATCGTTTTTCTTCTGAGAAAAGGTGGTGTATGCCATGAATGTGAGTCCTGTCTTGCGAAAAAAAGGGCGGGTTTCCCCGCCCCTTAGTTAGATCTTACATGCGCCGCTTTCGCAGCCATCGTCCTGGATAGAAGGGACCAGGTCATCCTGCGCATCTTCCGCGCCGTCGCGGGTGTTTTGATAGTAGAGCGTCTTCACACCAAATTTGTAGGCGGTCAGCAGGTCTTTCAGCAGCTGCTGCATCGGCACCTTGCCCGACGGGAAACGGGTCGGATCGTAGTTGGTGTTCGCTGAAATCGACTGGTCGATAAACTTCTGCATAATGCCGACCAGTTGCAGGTAGCCGTCATTGTTCGGCATTTCCCACAGCAGCTCGTAGGCATCTTTCAGCTCTTCATAATCCGGCACCACCTGGCGCAGGATGCCATCTTTCGACGCTTTGATGCTCACGTGGCCGCGCGGCGGCTCAATGCCGTTGGTGGCGTTGGAGATCTGCGACGAGGTTTCAGACGGCATCAGGGCAGAGAGCGTCGAGTTACGCAGGCCGTGCGTGGTGATATCGTCACGCAGCGCTTCCCAGTTGTAGTGCAGCGGCTCGCTGGTAATGCCATCGAGATCCTTTTTATAGGTATCGATCGGCAGAATACCTTTGGCGTAGGTGGTTTCGTTGAACCACGGGCAGGCACCTTGCTCTTTCGCCAGCTCGTTGGAGGCTTTCAGCAGCCAGTACTGAATTGCTTCGAAGGTCTGGTGCGTCAGGTTGTTGGCGCTGCCGTCGGAGTAGCGCTTGCCGTTTTTTGCCAGCCAGTAGGCGAAGTTGATCACGCCAATACCGAGGGTACGACGACCCATCGCGCCACGTTTCGCCGCCGGGATCGGGTAGTCCTGGTAATCAAGCAGGGCATCGAGTGCACGCACCGCAAGCGTTGCCAGCTCTTCCAGCTCGTCGAGGCTCTTAATTGCGCCAAGGTTAAACGCAGAGAGCGTGCAGAGCGCGATCTCACCGTTTTCATCGTTAACGTCTTCCAGCGGCTTGGTCGGCAGGGCGATCTCAAGGCACAGGTTGGACTGACGCACCGGCGCAACAGCCGGATCGAACGGGCTGTGGGTGTTGCAGTGGTCGACGTTCTGGATGTAGATACGGCCGGTCGAGGCGCGTTCCTGCATCATCAGCGAGAAGAGCTCGACCGCTTTAATACGCTGTTTGCGGATGGAGTCATCTTTTTCGTACTGCGTGTACAGGCGCTCGAACTCATCCTGATCGGCGAAGAAGGCGTCATACAGACCCGGCACGTCGGACGGGCTGAACAGGGTGATATCTTCACCTTTCAGCAGACGGGTATACATCAGTTTGTTGATCTGTACGCCGTAGTCCATGTGACGCACGCGGTTGCCTTCGACGCCGCGGTTGTTTTTCAGCACCAGCAGGCTTTCCACTTCCAGATGCCACATCGGGTAGAAGAGGGTCGCCGCGCCGCCGCGAACGCCGCCCTGCGAGCAGGATTTCACCGCGGTCTGGAAGTGTTTGTAGAACGGTACGCAGCCGGTGTGGAACGCTTCACCGCCGCGGATCGGGCTGCCCAGCGCACGGATGCGACCGGCGTTGATGCCGATACCGGCGCGCTGGGAAACGTACTTCACAATCGCGCTGGAGGTGGCGTTGATGGAGTCCAGGCTGTCGCCGCACTCGATCAGCACGCAGGAGCTGAACTGGCGCGTCGGCGTACGCACGCCGGACATAATCGGCGTCGGCAGCGAAATTTTGAAGGTCGAGACGGCGTCATAGAAACGCTTCACGTAGTCCAGACGGGTTTCGCGCGGGTAGTTGGAGAAGAGGCAGGCAGCAACCAGAATGTAAAGGAACTGCGCGCTCTCGTAGATCGCACCGGTCACACGGTTCTGCACCAGGTACTTCCCTTCCAGCTGCTTAACGGCCGCGTAGGAGAAGTTCATATCACGCCAGTGATCAATAAAGCCGTCCATCTGCTGGAACTCTTCTTCGCTGTAGTCTTCCAGCAGATGATGATCGTATTTACCCAGCGCAACCATGTTCTTCACGTGGTCGAACAGCGCAGGTGGTTCAAACTGGCCGTAAGCTTTTTTACGCAGGTGGAAAATCGCCAGGCGCGCGGCAAGGTACTGATAGTCCGGCGCATCGCGGGAGATGAGGTCCGCAGCGGCTTTAATAATGGTCTCGTGGATATCGGAGGTTTTGATACCGTCGTAAAACTGAATATGTGAACGCAGCTCCACCTGAGAGATGGAAACGTTGCTCAACCCTTCTGCGGCCCAATCCAGTACTCGATGAATTTTGTCGAGATTGATGCGCTCAGTGCCACCATCACGCTTTGTCACCAGCAGACTCTGATTCATTTGCTTACCTGTCCGTGAAATAAAAGTATCCCCCGTATTATCCACAAAGCAGCACTGTGACTAACTCTGTGGATAAATACTATATATAGGGGGTTTGCGATAAGAGAAACGCTATATGGTGAGTATTCTAGTAAGGATTCTTTTGAGTACAAGAGTTGATTTTGACGTTAACTTGAGGTTGCGAAAGCGTAATAAACGCTAAGTCCTCGTCGCATAAGGCTTGCAGAGGTTGTCAATAATCTGAAAAAAAAAATGAAATTTTGATCGAGTGCTGATTTCTTCATCGGCGGGGAAGATTGCGCGATTTGCGGCTGCGCAATCTTCATAACATTAATGCATGACGTTAGCGATTTTTCGCCGTTGTATGCAACATATAGTTAACATCAACGCCCGGTCCGAGGGTGAACTTATTCAGCAGCGGGTTAAAGTGTAACCCGGTGATGTGACGCTCCTGTAACACCGTATCGTCGATCCAGGTTAACAGCTCGGCAGGTTTGATAAACTTCTTCGCGTCGTGCGTGCCTTTCGGCACCATGCGCAGCACATACTCTGCGCCAACTACCGCCATCAGCCACGCTTTGCCGTTACGGTTGATGGTCGAGAAGAAGACGTGACCGCCGGGTTTCACAAGCTGTGCGCAGGCTCTGACCACCGATTGCGGATCCGGCACGTGCTCCAGCATCTCCATACAGGTGACGACGTCGTAGCCCTGCGCCTGTTTTTCGGCATGCTCTTCGACTGTCTCTTGTACATAGTCAACCTGCACGCCCGACTCCAGCGCGTGCAGACGCGCAACTTCCAACGGCTCCGCGCCCATATCCAGCCCGGTCACCTGCGCACCCTCTTTGGCCATGCTCTCGGCGAGAATGCCGCCGCCGCAGCCGACATCCAGCACGCGTTTGCCAAACAGGCCGCCGGCGTGTTCGGCGATATAGCCGAGGCGCAGCGGGTTAATACGGTGTAAAGGTTTAAATTCGCCTTCTGTGTCCCACCAGCGTGAAGCGACGGCTTCAAACTTGGCGATTTCTGCATGATCAACGTTCTGAGTAACCGACGGTTTTTCGGCATTCATGGGCGCATTTACTCCTCTCTCAATAAGACCTGTGAGTATATCAGGCCAACGGCATGAATAAACCTTTGCCGGGGTGTTATAGGTTTACCTGTATCAAACCGGTTGTGTTATAATTTGCGACCTTTGAATCCGGGATACAGTAGAGGGATAGCGGTTAGATGAGCGACCTTGCGAGAGAAATTACACCGGTTAACATTGAGGAAGAGCTGAAGAGCTCCTATCTGGACTATGCGATGTCGGTCATTGTTGGCCGTGCGCTTCCGGATGTCCGAGATGGCCTGAAACCGGTTCACCGTCGCGTACTTTACGCCATGAACGTATTGGGCAATGACTGGAATAAAGCCTACAAAAAATCTGCCCGTGTCGTTGGTGACGTAATCGGTAAGTACCATCCCCATGGTGATTCCGCGGTGTATGACACCATTGTTCGTATGGCACAGCCGTTTTCGCTGCGTTATATGCTGGTCGACGGCCAGGGGAACTTCGGTTCCATCGATGGCGACTCCGCCGCGGCAATGCGTTATACGGAAATCCGCCTGGCGAAAATCGCCCATGAGCTGATGGCCGATCTGGAAAAAGAGACCGTCGATTACGTTGATAACTACGACGGCACTGAGCGAATCCCAGATGTGATGCCAACCAAGATCCCGAACCTGCTGGTTAACGGCGCTTCCGGGATCGCTGTCGGTATGGCGACCAACATTCCGCCGCACAACCTGACGGAAGTGATCAACGGCTGCCTGGCCTATATCGATAATGAAGAGATCAGCATTGAAGAGCTGATGACCCATATTCCGGGGCCGGACTTCCCGACCGCTGCGATCATCAATGGTCGCCGAGGCATCGAAGAAGCCTACCGCACCGGTCGCGGCAAAATCTACATTCGCGCCCGCGCGGAAGTGGAAACCGACGCGAAAAACGGCCGTGAAACGATCATCGTGCATGAGATTCCCTACCAGGTGAACAAAGCGCGCCTGATTGAGAAGATTGCCGAGCTGGTGAAAGAGAAACGCGTTGAAGGTATCAGCGCGCTGCGCGACGAGTCTGATAAAGACGGTATGCGCATCGTGATTGAAGTGAAGCGCGATGCCGTCGGCGAAGTAGTGCTGAATAACCTCTACTCCCAGACGCAGCTGCAGGTCTCCTTCGGTATCAACATGGTTGCGCTGCACCATGGCCAGCCGAAGATCATGCCGCTGAAAGATATCCTGGCCGCGTTTGTGCGCCACCGCCGTGAAGTGGTGACGCGCCGTACCATTTTCGAACTGCGTAAAGCCCGTGACCGCGCGCACATCCTTGAAGCGCTCGCTGTTGCGCTGGCGAACATCGACCCGATCATTGAACTGATCCGTCGTGCGCCGACGCCGGCCGAAGCGAAAGCGGGCCTGATCGCGCAGCCGTGGGCTCTGGGCAACGTCTCTGCGATGCTGGAGCGTGCCGGTGATGACGCCGCGCGTCCTGAGTGGCTGGAGCCGGAGTTCGGTATTCGTGACGGTAAATACTACCTGACCGAACAGCAGGCACAGGCAATTCTGGATCTGCGTCTGCAGAAACTGACCGGCCTTGAGCATGAAAAACTGCTCGAAGAGTACAAAGAGCTGCTGGAGCAGATCGCTGAATTACTGCACATCCTCGGTAGCGCTGAGCGCCTGATGGAAGTGATCCGCGAGGAGCTTGAGCTGGTTCGCGAGCAGTTTGGCGACGAGCGCCGCACCGAAATTACCGCTAACACCGCAGATATCAACATCGAAGACCTGATCAACCAGGAAGATGTTGTGGTGACGCTGTCGCATCAGGGCTACGTGAAGTATCAGCCACTGACCGATTACGAAGCGCAGCGTCGCGGCGGGAAAGGTAAATCTGCCGCGCGCATTAAAGAAGAGGACTTCATCGATCGTCTGCTGGTGGCCAACACCCATGACACGATCCTCTGCTTCTCCAGCCGTGGCCGTCTCTACTGGATGAAGGTCTACCAGCTGCCGGAAGCGAGCCGTGGCGCGCGCGGTCGTCCGATCGTCAACCTGCTGCCGCTGGAGCCGAATGAGCGTATTACCGCCATTCTGCCGGTACGTGAATATGAAGAGGGCGTGAACGTCTTTATGGCGACCGCCAGCGGTACCGTGAAGAAAACCGCGCTCACCGAGTTCAGCCGTCCGCGCTCTGCGGGGATTATCGCCGTCAACCTGAACGAAGGCGATGAGCTGATTGGCGTAAACCTGACCGACGGCAGCGACGACGTAATGCTCTTCTCCGCCGCCGGGAAAGTGGTGCGCTTTAAAGAGAGCGCCGTGCGTGCGATGGGTCGTACCGCGACCGGCGTGCGCGGTATTCGCCTGGCGGAAAAAGACAGCGTAGTTTCGCTGATCGTGCCGCGCGGCGAAGGCGCAATCCTGACGGTGACGCAGAACGGTTACGGTAAACGTACCGCGGAAGCGGAGTACCCGACTAAATCTCGTGGTACGCAGGGCGTTATCTCTATCAAGGTGACCGATCGTAACGGTTCGGTAGTCGGCGCGGTCCAGGTCGATGATTGCGATCAGATCATGATGATCACCGATGCCGGTACGCTGGTGCGTACGCGCGTGTCGGAGATCAGCGTGGTAGGTCGTAACACCCAGGGCGTGATCCTGATCCGCACCGCGGAAGATGAAAACGTGGTGGGTCTGCAGCGTGTTGCTGAGCCGGTGGATGATGAAGAGCTGGACTCCATCGACGGCAGCGTTGCGGAAGGCGATGAGGACATCGCGCCGGAAGTCGATACTGACGACGACGCGGCGGACGACGAAGACGCCGAATAACGCGTTATCAAGGGCCGGGTTTCCGGCCCTTTTTCATTGCCTTGCGGCATCTGCGATTTATCGCTACTTTAAGCACACTCTTTTTTAACTTCCTTGTGGCGGAGTTTCCCCAGGTTGAAATACCTCGTCTCTTTTCGCAGTACCCTGAAAGTCTCCCGCTATCTGTTCAGGGCGCTGGCGCTATTACTCTGGCTGTTAATTGCCTTTTTTTCCGTCTTTTACATCGTTAATGCCCTGCATGACAAAGAGTCGGAGATCCGCCAGGAGTTCAACCTCAGTTCCGATCAGGCGCAGCGCTATATTCAGCGCACCTCTGATGTGATGAAGGAGCTGAAGTATATTGCTGAAAATCGCCTGACGGCGGACAACGGCATCCTGACGTCGCGCTCCCGCGACGACAAAACCAACGTGCCGGCCTTCTTACCGCTCTTTCCTGATTCCGACTGCTCGGCGATGGGCAGCGCCTGGCGCGGCTCGCTGGAGTCGCTGGCGTGGTTTATGCGCTACTGGCGCGATAATTTCTCCGCGGCGTACGATCTGAACCGCGTCTTTTTGATTGGCAGCGACAACCTCTGTATGGCCGATTTCGGCCTGCGCGATATGCCGGTCGAGCGGGATGACACGCTGAAGAGCCTGCATGAGCGGATCGTCAAATATCGCAATGCGCCGCAGGATGAGCGCAGCAACAACGTCTACTGGATGAGCCAGGGCCCGCGCCCGGGCATCGGCTATTTCTACGCGCTGACGCCGGTCTATCTCGGCAACCGCCTGCAGGCGCTGCTCGGCACCGAGCAGTCGATCCGGATGGAGAACTTCTTCACGCCGGGTACGCTGCCGATGGGTGTCACCATCCTTGATGAGAATGGCCATACCTTGCTTTCGCTGACCGGGCAGGAGAGTGGCATTACCGCCGATCCGCGCTGGCTGCAGGAGCGCTCCTGGTTTGGGTACACCTCCGGTTTCCGTGAGCTGATCCTCAAGAAGACGCTGCCGCCATCCTCCCTGAGCGTGGTCTACTCCGTGCCGGTGGACGTGGTGCTGGAGCGCATCCGCATGCTGATCCTCAACGCGGTGCTGCTTAATGTGCTGGTCGGGGTGGCGCTGTTTACCCTGGCGCGCCTCTATGAGCGGCGCATATTTATTCCGGCAGAAAACGATGCGCAGCGGCTTGAAGAGCATGAGCAGTTCAACCGTAAGATTGTCGCCTCCGCGCCGGTGGGGATCTGTATCCTGCGTACCCAGGATGGCACCAACATACTGAGTAACGAGCTGGCGCATAACTACCTCAACATGCTGACCCATGAGGATCGCCAAAGGCTGACGCAAATTATCTGCGGGCAGCAGGTTAACTTTGTTGATGTGTTAACCAGCAATAACACCAACCTGCAAATTAGCTTTGTGCATTCGCGCTATCGCAATGAGAACGTGGCGATCTGCGTGCTGGTGGATGTCTCCGCCCGCGTCAAAATGGAGGAGTCGCTGCAGGAGATGGCGCAGGCGGCGGAGCAGGCGAGCCAGTCGAAGTCGATGTTCCTCGCGACGGTCAGCCATGAGCTGCGCACGCCGCTCTACGGCATTATCGGTAACCTCGATCTGTTGCAGACCAAAGAGCTGCCGAAAGGGGTCGACCGCTTAGTGACCGCGATGAACAACTCCTCGAGCCTGCTGCTGAAGATCATCAGCGATATTCTCGACTTCTCGAAAATTGAGTCCGAACAGCTGAAGATTGAGCCGCGTGAGTTCTCGCCGCGCGAAGTGATGAGCCATATCACCGCCAACTATCTGCCGCTGGTGGTGCGCAAACAGCTCGGGCTCTACTGCTTTATCGAGCCGGATGTGCCGCTGGCGATTAATGGCGATCCAATGCGCCTGCAACAGGTGATTTCCAACCTGCTAAGTAATGCGATTAAGTTCACCGATATGGGCTGCATCGTGCTGCATGTGCAGTGTGATATGGAGTATCTCAGCATTCGCGTGCGTGACACCGGCGTGGGGATCCCTGGCAAAGAGGTGGTGCGCTTATTCGATCCCTTCTTCCAGGTCGGCACCGGCGTACAGCGCAACTTCCAGGGCACCGGCCTGGGGCTGGCGATTTGTGAAAAGCTGGTCAACATGATGGATGGCGATATCGCTGTCGATACTGAACCGGGCATGGGCAGCCAGTTCACCATTCGCATTCCGCTCTACAGCGCGGTGCCAACGGTGCAGACCGACGTAGATGGGCTGGCGGAAACCTGCTGCTGGCTGGCGGTACGCAACGCCTGGCTGTCGGCGTATCTGCATAACCTGCTGAAGTGGAACGGCATTCAGGTTAAGCAGTATGACGGCCATGAACTGGGCAACCAGGACACGCTGATTACCGATGATGAGCTGCCGCAGCCCTGGACCGGACGCGCGGCGGTTATCTTCTCCCGCCGCCATATTGGTATTCCGCTTGAGCGCGCGCCGGGTGAGTGGCTGCACAGCGTCGCCTCGCCGCACGATCTGCTGGCGCTGCTGGGCCGCATCTATCGCGTGCCGGTGGCCGAGGCGCAGGCGGCAAATGCCTTAGCATCGGATTCCGGCGAGATGGAGAATAACGAGGATATGATGATCCTCGTGGTGGACGATCATCCAATCAACCGCCGTCTGCTGGCCGATCAGCTGGGCTCTCTGGGCTATCAATGTAAAACCGCCAATGATGGCGTCGATGCGCTCAATGTGTTGAGCAAGAACCCGATCGATATTGTGCTCAGCGACGTGAACATGCCGAATATGGATGGTTACCGCCTGACGCAGCGCATTCGCCAGCTTGGGCTGACGCTGCCGGTGATCGGCGTGACGGCGAACGCTCTGGCAGAAGAGAAGCAGCGCTGTCTCGAGTCGGGGATGGATAGCTGTCTGTCGAAGCCGGTAACGCTGGACGTGCTGAAGCAGACGCTGGCTGCATACGCCGCGCGGGTAAGAAAAAGCAGGGAGTAGGGCTAAGAAAAACGAACCCCGGCGAGTGCCGGGGTTACGGGGATTACTCTTTTTCCGTCTGGGTGAGCGTCACGGAAGAGAGGTAGTTCAGCAGGGCGATATCGTTATCGACACCCAGTTTCATCATCGCTGATTTCTTCTGGCTGCTGATGGTCTTAATGCTGCGGTTCAGCTTCTTGGCAATCTCCGTCACCAGGAAACCTTCTGCGAACAGGCGCAGCACTTCACTCTCTTTCGGTGACAGGCGTTTATCGCCATAACCACCGGCGCTGATCTTCTCCAGCAGACGGGAGACACTCTCCGGGGTGAACTTCTTACCCTTTTGCAGTGCCGCCAGCGCTTTCGGCAGATCCGTCGGCGCGCCCTGTTTCAGCACGATACCTTCGATATCGAGATCCAGAACGGCGCTGAGAATTGCCGGATTATTATTCATGGTAAGCACGATAATCGACAGCGCCGGGAAGTGGCGCTTAATGTACTTGATCAGCGTAATGCCATCGCCGTATTTGTCGCCCGGCATTGACAGATCGGTGATCAATACATTGGCCTCAAGTTTCGGCAGGTTGTTGATAAGCGCTGTAGAGTCTTCAAATTCACCGACTACATTTACCCATTCGATCTGTTCAAGTGACTTGCGAATACCGAACAGTACAATCGGATGGTCATCGGCAATAATTACGTTCATATTGTTCATGTATTAGGCTACCTTGCTACAGCAAGCTTTTGACGTAAGCGTCAATGTCGCTGATGTAATTTTCTATGCCTGGAGCATCACTCTCGCGAATTAATTGCTCCAGCGTTTCACACAACTGCTTACCAGGTACCAGATTAAGCATGGCAAACACCCCCTTAAGGCGGTGGGCCGTCTGTGCCAGCGCAGCGAAATCGCGCGAAGCCGATTCAGTATACAACCTCTTAACATCATCGGGAACTGTGTCGACAAACAGCGCGTAATAGCCGCTGGCATGGAGTTCGGCATTCTCATCGCCGCCTAAAGGCGACTCCGTGACTTCCTCCTGCGCCAGCTGCTCCTCAATGAGCTGCAATATTGCTCCCTGCATTGCATTGCTCATATTAAAATTGACGCGCAACTGGCCTGGACCAATTTTCCGCACGCCGACCTCATCATCGCTTAAAAGCAATCCTGAAGCTGTAAGATTTGACGGATTATCTGTTAAAAAGAGATCGTATTCTTGATTTGATAATCGTTCATCGGGCGAAATGCAGCTCGCCCCCCAATTCTCAAGCTGGCGCACCACAATATTACGAATTTCGTTCGACGTAATATCAATCATCGCCACCACATCATCGAGCAATTTCTCTTCGCTCTCGCCCTGCTGCGCGCGTACGGCCATTTTCACATGCAGAGAGTAGCGGGTGCCGAGATCTTCACGCGCTTTAATATTGAGATGTCCGCCCAGTTTACGGGCCAACTGATCGCAAAGCCAGAAGGTGAGGGCATTTGCCTTGCCAAACTGATCGCCCTGCGTTTCGTTAAGGAACGGGAAGTGCAGATTATCAATCTCGCTGGCGTTAACGCCGACGCCGGTATCAAGGATACGGAAGGTCAGCCGGTCATCTGCTGATTCGTCCATGCTCACTTCGAGGGTGATTTTGCCCATCTGCGTGGTGGTCACCGCATACTGAATCAGCAGCAGCATGATTCGACGCAGCGCATCGCGATCGCCGTGACGCTCCTCATTGGCCGGAAGATGATTGTTGATCAGCAGCTGCAACCCTTTACGCTTGATCACCGGCAGCACTTCCGGCACCACTTCATCAATCAGATCCTGAATGGAGAAGAGGGAAGAGGAGCCTTTCCAGGTATCATTCTCCAGCATGTTTGCCAGCTGGAGTTCATCCACCAGTTGCACCAGTCGGTCGGCGTGATCGGCAAGGCGGTTAGCTTCGTTGCTCTCAATCGCCGCAGCGTCACTGGCCAGCGCTTTCACCGGCTGTTTGAGCGCCTCGGCGAGGTTATTCATAAACGCCGCGCGACCCTGCTGGTTTTTCTCATAGAGCCGTTGCGCCTGCTTGAGCTTCTTGTTGACCAGCACTTCGCGATCCTGGTCACGAATAATAAAGATCTGCGTACGCGACGCCACCTGGCTGCGGAACTGGCGGATCTCATAGAGCTCGTTATTGATGGTCGCCTGGATCACGCCCTGGTGCTGATCCGCCATCGCGGTAATGTTCTGCAAATTGAGGTGCGGCAGCAGGTGGTCGGCAATTTTATTACTCAGCACCGTGCGGTTGGCTTCCTGATCGTGAACCAGCAGACCCAGCGGCAGCAAAGAGACAATCTCTTCATTAAAGGCGCGCAGCACGCGCAGCTCATTATTCGCGCCCGGCGTCGCGAGCGTATCGCTCTTGCGCCCCGGCATCTGGCGAAAGGTGGTGTAACCAAACAGCGCCAGCGCCAGCAGGCCAATATTCAGCAGCAGCGGCAGCAGAACGTTTTGCAGGGTATCAAGCAGCAGTGTGCCGAACGGAACTTGCCACACCAGGCGTAAACCGGTGCCGTTTAGCGCAGAGGAGATCTCAATGCGCGAGCTGTTGAAGTTTACTGAGACGCTGTCGGTGTTCTCTTTATCCTGCGCGCGTGCGCTGCCCGGCGTGGTATCGGGATCGAGGCGGAAGCTGTCCAGCGTCATACCGGGCGGAATCAAATCATTGATTGGCAGATCGAAGGCGACGACGGTCGCCAGATGGCCTGGCTGGTTAAAGGTGGTGCGCAGCGTAAAGTAGTGGCCATTCTGCCAGGCAAGACGGCGCAGCGAGGAGAAACTTTCGCGCTCATCAAGGGCATTCGCCTGCTGGAGCATCTCCGCACGGCGGGTATCGACGATATTGCTGATCATCGAATCTTTAAAACCGGAGGTAAGATCCTTAAGCGGCAGCGTCGAGATAAGGATCATGCTGTTATCCTGGCCGTTAAGGTAGTACATCGACCACGGCACGGTTTCCGCGCCCCACAGCGTATCGAGATAGGTCGAGATACGCTGGGTCATCTCCAGCGTCGAACTGTCATGGGAGCCGAAAATCAGCGCTTCCGTCTTGCGGCGCGGTTTTTCGAGGTAGTAGACGTCCTGCTTTAAACGCGTCTCCTGCAGGCCTTCGCCGGAAGAGGCGGGGGCGGCAGCGATATTGTCGTAAATCTGCCAGGTCGCATAGCGCCAGATATCGATGCGCTTATGAATGGCGTGGGTGGTATCAACAATTTGATAACTTTTGTCCTTCAGCCACGCGTTGACGGCGCTCTGGATCATCACGCCCATGGTGACCAGCAGGACAATAATCAATAAAAGGAAGTAACGGGTAATGTTGCCCGGTATCAGGGAAAATTTGCCAGGAATCATTGTGTCCGATTGACTCATTCGTGTGTGTAACCCGTTATGACAACACGGCTGATAACTTTCAGCCTGCGCTGAGACAATGTTGCTGCCATGCCGTTAGCGTCGCGTTTGGTGGGCCGCGGGCGTAAAGGTAGTGTGCTGCAGAGTAATGTTCAGCAGGCAGTATATCGGTAAATGGGTGAATTTCCAGACTCTCTTTTCAGGAAATGCCTGGGGTGTGCATGAATATGCACTCTTTACCTGAAGCGCAGGAAAAATGTACAGATACGCAGCGCTGCAGGCCTATTTACCGTCTCGCCAGTAAAATATCGCACGAAATAACAAGATATTAACTTTATAAATATGTTTGAGGATCAACTCTGGTACGATTATTGATTAATTAATAGTCATTACAAATGGCGACTATATAAATCTTAAGTATCAACTGATGTAAAGAAAGGTAAAAAAAAACCGAATGCAGGGCATCCGGTTTGAAGAGGGGTAAACAGACATTCAGATTCGAATGACGGTAATAAATAAAGTTAATGATGATAGCGTCGATTATTTTAGACACCAATTCTGCTTTCGGTTTGGCATTCAGTGCTCTCATTTTATATTTTAGTAAGTTGCTGTTTTTATAAGTAAAGAACTGTATTTGATCCGCCTTTTTTCTTATTTATTAGCTTTTAGTGCTTTCAAAAAGTTCCTGCAAAATTACAATTGGAAACATTTAGCTTTAGGTATGAAACATCTTCAAAGTTTTCGTATCATATTCCTGTTGGATTATTTTTGATTTTTGCGCACAATGAATCGCCAGCTGATTTGAGGGTTAATCAGCATGCAGTGGCAATAAAAATGCATATAACAGAGGGTTAATAAAATGAAAGTTAAAGTTCTGTCCCTCCTGGTACCGGCTCTGCTGGTAGCGGGCGCAGCTAATGCGGCTGAAGTTTATAATAAAGACGGCAACAAATTAGATCTCTACGGTAAAGTAGACGGCCTGCACTATTTTTCTGACGACAACGGTTCTGATGGCGATAAGACCTATGTGCGTTTTGGCTTCAAGGGCGAAACTCAGGTTAACGATCAGGTAACCGGCTACGGTCAGTGGGAATACAACATCCAGGCGAACAAAGAAGAGGGTGCAAGCGATCAGGCATGGACCCGTCTGGCCTTCGCAGGTATCCGCGTTGCTGACACCGGTTCTTTCGACTACGGTCGTAACTACGGCATCATCTATGACGTGACCTCCTGGACCGACGTTCTGCCGGAATTCGGCGGCGACACCTATGGCGCGGATAACTTCATGCAGTCCCGTGCTAACGGCGTAGCAACCTACCGTAACACCGACTTCTTCGGTCTGGTTGATGGCCTGAACTTTGCTCTGCAGTACCAGGGTAAAAATGGCAGCGTCAGCGGTGAAAACACTAATGGTCGCAGCCTGCTGAACCAGAATGGCGACGGCTACGGCGCATCCCTGACCTACGATCTGGGCGAAGGCTTCAGCGTTGGCGGCGCGATGTCCTCCTCTAAACGTACTGCCGATCAGAACAGCATCAATGCGAACCTGTACGGTGACGGCGACCGCGCTGAAGTTTACAGCGGCGGCCTGAAATACGATGCCAACAATATCTACCTGGCAGCGCAGTACTCTCAGACTTACAACGCGACCCGTTTCGGTACCTCTAACGGCCGTACCCCAAGCTCTGCTTTCGGTTTTGCTAACAAAGCGCAGAACTTCGAAGTGGTTGCACAGTACCAGTTCGACTTCGGTCTGCGTCCGTCCATCGCTTACCTGCAGTCCAAAGGTAAGGACATCACCAACAACACCGGTACTGCTAACTTCGGCGACCAGGATCTGGTGAAATATGTTGATGTTGGCGCGACTTACTACTTCAACAAAAACATGTCCACCTATGTTGATTACAAAATCAACCTGCTGGACGACAACACCTTTACCCGCGCGGCCGGTATTGCGACCGACGACATTGTTGGCCTGGGCCTGGTCTACCAGTTCTAAGTCTGCAACAACGCGTATTAAAAGGGGCCGCAAGGCCCCTTTTTTATTGCCTGTTTCGGGCAAATCCCTTTTTCGTGTACGCTTGCGCCAGCAAGGAGATAACAACTATGGCGATCGCTTCTCTTCGTGCCGCGCTGATGGCGGCACTTTTTCTGTTAGCCGGCTGCGACACGGCAAGCCAGCCCACACCCACGGTGCTCGAAGGTAAAACCATGGGCACCTCCTGGCGCGTCAGCATGGTGGATATCACGCCGCAGCAGGCGACAGCACTACAAAAGAAAATCCAGGCGCAGCTTGATGGCGACGACTGGCTGATGTCGACCTGGAAAAAAGATTCAGCGCTGATGCGCTTTAACCGCAGCACCAGCACCGCGCCGTGGCCGGTCAGCGAAGCGATGGCGGATATTGTCACCACCTCGCTGCGCGTCGGTAAAAAAACCGATGGCGTGATGGATATTACCGTTGGACCGCTGGTGAATTTGTGGGGTTTTGGCCCCGACCAGCAGCCGATCAACACGCCAACGCAGGCGCAGATCGACGCGGCAAAAGCGCGTACCGGGCTGCAACATCTCACGGTAATCAACCGCGCCGGTGAACAGTTCCTGCAAAAAGATCTGCCCGATCTGTATGTCGATCTCTCGACAGTTGGCGAAGGTTACGCCGCCGATCATCTGTCGCACTTAATGGAGCGCGAGGGGATTGGCCGCTATCTGGTCTCCGTCGGAGGCGCCCTGGTCAGCCGCGGGATGAATGTTAAAGGGCTGCCGTGGCGTGTGGCGGTACAGAAGCCAACGGATCGTGAAAATGCCGTCGAGGCGGTGGTCGATATTAATGGTCACGGCATCAGCACCTCCGGCAGCTATCGCAACTACTATGAACTGGACGGTAAACGCATCTCTCACGTTATCGATCCGCGCAGCGGGCGGCCAATCAATCATAAGCTGGTGTCGGTGACGGTGATCTCGCCAACCGCGCTGGAAGCGGATGCCTGGGACACCGGCCTGATGGTGCTCGGCCCTGAGCGGGCAAAAGAGGTAGTGACGCGCGAAGGGCTGGCGGTGATGATGATCATGAAGGAGGGGGATGGCTTCACGACCTGGATGTCGCCGCAGTTCTCCGCCTTCCTGGTGAAGGATAAAAATTAAAGCGCAAGATTGCAGGTTTTTGCGCGCGCGCTAACCGCCACAGTAAGGCTAAGCTTAGATAAGGAGCCTGCGATGAACAATGCGATGTTAACCGATGATCAATGCTGGCAGGCGGTGCTGGCGCGCGACCCGAACGCCGACGGTCAGTTTGTCTTTGCTGTGCTGACCACGGCGATCTTTTGCCGCCCCTCCTGCACAGCGCGGCGCGCCCTGCGCCAGAATATACGCTTCTATAAAGATGTCGCCAGTGCGCTGGAGGCGGGGTTTCGTCCCTGCAAACGCTGCCAGCCGGATAAAACGCATCCGCAGCAGCAGCGGCTGGAGAAGGTCGCCGCCGCGTGCCGTTTGCTGGAGCAGGATCAACCCGTGACGCTGGCCGAGCTTGCCGCGGCGGTTGCCATCAGCCCTTATCACTTTCACCGACTGTTTAAAGCGGTGACCGGCGTGACGCCGAAAGCGTGGCAGCAGGCGTTTCGCGCCCGGCGCTTACGCGAAACGCTGGCGAACAGCGAGACCATTACCGATGCGGTGCTGGCGGCCGGGTTCCCGGACAGCAGCAGCTACTATCGAAACGCGGATGCGGCGCTTGGTATGACTGCCCGCGCCTTTCGCCGCGGCGGCGCGTCCTGCCCGGTCTGGTTTACGCTAACGGACTGTACGCTCGGCCGCTGCCTGGTGGCGGAGAGTGAACGCGGGATCTGTGCCGTACTGCTGGCACAGAGTGATGACGCATTACTGGCGCAGCTCAGCAACCTGTTTCCGCATGCTCACCAGGCAGAAGATGATCCGCAATTTACTGCGCGCGTGCAGCAGGTGATTGCGCATGTAGAGAGACCCGATTCGCCCTTTACCTTGCCGCTCGATTTACGCGGCACCGCGTTTCAGCTGCAGGTGTGGCAAGCGCTGCGCCAGATCCCGGCAGGGGAGAGGGTCAGTTACCAGGCGCTGGCGCAGAGTATTGGCAAGCCCGGCGCGGTCAGAGCCGTCGCCAGCGCCTGCGCGGCGAATAAGCTGGCGGTTATCGTTCCCTGCCATCGCGTGGTGCGCCAGAGCGGGGCGCTCTCCGGCTACCGCTGGGGCGCCGATCGCAAAGCGCAGCTGCTGGCGCGCGAAGCTAATCAACAGGAGACCTGATGCTCGATCTGTTTGCCGATGAACAACCGTGGCAGGAGCCACTGGCACCGGGTGCCGTGGTGTTGCGCCGCTTTGCCCTGGCGCACAGCGAGGCGCTGATGCGCGGTATCGCCGATGTGGTCAGCGTTTCGCCGCTGCGCCATATGGTAACACCCGGCGGTTACACCATGTCCGTTGCCATGACCAACTGTGGGCAGCTTGGCTGGACAACGGACAAGCGCGGCTATCTCTACGATGCCGCCGATCCGCAGACGCAGCGCCCGTGGCCCGCCATGCCGCAGGCCTTTGTGACGCTCTGCAACGCGGCAAGCGCCGCCGCTGGCTACCCCGATTTCCGCCCGGATGCCTGCCTTATCAATCGCTATGCGCCGGGAGCCAAACTCTCGCTACATCAGGATAAAGATGAGCCGGATCTGCGAGCGCCGATTGTCTCCGTTTCGCTTGGCCTGCCAGCGGTTTTCCAGTTCGGCGGGCTGAAGCGCAGCGATCCGCTCCAGCGTCTGCTGCTGGAGCATGGCGATGTGGTGGTGTGGGGCGGGGAGTCGCGCCTCTTTTATCACGGTATCGCGCCGCTGAAGCCGGGCTACCATCCGCTGACCGGCGAATGTCGCTATAACCTTACTTTTCGCCAGGCTGGCAATAGCGAACAAAAATAAGAATTATTCTTGATGAAAACAGGTAGCCGTTTAAACTGCTGGCTGTTTTTATTGACCGGATACGCTTATGGAACTTCTCCTTCTTGTCTGGCGGCAGTATCGCTGGCCGTTTGTGGCGGTACTGGCGCTGTCGCTTGCCAGCGCGGCAATGGGCATCGGGCTGATTGCCTTTATTAACCAGCGCCTGATTGAATCTGTCGATCTCTCTGTTGCCGTGCTGCCGGAGTTCCTCGGCCTGCTGCTGCTGTTAATGGCCGTCACCCTCGGCTCGCAGCTGGCGTTGACGACACTGGGCCACCACTTTGTCTACCGCCTGCGTAGCGAATTTATCAAGCGTCTGCTGGATACGCCGATCGAGCGCATCGAACAGCTGGGCAGCGCCTCGCTGCTGGCCGGGCTGACCAGCGATGTGCGTAATATCACCATCGCCTTTGTGCGCCTGCCGGAACTGGTGCAGGGGATTATCCTCACCGTTGGCTCCTGCCTCTATCTCGCCATGCTCTCCGGCAAGATGTTGCTGATCACCGTGATCTGGATGGCGCTGACCATCTGGGGCGGGTTTATGCTGGTGTCGCGCGTCTATAGACATATGGCGACCCTGCGCGAGACGGAAGATAAGCTGTATACCGATTTCCAGACGGTGCTTGAGGGGCGTAAAGAGCTTACGCTTAACCGCGAGCGCGCCGAGCACGTGTTTGAAAAGATGTACCTGCCGGATGCGCGCGAATACCGCCACCATATTATCCGCGCCGATACCTTCCACCTGAGCGCAGTGAACTGGTCGAACATTATGATGTTGGGCGCGATTGGTCTGGTGTTCTGGATGGCGAACGGGCTGGGCTGGGCGAATACTAATGTCGCGGCGACCTACTCATTGACGCTGCTCTTTCTGCGCACACCGTTGCTCTCTGCTGTTGGCGCGCTGCCAACGCTACTCACCGCTCAGGTGGCGTTTCGCAAACTCAAGCAGTTCGCGCTGGCACCTTATCGCCCGGAGTTTCCGCGCCCGCAGGCCTTCCCCGGCTGGCAAACCCTTGAGCTGCGCAATGTCACCTTTAAATATCAGGATAATGACTTTGCCATCGGGCCGATCAATATGACCCTCAAGCGCGGCGAACTGGTGTTTCTGATTGGCGGTAACGGCAGCGGGAAATCGACGCTGGCGATGCTGCTAACCGGCCTCTATCAGCCGCTCTCCGGCGAAATCCTGCTGGATGGCAAACCGATGGCGCAGGATAAGCCGGAAGATTACCGCAAGCTCTTCTCGGCGGTGTTTACCGATGTCTGGCTGTTTGATGAACTGCTTGGCCCAGAAGGGCAGCAGGCCGATCCGGCGCTGGTGGCGAAGTGGCTGGAGCAGTTAAAGATGTCGCACAAGCTGGAACTGGAGAACGGTAAAATCCTCAACCTGAAGCTCTCAAAAGGGCAGAAGAAGCGCGTCGCGCTGCTGCTGGCGCTGGCGGAAGAGCGCGATATTCTGCTGCTGGATGAGTGGGCGGCAGATCAGGATCCGCACTTCAGGCGCGACTTCTACCAGGTGCTGTTGCCGCTGATGCAGCAGATGGGCAAAACCATCTTCGCTATCAGCCATGACGATCACTACTTTATCCACGCCGATCGCCTGCTGGAGATGCGCAATGGCCACTTAAGCGAGCTGGAAGGTGAAGAGCGTCAGCTCGCCTCCCGCGACGCCGTTTCCCGCACCGCATAACAACAACGCTCCCTGCTGAACCGGGGAGCGTTGCCGTTTTTTTACCCAAACAACCGCACCGTTGAGCCTTTTTTTAGCACCTGGCGCTATGCTTAAGGCTATTCCGCCCGGATGAGAGGGCGCTTTCGATTCAGGATTGTCATGCCGGTTATCAAAAAGAACAGTGTCAAACTGCGCGAAGAAGAGCGCGCGCGCCTTATATGGTTGCTCACTACCCATAAAGCTCTGACCGCCACGCTGTTAGGCGAAATCACGCTGGTAGAGCAGGTGAACAGTGAAGTGCTCGATCAACACCTGCTTGAAGTGCGCGCCCTCGCCGCGCACCTGCCGCCGCCGGATCTGGCCGATACCCTCGAAGCGCTGCCGGTGGTTGAACGCCATGCGCTGTGGCGGGTGATTGAAGATGACAAGCGCGGCAAAGTGCTGCTCGAAGCCTCGGAAAATGTCTGGGACGATCTGATTGATGAGATGAGCGACCGTGCGCTGCTGGATGCGCTGGAAACCCTCAATATCGATGAGCAGATCTACCTGGTGCAGCATCTTCCGCGCAACCTGACCGGGCGCATGATGGCAACGCTACCGCCGAAAGAGCGCGCGCGGGTGCGCCAGGTGATGCGCTATGGCAAAAACTGTGTCGGCGCGATCATGGAGTTTGAGGTGATCACCATCCGCGCGGAGGTGACGCTGGCCGCCGTTCAGCGCTACCTGCGCCGTCTGGGAAAGATGCCGGAGAACACCGACAAGCTGTTTGTGGTCGATCGCGACAACCGGCTGGTTGGCGAGCTGACGCTGCAAACTCTGCTGCTGAACGCTACCGATCGTGAAGTGGGCGAGGTGATGGAGAGCGATCCCGTCACCTTCCTGCCGGAAGAGGAGGCGGAGCGTGTCGCGCGCACCTTTGAGCGTGACAATCTGCTCAGCGCAGCGGTGGTGGATGAGAACGGCATTCTGATGGGGCGGCTGACCGTCGATGAGATCCTCGACGTGGTCTATGAAGAGACCGATAACGATATGCGTCAGATGGGCGGCCTGAGTACCGAAGAGGATGTCTTCGCCCCCGTCACCAAAGCGGTAAAGTCACGCTGGGCGTGGCTGGCGCTTAACCTCTGCACCGCCTTTATCGCCTCGCGGGTGATTGATGGTTTTGAACACACCATCTCGCAGCTGGTGGCGCTGGCCTCGTTGATGCCGATTGTCGCCGGTATTGGCGGTAACACAGGTAATCAGACCATCACCATGATTGTGCGCGCGCTGGCGCTGCAAAACATTCAGCCGGGCAACTTCTCGTTTCTTATTCTGCGCGAAATGGGGGTGGCATTAATTAACGGCGTGGTGTGGGGCGGCCTGATGGGCTGCATCACCTGGTGGCTGTATGGCGACCCGGCGCTGGGCGGCGTGATGATGCTGGCGATGGTGCTTAACCTGCTGATGGCGGCATTAATGGGTGTGCTGATCCCGATGCTGATGATCCGGCTGGGGCGCGACCCGGCGGTCGGCTCCAGCGTGATGATCACCGCCATTACCGACACCGGCGGCTTCTTTATTTTTCTTGGTCTGGCGACGCTGTTTTTGCTGTAAACAGCGACTTTTCCCGCCACTTCGCAGGCGTTATCGCCAGCGTCACCACGCCGGCAACCACGCCAATTGCCAGGTTGCCGGTGCTGACGGTGGCAATCACCGTTATCACCATCACCACGCTCTCAACGAAAGGCGCCTGCTTCAGGGTGCCTGGCTTGAGGCTTCCCCAGTTAAAGGTCTTGAAGGCGACAATCGCCATGATCCCGGCCAGCACTACCATCGGGATTTTCGCCATCACCTCGCTTAACGCCGTGACCAGCAGCAGCAACACCAGCGCGGCGGCAACGGTTGAGAGGCGCGTGCGGCCTTTGCCCATCTCAACGTTCACGATGGTTTGACCAATCATCGCGCAGCCGGCAATGCCGCCGTAAAAACCGGCGAGGATATTGGCGATGCCAAGCCCGGTACTTTCACGCCCTTTGTTCGACGGCGTATGGGTTAAATCGTCGACCAGTTTGGCGGTCAGCAGCGACTCCATCAGCCCGACAAAAGCGATGCTCAGTGCGCAAGGCCAGATAATGCTCAGCGTATGCAAATCAAACGGCACCAGCCATTCGGTCAGCCCCGGCAGGCCGCCCTGCATCGGGCCTTCATCGCCCACGGTGGGTAACACCTGACCACTAAAGATGGTATAGGCGGTCAGCACGACAATGGCGACCAGCGGCGCAGGCACACTTTTCAGCCAGCGCGGCAGCCACAGCACAATCAGCAGCGTCAGGGCGAAGAGCGCCAGAATAAGCGGGTTTTTGCTCCAGAAGTGGGGCACCTGGGCGAAGAAGATCAGGATGCCGAGGGCGTTAACAAACCCGGTCATCACCGCATGGGGAATAAAGCGCATCAGGCGCGCCATGCCGGTCAGGCCGAAGATAATCTGGATCACGCCCGCCAGTAATACCGCAGGCAAAATGTATTCCACGCCGTTCTGGTTGACCATCGGACCGATAACCAGTGCGACTGAACCGGCAGCCGCCGTTACCATCGCCGGGCGACCGCCGAGAATGGACATCGCGAAGCAGAGCACCACCGAGGCGATCAGGCTCACTTTCGGATCAACGCCAGCAATTACTGAAAAGGAGATTACTTCCGGGATCAGCGCCAGCGCAGTGATCACACCGGCTAAAATTTCACGTGTAAACAGCTTCGGCGAGCGCAGTACGGCGCTTACCGAAGAAGAGGGGAGGAGTGTTTTGTCGGTCATAACGTTCCGCAAGTGGAGAGTGCCATAGAAGCAGAGGCAAACGGCATCCATGCGTTTGGCAAAGCGCAGGATAATAGCAGATTCAGGCGCCAGGCGGGCAACGATTAGTGTCAAAACTAATGCATAAAAGCAACTTATTAGTAACATTTATATAATTATTATTTAATGTTTAAACATTATTTAAATCTCGACTTTTAAGTGCTACGTTAGACGAGCTAACGACTTAACCCTCTATAAATGCGAATAAAGCAGCACTAAAAGTAAGGCAATATCATCATGAAAAGAATGACTGCCAGGCTGTTTTCGATGGCTGTCGGGCTTAATGCTGTCTCAAAAGCAGCAGACGCGTCCGCATCGAAAGAGCAGGAAACAGATGTGCTTTTAATCGGTGGTGGGATCATGAGTGCCACGTTGGGAACCTGGCTTTCGGATCTTGAACCGGACTGGTCAATTACGATGGTGGAGCGTCTCGACGCCCTGGCGCAAGAGAGTTCAAACGGCTGGAACAACGCCGGTACCGGGCATGCCGCCCTGATGGAACTCAACTACACCCCCCGCAGCGCGGACGGCTCTGTCAGCATCAAAAAAGCGATTGAGATCAACGAAGCGTTTCGCATCTCTCGCCAGTTCTGGGCGCACCAGGTAAAAAGCGGTGTGCTGCGCGACCCGCGCTCCTTTATCAATACCGTGCCGCATATGAGCCTCGTCTGGGGCGACGACAACGTCAACTTCCTGCGCGCGCGCTATAAAGCGTTGCAGCAGTGCTCCCTGTTTCGCGGCATGCGCTACTCCGAAGACCCTGAGCAGATCAAACAGTGGGCACCGCTGGTGATGGAAGGGCGCGATGCCACGCAAAAAATTGCCGCGACCCGCACGGAGATCGGCACCGATGTTAACTTTGGCGAGCTGACGCGCCAGATGATCGGCTCGCTGCAGAAGAAGGCGAACTTCGCTCTGCAACTGGCGACCGAGGTGCGCGGCTTAAAGCGCAACGCTGACCAGAGCTGGAGCGTGACGTTGCATAACCTGAACAGCGGCGCTGAGCAGGTGATCAAAGCGAAATTTATCTTTATCGGTGCCGGTGGCGCAGCGCTGAAGCTGTTACAGCAATCCGGCATTCCGGAAGCGGCCGATTACGCCGGTTTCCCGGTCGGCGGCCAGTTCCTGGTGGCGGAAGATCCGGCGGTGGTGAATCACCACCTGGCAAAAGTCTACGGTCAGGCGACCGTTGGCGCGCCGCCAATGTCGGTGCCGCATATCGATACGCGCATTATTGATGGCAAACGCGTGCTGCTCTTCGGGCCGTTCGCCACCTTCTCGACGCGTTTTTTGAAAAACGGATCGCTGTGGGATCTGCTGCGCTCAACCAACTCTTCCAATATTTTGCCGATGCTGACGGTCGGAATGACCAACTTCAGCCTGGTGAAATACCTGGTAAACCAGGTGCTGCAAAATGAGGATGACCGCTTTGATGCGCTGCGTGAATACTATCCGCTGGCGCAAAAAGAGGACTGGCGCTTGTGGCAGGCAGGGCAGCGGGTGCAGATTATCAAACGCGAAGCCGGGAAAGGCGGGGTGCTGCGTCTGGGCACCGAAGTGGTCAGCGACAAAGAGGGCACCATTGCCGCGCTGCTTGGCGCGTCGCCGGGTGCCTCAACCGCAGCACCGATCATGCTCGAGCTGATGGAGAAGGTGTTTACCGAGCGCTTCGCCTCAGAGGCCTGGCAAACCAAGCTGCGGGAGATTATTCCCTCCTTCGGCACTGAGCTGAATGGCAATATCGAAGCCGCTGACGCCGAGCTGCGCTACACCAGTGAAATTCTCGGCCTGAAGTGCGATGAATCGATGGTGGCGGATATTACGCCGCCGGTGCAGAAGCCGGTGACGCAACCGCATCACGACGATGGGCAGGTTGCAGATATCGCACTGTAATGCAAACAATCCCGGTCAGATGGCCGGGATTTTTCATCTCTATTCCTGCTCATCACCGTAATAGAGCTTGCCGATTTTAATCAGCGGTCGGCCCTGGGATTTACGGTGCAGGTTGCTGTCGCGCAGGGAGTAGACGCAGCCGCAGTACTCCTGCTGGTAGAAGCGCTCCCGTTTGCTGATCTCAATCATCCTTGCCGAGCCGCCTTGTTTGCGCCAGTTGTAATCCCAGTAAACCATTTCCGGGTAGTGCCCCGCCGCGCGCTGGCCGCAGTCATTGATTTGCTGCATGTTTTTCCAGCGGGAAATGCCCAGCGAACTGCTGATGGCTTTGAAGCCGTGCTCATGGGCATAGAGCGCCGTGCGCTCAAAGCGCATATCAAAACACATTGTGCAGCGCACGCCGCGCTCAGGCTCCCACTCCATCCCTTTTGCCCGCTCGAACCAGTTGTCGGTATCGTAATCCGCATCGACAAAGGGCACGCCGTGCTTCTCAGCAAAGCGGATATTCTCCTCTTTGCGCAGTTCATACTCTTTTTGCGGATGGATGTTCGGGTTATAGAAGAAGATGGTGTAGTCGATACCGGAAGCCTGGATCGCCTCCATCACTTCACCCGAGCAGGGGGCACAGCAGGAGTGGAGCAGCAGTTTATCGGCACCGTTGGGCAGCTGGAGTTGGGGACGGTTTAAGTCGGACATAGGTTTCACTCATCATAACAGGCATGAATTTGTCTCTATGTTAACATCCTGATTACGAATTGCTTACCCGTTTGCCGGAATAAAAGGGTTTTTGACGGGCAAAAAAAAACAGCAAGTTAAAGTAACTTGCTGTTTTTCTTCGTCTTGCCGAAAAGGATCAGGCAACACGGCGGGGAATTTTGGTCGGCACGAGAGGATTTGAACCTCCGACCCCTGACACCCCATGACAGTGCGCTACCAGGCTGCGCTACGTGCCGACATGTGGCGCTAATACTACCCGTTTCTTGCCTGATTGCAAGTACAGGGCAGGCTGAGTGATTCATAAATAATCAATCAGTTAGCGATAAACCGTTTTTCATCGGTCAGCACCTGCAGCAGTAAACTGAGCTGCGGTTTCTGATCGCGGATCTTCTCGCCCTGCGCATCCCAGGACTTATAGTTGCCGTTCTGATCGAGCACCAGCGTCATCTGCGGCGTGGTAATCGCCAACGTATTGCTGTTAGCGGCGGTGACCCAGTTGTGTCGGCGCGTGGCGGTAAAGAGATCTTGACCCTGCGAATACTCATTAGCCGGCGTGCTGACATGCAGCAGACGCTGCATCAGGGTGGTCATCACATCCTGATGATCCGTCAGCCTGGTAATACGCTGCGCGGGCGTGCCCGGCCAGTGTACGACCAGCGGCACATGCAGGCGGCTGCGCGACCAGTCGAAGGTCGTGTCCTGTTGATCTGCCGGGATGCCGCGACCGGCGGTGATAACCACTACCGTGTTGTCCATTTTTCCGGAGGCGCGCAGCGCATCCAGCACGCGGGCAATCTGCGCATCGACATCGGCGGCAGCACGGGGATACTTGCGGGCAAAGCCCGGCGTATCGGTATCAAGCGCGGCGGTACCGTTTAAGGAGACCCATGAGAACCAGCGGGTATCTTCCTGTGCGTCATGGGAGAGCCAGTTGATCCACTGATCGGCCGTCTGTGCATCACTCTGGCTTTTCGCCGGCGGCAGCGAGAAATCTGACAGCAGCGCCTGGCGATAGAGCGGGCTGCTGAAGCCGTCGGATGAGAAGAGGCCAAGCTGGTAGCCCTGCTGATTCAGCGCGGTGATGAGTGCTGCCGGAATACGTGCTGACATCACGCCATCCATATAGCTTGGCGAAATGCCGTAGAAGAGGCCGAAGTAGCCATTATCGGCGTTATTCCCGGCGCTCATATGCTGGGTAAAGTTAACGTTCTGCCCGGCAAAACTCGCCAGCTGCGGCATCTGTTTTTCGTAACGGGCGTAGTTCAGCCCATCGACGGTAATCAGCAGCACATTCTGCCCGGAGCCCATATCGAGATAGCGCAGCTCGCTTAACGGATACTGCACCGATACCGCTTCCGGATTGCCTTGCTCCACCAGGCGACGCTGGTAATCCTGCGCATCCAGCAGACCATGTTTTTCAAGGAAGCGGCGCGCGGTCATCGGGTAAGAGAGCGGCAGGTTGGCGCGCTGCATGGTGATCGGGCGATAGAAATTGGCGTCCGCCCAGATGTACATCACATGGGTGGCAATAAAGGAGACGAAAAAGAGGGCGGCCACCGGTTTGGCGAAGTGGCGGCGGCGCGTGAGGCTGCGCAGCTTCTGCCAGCTCCAGGTCGCAAACAGCATCTCAATCAGCAAAATGACCGGCACGCTGATAAACATCAGCTGCCAGTCGCGGGCCATCTCGTTCTGATCGGGGTTAATGACCAGCTCCCAGACCACCGGATTGAGGTGCAGGTGAAAACGGGTAAAGACTTCGCTGTCGATAAGCAGCAACGTCATGCCTGCGGTGGCGAGGATCGCCGAGAGCACGCGCATCAGCCGCTGCGACATCACAATAAAGGTCAGCGGGAAGAGGATCAGCAGATAGGTGGCAAACACCACAAAGCTGAAGTGGCCCACCAGGCTCAGCCAGGAGTAAATACGCCCGGAAAGCGTGGTCGGCCAGTCGGCAACAAACAGGTAACGGCTACCGAGCACGATGGACAACAAAATGTTGAACAGCGCGAACCAGTGCCCCCAGCTCACCATCTGGGAGACTTTTTCACGGTAGCGTTGACGATTAGTCACCATAAACTGTTGTGATTTCCCTTAGTGCGCTTTGTCGTCGCCAATGGACGATTGCAGTGCCTTTGCGAACGATGTCGCGATGGCCTGACGCTGCGCGGGGGCGACGCTGCTGTTAATCAGGTTGGTCACCATATTGCCCAGCACCATCAAAGAGAGGTCGGCCGGTGCTTTGTGTTTTTCCAGTACGTTGGCCAGCTCACTGAGCAGTTGTTCAACGTGTTCATCACTGTAGCGGGAGATTTGTGGCATAAATCGAAATCAGTCTGTTCATGAAAGGGCAACATCTTACCGTAGGAAGAGCTTTTTTTCTGCTTTTTTATCAGCAGTTGCACCGCGGCGTTGGTGGTGGTTGAATACCGCCGGTCAAAAAGGAGAGTTTATCATGAGTCTGGACATCAACCAGATTGCCCTGCACCAGCTTATCAAGCGCGATGAGCAAACCCTTGAGCTGGTGCTGCGCGATTCTTTGCTCGAACCCACCCCGCCCGTCGAAGAGATGGTAGCGGAACTGCACCGGGTCTATAGCGCAAAAAGTAAAGCCTATGGCCTGTTTAATGAAGAGAGCGAGCTGGCACAGGCGCTGCGTCTGCAACGTCAGGGCGAAGAGGAGTTTCTGGCCTTCAGCCGCGCGGCAACCGGGCGCTTACGTGATGAACTGGCGAAATACCCCTTTGCCGACGGCGGTATTGTGCTGTTTTGCCACTACCGCTATCTGGCGGTGGAGTATCTGTTGGTGGCGGTGCTGAACAACTTAAGCAGCATGCGCGTCAATGAAAACCTCGATATCAGCTCGACCCATTATCTTGATATCAATCACGCCGATATCGTTGCGCGCGTCGACTTAACCGAGTGGGAAACTAACCCGGAGTCAACGCGTTATCTCACCTTCCTGAAAGGGCGGGTAGGGCGCAAAGTCGCGGACTTCTTTATGGATTTCCTCGGTGCCAGCGAAGGGCTGAACGCGAAAGCGCAGAACCGCGGGCTGTTGCAAGCGGTCGATGATTTTACCGCCCAGGCAGAGCTTGATAAATCCGAGCGTCAAACTGTGCGTCAGCAGGTCTACACCTACTGTAACGAGCAGTTGCAGGCGGGCGAGGAGATTGAGCTGGCGTCGCTCTCAAAAGAGCTGGCGGGCGTAAGCGAAGTGAGCTTTGAAGAGTTTACCGCAGGCCAGGGCTACGAGCTGGAAGAGAGCTTCCCGGCGGATCGCAGCACCCTGCGCCAGTTGACCAAATATGCCGGCAGCGGCGGCGGGTTGACCATCAATTTTGATGCGCTGCTGCTTGGCGAGCGTATCTTCTGGGATCCGGCTACCGACACGCTGACCATTAAAGGCACGCCACCAAACCTGCGCGATCAGTTGCAGCGTCGGCTGAACGGCGGAAAATAGGCCATAAAAAAACCCCGCCGGAGCGGGGTTTTTTCTTCAACATGTCAGCGATTACGCGCGAACGAAGTCGATGTGAGTCAGTTTCGGCTTGAACGGGTGACGCTGAACAGCCTGAATCTTAACTTTAACTTCTTTGCCATCGAGAGCCAGGGTCAGAACTTCGCTGTAGAAGCCAGGCTTAGTCTGCATGTTCCACACTTTGTCGTGATCCAGTTCGATAGCAACCGGCGCTTCAGTTCCACCGTAGACGATAGCCGGGAACTTGTTCGCGGTGCGCAGGCGGCGGCTCGCACCCTTACCCTGCTCATTACGTACTTCTGCGTTAATAGTAAACATTTGAATCTCTCTTAAATAAATCCTGTTACAGGCGACCCAGCAACAGGCAGATGATCGGCTTTGCGGATGCAAAAGCGGGCGGTATTCTATCCCCTAATGATTGATACAGCAATCAAAAGTGCGCTTAGCCGCGCAATTCATGCGCCCGGCGAAAGCGACCTTCGTAATCAAACACTTTTTCCCGCACCTGCCAGTACTGCCCTTTCATACGTGCGACGACAAAATCGGGGTGGCGCAGCAGCGCCTGCTGGGCAACGATATCCGCCGCCACAATCCAGCGTAACGGCACGCCGGGCGTGCGCGTATGCGGACGCATAAAGAGCTGCTCAAAGGCGGTGCGCTGCGCCGGGGTCTGCAGGCGAAAGCGCTCGCTGACATCGGCGCCATCTTCATCGTAATAGGTGATTTTCAGCCATTCGCCTTTCTCATCCGCGCCGTGCTGCAATGTCATGCCACTACAGCGCAGCACCAGCGCATCTTTCAGCTTCAGCGCGGCTTTCAGCATATCGTCCGGGTCGACGAGAATCGCATCGCAGCTGCGGCAGCGGCGGGCGGCGATATCATTCTCCGCGTTGCAGTGCGGACAGTTTTTAAAGCGGAAACGGTAATCGCACTGCTCGCGATGCCCTTCATCATCTTCAAACCAGCCCTGGCAGCGGCGGCCAAAGTGCTCAATCAGCGTGCCGTCAGCAGTGGTTTTCCCCCAGAAGGTATTGGCAAAGCCGCAGCCCGGGCAGAAGACCTGCACCGGCACGTTATCGCTTTTGCCTTTCGGCGCGCCAATCTCCGGGGCGTAGAGGTCGTGCGGGTTACCGGCGTAATCCAGAATCAGGCAGTCGGTTTTCCCCGGTGCCAGGCGCAGGCCGCGACCGACAATTTGCTGATAGAGGCTGACGGATTCCGTCGGGCGCAAAATGGCAATCAGATCGACATGCGGGGCATCAAAGCCGGTGGTCAGCACTGCGACGTTGACCAGAAAGCGGAACTGCTGTTGTTTGAAAGCTTCAATTAAGGCGTCACGCTGCGGGCCGGGCGTTTCGCCGGTGATCAGCGCTGCGTCGTCCGCGGGCAGCAGGCCGGTGATCTCGCGGGCGTGCTCCACCGTGGCGGCAAAAATCATCGCCCCTTTGCGCGTCTGCGCAAACTCAACAATCTGGCTGACAATGTGCGGCGTAATGCGCTTCTGCTTCTTCAGTTCGCGGTTCAGCTCCGCTTCGCTGAACAGGCCATTGCTCTGCGTCTGTAAGCGGCTGAAATCGTACTGCACCACCGGCATATCCAGCCGCTCCGGCGGCGTCAGATAACCGTGTTTAATCATATAGCGCAGCGGCAGTTCATAAATACAGTCGCGGAACAGCGCTTTTTCATCTCCGCGTACCATGCCGTGATAGTGAAAGCGGTAAATCCACCCTTTGCCAAGACGGAAGGGGGTTGCCGTCAGGCCGAGCAGGCGAATGCGCGGATTCACCTCCTTCAGATGGGAAAGAATTTGCTGATACTGGCTGTCGTCGTCATCGCTGATGCGATGGCACTCATCCACCACCAGCAGGGAGAACTCACCCTGGAACTGATCAAGGTTGCGCGCCACCGACTGCACGCTGCCGAACACCACTTTGCCGTGGCTCTGCTTGCGCTTCAGCCCGGCGGCGAAAATATCTGCGTCCAGCCCAAGGGCGATATATTTGGCGTGGTTCTGCGCAACCAGCTCTTTCACATGTGCCAGTACCAGCACGCGACCGCGCGCCAGCCGCGCCAGCTCGGCAATTACCAGGCTTTTTCCGGCGCCGGTCGGCAGCACAATCACTGCGGGTTCGGCGTGTTGACGAAAATGGGCGAGGGTGGCATCCACCGCTTCGCGTTGGTAGGGGCGTAGCGTAAAAGTCATTGTCTCAACGGCGTTACAGATTGACGGCAGACAGTATGCCACGAAACTTTGCTTTAAGCGGTTTATGATGCTCGTTATACTTCAGGCTGTTCATCTCTTTTGTGGGCGCATTGCCCCCATTCAGCACCATACAGGCCAGAAAATTTCATGCGACTTGATAAGTTTATCGCTCAGCAGCTTGGCGTCAGCCGCGCCATTTCCGGGCGCGAAATCCGCGGCAGCCGTGTTACGGTCAATGGCGAGATCGTTCGCGATGCCGCCTTTAAACTGCAACCGGAACACGAGGTTGAGTACAACGGTAACACCCTCGTTCAGCAGACCGGCCCGCGCTACTTTATGCTGCATAAACCGGAAGGGTACGTCTGTTCTACCGAAGATCCCGATCACCCGACGGTGCTCTACTTCCTCGACGAGCCGGTCGCGCATAAGCTTCACGCCGCCGGGCGTCTCGATATCGACACCACCGGTCTGGTGCTGATGACCGATGATGGCCAGTGGTCGCACCGCATTACCTCGCCGCGCCATCACTGCGAAAAGACCTACCTGGTGACGCTGGAGTCGCCGGTTGCAGAAGACACCGCCGAGCAATTTGCCCACGGTGTTCAGCTGCATAATGAAAAAGATCTCACCAAACCCGCCGTGCTGGAGGTGATTACGCCGACGCAGGTGCGCCTTACCATTAGCGAAGGGCGCTATCATCAGGTGAAGCGCATGTTTGCCGCCGTGGGTAACCACGTGGTCGGCCTGCATCGCGAACGCATTGGTGGCATCCGTCTGGATGACGACCTGGCGCCGGGTGAGTACCGCGCGCTTACCGAGGATGAAATTGCCAGCGTTGGCATGCTCACCCGCTAACTTCAGGAGATTGCTGCCGTGACCAGCAGGCCACACTCATCACTGAGTATTGTCTTTATCCTTGGCCTGTTGGCCATGCTGATGCCGTTGTCGATTGATATGTATCTGCCCGCCTTGCCAGTAATTGCCGGGCAGTTCGGCGTACCGGCCGGCAGCGCGCAGATGACCCTGAGCAGCTACATTCTCGGCTTTGCCATCGGCCAGCTCTTCTATGGCCCGATGGCAGACAGCATCGGGCGCAAGCCGGTGATCCTCGGCGGTACGCTGGTGTTCGCCGTCGCGGCGGTGGCCTGCGCGCTGGCGCAGAGTATCGAGCAGCTTATCTTTATGCGCTTTTTGCACGGCCTCGCCGCCGCGGCAGCCAGCGTGGTGATTAACGCCCTGATGCGTGATATCTACCCGCGCGAAGAGTTCTCCCGCATGATGTCCTTTGTCATGCTGGTGACCACCATCGCGCCGCTGCTGGCGCCGATGATTGGCGGCGCGGTGCTGATATGGTTCAACTGGCACGCCATCTTCTGGATCCTCGCGCTGGCGGCGCTGCTGGCATCAGGCATGATCGCCTTTTTCATCCGTGAAACGCTGCCGGTAGAGAAGCGGCATAAGTTCCATTTCCGCACCACCCTTGGCAACTTTGCCTCGCTATTTCGCCACAAACGCGTGCTCAGCTATATGCTCGCCAGCGGCTTCAGCTTTGCCGGGATGTTCTCCTTCCTCAGCGCCGGGCCGTTTGTCTATATCGAAATCAACCACGTCTCGCCGCAAGACTTTGGCTACTACTTTGCGCTCAATATCGTCTTCCTGTTCATCCTGACCATTATCAACGGCCGCTTTGTGCGCCGGGTTGGCGCGCTGAATATGTTCCGCAGCGGGTTGTGGATCCAGTTTGTGATGGCGTTATGGATGGTGGTGACCGCGCTGCTCGGTGTTGGCTTCTGGGCGTTGGTGGTGGGGGTGGCGGCTTTTGTCGGCTGCGTCACGCTGGTAGCATCGAACGCGATGGCGGTGATCCTCGACGAATTCCCGCACATGGCTGGCACCGCTTCGTCGCTGGCGGGCACCTTCCGTTTCGGTATCGGAGCGATTGTCGGCGCGCTGCTGTCACTGGCCACCTTCAACACCGCCTGGCCGATGATCTGGTCGATGACCTTCTGCGCCACCTGCTCGGTTCTCTTCTATCTCTATGCCAGCCGCACCAAAAAAGCGGCATAAACCTATCTCAACGGGGAGCGTAACCCGCTCCCTCCATTGATGCATATCAAGCAAAAGCCGTTCTCTTTTTGGGCTTTTTGTTTCTTTTATGTAAAATCCTCTCGTGTAAAAAGTCACATCTTTGTAGTGAAAAAGGTTGAGTTAGATCTCATAAACGGGTACATATAGCCGAAAAGTTGGCCTGCCGACGCGTTCATAACATGCTGATAAAAGCGCGGCAAACCCACACACTACGCGGGGTGCAACCTTTTCTCTGCCGCTGGCAGGATGAAATGTGAATAGTGTGTTAATCTAGATGTGAAATATTTGTGAAGTGAAAGTGCTTCTGGGGAAAGAAAGTGAATACATTACAGCTCTCAATCATCCACCGTTTGCCCCAGTGCTATCGCTGGCGAGAAGGTTTTGCAGGTGCCAAAGTTGAACCGATTCCGCAAAATGGACATGCGGCTGACGACGCGCTGGTGGCATTAAAATTGCTCAGCCCGGACGGCGATAACGCCTGGCCGGTGATGCATAAACTCAGCCAGGCGCTCAGTGATATCGAAGTCGACTGCTCGGTGGTTGAGTGCGAAGGCGAGCCATGCCTTTTCGTTCACAGCCAGGATGAGTTTGCCGCGACCTGCCGCCTGAAAAACTTTGGCGTTGCCATCGCGGAACCCTTCTCCAACTACAACCCGTTCTGAACCTCAGCTCAGCGACAGCAGCTGGCGTGTATACGCCTGCTGAGGTTCGTCAAACACCCGCCGACACTCGCCCTGTTCCACCACTTCACCCTGCTTGAGCACAATCACCTGGTGGCAGAGGGTGCGCACCAGATGCAGATCGTGACTGATAAAGATATAGGCCAGCCGGTGCGTCTGCTGAAGCGACTTCAGGAGCGCGAGGATCTGCGCCTGCACGGTGCGGTCCAGCGATGAGGTTGGCTCATCCAGAATAATCAGCTCCGGCTTCATAATCAGCGCGCGGGCAATGGCGATACGCTGGCGCTGGCCGCCGGAAAACTCCGCCGGATAACGCTGGCGCGTCTGCGCATCCAGCCCCACTTCCTGCATCACCTCGATTACCCGCTGCTCGCGGGCTTCGCGCGACAGCTCAGGCTGATGCACGCGTAACCCCTCTTCGATAATCTGCTGCACATTGAGGCGCGGATTCAGCGCCGAATTAGGATCCTGAAACACCACCTGAATCCGGTGGCGCACCGGCAGCATCTGCTTGCGGCTCCACTTATGCAGCGGTTTGCCGTCGAAAAGAATCGTGCCTTCGGCGTTAACCAGCCGCAGCAGCGCAAGGCCAGTGGTGCTTTTTCCCGAGCCGGATTCACCCACCAGCCCCAGCGTTTCACCGGCGCGCAGGGTAAAGGAGATCCCTTTCACCACCGCATTTTGCGCGACCACGCGGCGGAAAATGCCTTTACGCACCGGGAAGCTGACGCCAAGTTTCTCCACCTGCAATAGCGGCTGATCGACGGGCGGCAGCGGCACCGGATCGCCGTGCGGCTCGCTGTTGATCAGTTTTTGCGTATAGGGGTGGTTCGGCGCGCTGAACAGGACTTGCGCACGGTTCTGCTCCACGCAGCGGCCGTTTTGCATCACCGCCACGTTATCCGCCAGCTTGCGCACAATGTTCAGGTTATGGGTGATAAACAGCAGCCCCATATTAAGCTCGTCGCGCAACTCCCGCAGCAGGGTGAGGATCTGCGCCTGCACGGAGACATCCAGCGCGGTGGTCGGTTCATCGGCAATCAGCAGCTCGGGGCGCGTCAGCAGCGCCATGGCGATCATCACACGCTGGCGCTCGCCGCCGGAGAGCTGATGCGGGAAGTCGCCGAGGCGGCTGCGCGCATTACGGATGCCGACGCGATCGAGGCAGTCGAGCATCTCGGCCCGCGCCGCTTCCCGGCGCATTCCCCGGTGCAGGGAGAGCACTTCATAAAGCTGTTTCTCCAGCGTATGCAGCGGGTTGAGGGAGACCATCGGCTCCTGAAAGATCATGGCAATCTTGTTGCCGCGCACGCCGCGCAGGGTGCGCTCGCTGGCATGCAGCAGGGATTCGCCATGAAACAGAATATCGCCCGAGGGATAGATCACTGGCGGCGAGGGGAGCAGGCGCAGAATCGACAGCGCGCTGACGCTCTTGCCGGAGCCAGACTCGCCCACCAGCGCCAGCGTTTCGCCCGCTTCAATACGCAGGGAGAGATCCTCCACCACCGTGCGGGTCGTCGCCTGCTGGCGAAAGGCGATGGTTAACGCGTCAATAGTCAGTAACGGGGAAGCCATTTACACCGCCTTATTAGGATCAAACGCGTCGCGCACCGCTTCGCCGATAAAGATCAGCACCGACAGCAGCAGCGCCGTTGAGACGAACGCCGCGATGCCGAGCCACGGAGCCTGCAAATTATTTTTGCCCTGTAGCAGCAGTTCGCCGAGAGACGGGGAGCCAAGCGGCAGCCCGAAACCGAGAAAATCGAGGGAGGTGAGGGTGCTGACCGAGCCGCTGAGAATAAAGGGGAAGAAGGTGAGCGTCGCCACCATCGCATTAGGCAGCATATGGCGCAGCATAATCGCGCCATCGCTGACGCCCATCGCCTGCGCGGCGCGGATATAGTCAAAATTACGCGTGCGCAGAAACTCGGCGCGCACCACGCTTACCAGCGTCATCCAGCCGAACAGCACGGTAATGCCGAGCAGCCACCAGAAACCGGGCTGGATCACGCTTGAGAGCAAAATAATCAGGAACAGCGTCGGCAGCCCGGACCACACCTCAATAAAGCGCTGGCCGAAGAGATCGATCTTGCCGCCGTAGTAGCCCTGCACGGCACCGACCACGATGCCAATGACGCTGGAGCAGAGCGTCAGCAGCAGGCCGAACAGTAAAGAGATGCGCGTGCCGTAGAGAATGCGCGCCAGCACATCGCCGCCGTTGGCATCGGTGCCGAGCCAGTTTTGCGCCGATGGCGGAGAGGGGAAGGGCTGTGTGGTGGCGTAGTTAATGCTGCGCGCGCCGAAACGCACCGGCGCCCACAGCGCCCAGCCGTGCTCGTTAAGCTGTTTTTGCAGCCACGGATCCTGGTAATCTGCGGGTGTGGCAAACGGGCCGCCAAAGTCTCTCTCGCTGTACTCTTTCACCAGTGGCACAAACCACTCGCCCTGGAAGCGCACCAGCAGCGGCTTATCGTTGGCGATCAGCTCCGAGCAGAGGCTCAGGACAAAAATCACGACAAAGATCCATAACGACCAGTATCCACGGCGGTTATGGCGAAAACGCGCCCAGCGCGCCTGGTTAACATAACTGAGTCTGAACATCAGCGCCCCTCGAAATCGATACGCGGATCGACCAGCGTATAGGTGATATCGCTGACAATATTCAGCAGCAGGCCGATAAGGGAGAAGATATAGAGCGTGCCGAACATCACCGGGTAATCCCGCGAGACGGTCGCTTCATAGCCCAGTAGGCCGAGACCATTGAGGGAGAAGATCACCTCGATCATCAGCGAACCGGTAAAGAACATGCTGACAAAAGTCGCCGGGAATCCGGCGATCACCAGCAGCATGGCATTGCGAAAGACATGTTTACGCATGATATTGCGTTCGCTCACCCCTTTGGCGCGCGCCGTCACCACGTACTGCTTGCGGATCTCATCGAGAAAGGAGTTCTTGGTGAGCATCGTCAGCGCGGCAAAGCCGCCAATCACCGTCGCCAGCACCGGCAGGGTAATGTGCCAGAGATAATCAGCGGCCTGTTTATACCAGGGCAGCGTGGCGAAATCCGTCGACACCAGCCCGCGCAATGGGAAGAAGTCATAATAGCTGCCACCGGCGAAGAAGATGATCAGCAAAATGGCGAACAGAAACGGCGGAATAGCGTAGCCGACAATAATCAGCGCGCTGCTCCAGATATCAAACCGGCTGCCGCTGTAGACCGCTTTACGTATCCCAAGCGGAATCGACACCAGGTAGATAATCAGCGTGCCCCACAGGCCAAGGGTGATAGAGACCGGCAGGCTCTCTTTGATCAGTTGCAGTACCGAGGCGCTGCGAAACAGGCTGTCGCCGAAATCGAAGCGCGCATAATCCCACAGCATTTTGAAGTAGCGCTCGGAGAGGGGTTTATCGAAGCCGTAGCGCTTTTTGATCTCCTCAATCACCTGCGGGTCGAGGCCGCGCCCGCCGCGATAGTGGCTATCGTTAGTCAGCGCATCGCCGACGCCGGTGCGCGCATGGCCTGCACCCATACCGCCATCACCCGTGCCGGGCAGCCGCCCCTGATCGCCAAACTCAATGGCGGCAATCGCCTGATCGACCGGGCCGCCGGGCGCAATCTGCACGATAAAAAAGTTGATGGTAATAATCGCCCACAGGGTGGGGATCAGCAGCAGTAAGCGGCGAATGAGATAAGCACCCATCCCGTCTCCTTAACGTCTGGCGGCGGGCAGTTTCGCCGCCTTGTTTACGTCATACCACCAGGTATCAAACCCAATTGAGTAGACGGGGCGAATGCCGGGCATGGAGAACTTGTCCCAGTACGCAAGGCGATCGGCCGCCATATACCACATCGGCAGCATGTAATAGTTCCACGTCAGCACGCGATCCAGCGCGCGCCCGAGCGGCAACAGCTTCTCTTTATTCCCCTGCCAGCGGGCAATCTGTTCGAGCAGGGTGTCGATAGCCGGGTTTTTTACCCCCGGCGCATTGTAGGAGGAGTCGATATAGGCGGAACCCCACGAGATTTGCAGGTCGCCGCTCGGCCACGGCTGCGCGCGCCACAGACGCGGCATCATGTCGTAATCGCGGCTGCGCATGCGGTTGGTCGCCTGTGAGTTATCAACCTGGCGCAACTCCATGGTGATGCCGAGACGAGCGAGATTGTGCTGGAAGGGCAGCACCCACTGCACATTCCCACCTGAGGGGAGCAGCAGTTCAAAAACAAACGGCTTGCCGGTTTTGGCATTCACCCGCTGCTGGTTTTTCAGCACCCAGCCGGCATCGTTCAGCAGCTTATCGGCTTTCAGCAGGTTCTGGCGATCGTAGCCGTCGCCGCTTGAGGTGGGCGGGGAGTAGATCTGCGTAAAGACTTCAGGCGGGATCTGATCTTTTAACGGTGCCAGCAGGGTTAGCTCATCGGCATCCGGGTAGTTACGCGCGGCATATTCGGTGTTGATAAAGTAGCTGTCCGCCCGGCTGTAGGCACCATAAAACAGGGCTTTGTTCATCCACTCGAAGTCGAAAGCCAGCGAGACCGCTTCACGTACCCGCCGGTCGGCGAACACCGGGCGCTGAGTATTAAATGCCAGCCAGCGCGCATCCTGCGCCGAGTGGTTGGGCTGTTCATCTTTGACGATATAGCCGCGCGCGAAATTGGTGCCGATATAGCGCGTGGCCCAGTTTTTCGGGCTATCTTCGCTGCGCAGATCGTAAGATCCAGCTTTAAAGGCTTCAAAGGCGACGTTGTCGTCGAGATAGTAGTCATAGCGAATATTGTTGAAGTTCCAGCGGCCGCGGTTGACCGGCAGGTCGGCAGCCCAGTAATCGCGCACGCGGGTATAGGCAATATACTGCCCCATACGCCAGCTGCTGATGCGATAAGGCCCGCTGCTCAACGGCGGGCGGGCAAGCGGCTCGCTGAGGTTATGATCTTTCCAGAACTTCTCCGGCATTACCGGCAGCGTCAGCAGGCTGAGCATATCCTCTTTGCCCGGCTTCGCCAGCTCAATGCGCACGGTTAAGGGCGAAATAGCTTTTACCGTCGTGCCTTTATAGACAATGCGAAACTGCGGCACCCCCTGAGTCATAAACTTCTGGAAGGTGAAGGCGACATCGCTGGCGCGGATCGGCGAGCCGTCATGGAAGCGGGCGCGGGGATTGAGCGAGATCTCCATCCACGAGAAGTCATCAGCGTAGCGTGTGGTTTCGGCAATCAGCGGATAGTAGCTGCCAGGCTCATCGTCGGAGGTGGTAAACAGGGCGTCGTACAGCGCATCGGTGCGCACCGCCGGGTTGCCGCGCAGGGCGAAACGGTTGAAGTTATCAAAAGTGCCGATATTGGCGAGCGTCACGTTACCGCCTTTCGGCGCAGCGGGATTCACATAATCAAAATGGGAAAAATTAACGGCGTATTTCGGTTCGCCGATAATCGCAAAGCTGTCACTCTCTTTAATGATCTGCGCCTGGCTGGCGAGGGCGATAAACGCCAGTAACAGAGCAACAATGCGCGCACACTTCATTTGCTGGATCCCTTTTACCGCAATGCGACGGAGGCGTGAATTTTTCTGCTTGAATAATAGGGGAGGGATCGGCGGTTGTGAACTCTTTCCGCCTACAGCCGGGCAGTAAATGTCGGCGGTCGCCAGTCGATAAACTGCTGCAGCGTCATCGGGCGGCTGAAAAAGTAGCCCTGCAGATAGTGCACGCCGCGATCGCGCAGCCAGCGCACCTGCTCCGGCGTCTCCACCCCTTCCGCCACGGTACGCATATTGAGCCGTTTCGCCAGCGTCAGCACGGCGTCAAGCACCGGGGAGGTGACGGTCTCCGTGCCGATGGCGTTAACAAAACCGCGATCGATCTTCAGGAAGTCGAGGGTGAAGCGCTCAAGGTAGATCAGCGCGCTATGACCGGTACCGAAATCATCAATGGCGATCTCAAACCCTTCATCATGCAGCCACTGGAAGATCTTATTGACCTCATCATGGTTGAGCATATCGCGCTCGGTGATCTCCAGCACCACGCTGAAGTAGTGAGGGGGAAGCGAGAGAGCAAACTGCTGCATATCTTCTTTAAAGCTCGGCGAATGCAGATGACCGGGCGCAATATTGACGCCCATTTTCACCCCTTCCGGCAGCAGCGTTTTTAAAACCGGCGCATCGCGGGCGATAAGCTTAAACAGATGCAGGGTCAGCGGCACAATTAACTGCTGCGCTTCGGCAAAATGAATAAAGGCATCGGGCGGAATTTCGCCGGCGGTTGGGTGCTTCCAGCGCATTAATACTTCAAAACCGGTCACTTTTAACTCTGCACCGCTGACCACCGGCTGATAGACCACATAAAACTGGTCGCGCTTAATCGCCGTGAGGATCTCCCGGCCGGGGCGCAGATGGATCGCGAGCATGGCAGCGCTCAGCAGACCGGCAAGCATACCGACAGTGGCACCCAGCAGCAGCGCGAACTGCAGATCTTCCACTCGCCATTTATCGGCGTAGAGATAGAGCCTGACCGGCGAGCCTTCAACCTGCGCGCTCAGGTAGGGCGTTTGATGCAGGGCACTTAACAGCAGTGGTCTGCCTGCGAAGGTGGTCAGCGCGCGATCGCCGATACCGAGCGCAAGGCCGTTAAGATCGGGCATCTGCGTGGTGTAAAGCATATAGGGCGCGAGGTTGATATTGAGCGTCGCGAGCACGCCGCGGTTATCCAGCAGCGGGCTGCGAAACCAGAGCGCAATCACCGGCTGCGTCGGCATCATCGGCGTACCGGGTAAAATCACCATATCGGTGGTTTTATTAATATCGATACCTGGAATCAGCCGTTTCATCGGCTCATCCATATCGCCGGTGGCCGACGAACAGTAGGCGTGCTGATCTTTTACCAACAGAAAGGCGCGCACATTCTGGCTGAAGGCGGCTTTCGAGGTGAGCTCGCTGGCAGCCTCTTCGCAGCTGTTGAGCGTGAGCGGGTGCAGCGATTCTGCTGCGGTGCGGATAGTGCTGAAGTAACTGGCATAAGAAGCCTGAATGCTGCTCAGCAGGGTATCGTAGCGGGCTTCACGCTTTTGCTGCTCCAGCCAGAACTGAATACCGCCGACCAGCAGGGCGACGAGCGCGCCGGTCAGCAGGCTGATGAGCACAACGCGTCGATTAACGGTGACGTTACGGGTAAGCATGATGCTGAGCCTATGTTAGCGGTTCATCATATTTCGCCTGTAAAGCAGGGAATATAAGCGAAATAAAACCCGGAAAGTTTCGTATAGCATATTGCAGGCACAAAAAAACACCGCCGAAGCAGTGTTTTTTATAACTTTACGCCAGCCAAGGGTAACTGGCATAAAGCGATTAGCTGCGTGTCAGGATGCGTCGCGCTTCGTTATAGCGCTTCTTCCAGTATGGTTCATCAAGGTTGGAAATCATCACACCACTGCTGGTGGAGGCATGAACGAATTGGTTATTACCAATATAAATGCCGACATGACGTCCGGTAGAGCCTGCGCGGAAGAGAACCAGATCGCCGGTGCGCAGACTGGTGCGCGAAATAGACTTACCGGTTTCCTGCTGTTCCCATGTGGAACGCGGCAGCTCTAAACCAAACTGTTCGCGGAAGGTGCGCTGCACAAAGCCAGAACAGTCGATGCCTTTCTTGGTGTCGCCGCCGAGACGGTAGCGAACGCCTTTCCAACTTGCATACTGATCCATAAGCCGGTTTTTAACATCCAGATTACGTACCAGGTTTTCAAATTCATCCTGAGAGGCTTGCAGTGAAGAGCTATCTTCGGGCACAGCATGCGTCTCAGGATGCATATTCTTGGCGGTATTTGTTGAACAAGCTGAAAGCAGAACCGCTACTGCGATCGCGGGTATCGCCCGCACGATATATCTCAAGATCGGCTGAGACTTGACCATGTTGCTTATTTTCCCTTGAAGTCCTTAACGATAATATCGTTATGAAAAATGCTAAACGCAGCGAGATTAATTATCTGAATGTTTCAAGACAAATACTCGAGCCAGAATTTGTGGCGAGACGCACAAATTACCGCGCAGAGAGTAAAAGAGCACTCTTTGCGACAAGACGGACCGAGGTTACCTGAACATCTAATGCAAGGCGAGTGCTTTTCATCACTTTTTTATAAGAAATTGTGATACAGAAAGTGAATTTATGCGTTTGGTCAATAAATGGACGAATAAAGAGAAATAGCGGGCAAAATGCTCTTTTTAAAGGCGATTGAGTTGGCTAAAAAGTGACACAATCAGGCATCCGCCGGGAATTTACATTAAGGACGCTAATGATCGCCTCTTCCCGGCGGCGCTAAATGTTATTCAAGTGTTTAAATTTTGTGTTTCCCGGGCAAATAGCGATCAAATAACGCCACGATCTTATCGCTCAGTGGCGTCATCAGACACCAGGGCAGGCCAATCAACACCGCAGAGAGTGAACCGACGGCAATATCTGTAAACCAGTGCGCGCCAATCATTACCCGGGGGAAAGCAAATATGACAAATATAAGTATCCCGATGGCGAATGCTTTTTTACCGAAATAACGCAGCATCACCGAGGCAAAAATCAGCAGCATCATTCCGTGGTCGCCCGGGAAGCTATCTTTCGAGGCATCTTTGGTCGGGAAGTTGAGCAGATCGCTCACCCGATAAGTGTCGGTAAAGGAGATCGACGGGCTGGCGCGCTTCACCGGCATCATATGCTGCGCAAGCTGGTTGATCACCAGCGCCAGCAGCAGCATGGTCAGGCCAATCATCACCACACGCCGACGCCCGGCCGGATCTGCCGGCAGCCAGAAAGAGAGCATCAGACAGCCCATCGCCACCAGCGAACAGGCATCAAACGCGCGGTTGTTGGTTAGGGCCACAAACCATAAGTAGGCGCGATTCTCGGCGAGGCCATGGTTGAAAAAGTGGAAAATCGCTGAATCGAGCGGGAACCAGAAACCATGATTCACTGGCAGATACCAGGAGAAAAACAGCGCGAGGCCAGCAGCATTCAGCAGCACGATGAGAGGCAGTCGGGTTTTCATTTTGCAGGCTCTTTTAGGTTTAAGGGACGCCACGGTAGTCTGGCTAACTTAAACGAAGCTTCAACAGCGCTGATTGAAGCGTGTTCCAGTCAGCCTCGCTGTCGGTGATTAACTCTATCCGGCTATCGGGTGGCGCAACGTTTTGCGTCTCAATATGCAAATCCTGACCCTGGCGGTTTACGCGCAGCAACCCTTCGGGAATACGCATTACCCCTTTTACCCGCGACACCGGTGCAAGCCGCGCCCACTCCAGCAGACCAATAGTGTCGAAAACCGTATCGGCATCGAAAATCCAGCCGCAGGCATGGTGCCCCTGGCCACTATTCAAATTGCGACGCCAGCGCTGATGCGCCGGTAAACTCAGTGCCGCCAGCCCCTTTTTCTCACCGTGCGCGTGATCGTGCGCGGCGCTGGCGGGCAGGGCGCGCAGATTACGGCGCGGTTGGTCGAGCAGGCTGCCGTCAATCGCCCCCTGCGTGGCGTTCACCCGCAGGCGATCGCCGCCAAACTCAGCCCACCATGCGTCAAATGCCTGCTGGCTCTCGGCGCTGGCGCGATCCTCTTTATTCGCAACGATAATATCCGCTGCCGCTAACTGGTCGCGGAAGTTCTCATTGTTCAGCGCTTTCTCATCCAGCAGCTGGCGCGGGTCGAGCAGGCAGAGCGTGGCGCGCAGATCGATCCACGGCTCATAGACCGGGGCGGTAAGCATATCGAGGATCTGCTTCGGGTGGCCCAGCCCGGTCGGTTCAATCAGCAGGCGATCGGGTTTGCCCTGACGCAGCAGGGTATTGAGGCCGACCTGCATCGGCAGGCCGTTGACGCAGCACATGCAGCCGCCTGGGATCTCTTTAAGCAGCGCGCCGCTGTCGCTGAGCAGGGCGCCATCAATGCCGACCTCGCCAAACTCATTCACCAGCACCGCCCACTTCTCCTGCGGATCTTTATGGGCCAGCAAATGCAGAATGGAGGTGGTTTTGCCGCTTCCGAGAAAGCCGGTAATCAGATTGGTCTTCGTCACAGGAACTCCGCGTCATCAAAAAGCACAAGCGGACAATCCTGGCGAAAAAAAGGGGAAAAGAGAAGAGCGCGGACGGCGCATCGCACTATCCGTCCGCGTTGAGGGCAAAAAATGTTAAGGGTTGACCGCCTGCTGCACCGCGCCGTGTGCGCCGAGGGTATCAATAGCGCGCCAGGCCTGGCTGATGGCATCGACAAACACCGGGTTATGCGGCAGATCGTTACCGAAGATCTCTTTCAGGGTCAGCAGCGCAGTGACGCGCTCGTCGCTGCTGCTGGTCTCAACGATGGCACGGATTTTATCCGCCAGCGGATCGCGAATATCAATGGTCTCGCCCGCATCATCGACGCCGCTGACATAGCGCATCCAGCCCGCGACGCCAAGTGCCAGCAGCGGCCAATCGCTCTGGCGCTGAAGATGAATACGGATCCCGTCCAGCAGGCGCTGCGGCAGCTTCTGGCTACCATCCATCGCAATCTGCCAGGTGCGGTGTTTCAGCGCCGGGTTAGCAAAGCGCTCAAGCAGGCTGTCGGCATAGGCATTAAGATCAACGCCTTTGATGCGCAGCGTCGGTGCCTGCTCATTAAGCATCAGCTGGCGCGCCGCCGTACGGAAGGCCGCGTCCTGCATACACTCATTAATATGGGCAAACCCGGCGAGATAACCTAAATAGGCGAGGAAGGAGTGGCTGCCGTTAAGCATGCGCAGCTTCATCTGCTCCCACGGCTGCACATCGTCCACTAACTGCACGCCCGCGGTTTCCCACGCCGGACGCCCGGCGACAAAGTTATCTTCGATTACCCACTGAATAAACGGCTCGCAGCTGATGGCGCAGGGATCGAAAACGCCCAGCACATCGGCAATCTCCGCCAGCGACTCGTCGGTCGCCGCCGGAACGATGCGATCGACCATGGTGGCCGGGAAGCTGACATGCTCCGCTATCCACTGCGCCAGCTCCGGCGAGCGGGTCTGCGCCATGCCGAGCACGGCGTTTTTCACCACGTGGCCGTTGTCAGGAATGTTGTCGCAGGAGAGCACGGTGAAGGGCGGCAGCCCGCGTTCGCGGCGGCGGTGCAGGGCTTCTACCAGAATGCCCGGCGCAGAGTGCGGCTCGTGCGGGTATTTCAGATCGTGCTCAATACGCGGCTGGATAAGATCAAGTTCACCGCTGGCCGGATCAATGCAGTAACCCTTTTCGGTGATGGTCAGGGAGACAATCGCCACCTGCGGCTCGCAGAACTTCTCAATAATCGCCGCCAGCGTGTCGAGTTTGGCATTCAGGCACTCGTTCACCGCGCCAATAATAATCGGCTGATTTCCGTCCGCGCCTTTCTCCAGCACCGTATAAAGATGTTCCTGCTCGCGCAGCTGCGACATTAAAACATCGCCGCTAAACAGGCTGATTTCGCAAATGCCCCAGTCGCCGCCTTGCGCATTCAGCACCCGGTCGGTTAATAACGCCTGATGGGCGCGGTGAAAGGCACCAAAACCGAAGTGGACGATGCGCGAACGGAGCTGGCTGCGATCGTACTGAGGCTGTTGCACCGAAGCGGGCAGCGTGGCGGAGGCAATTGTTTTCATCTCTATACACCTGATTAACCAATAATTAACAATAGCAGTGTAAAGTTATATGACAGCAAAAAGAATTGGTATGCCTTAAATATCCGGGGAATGTGAGCTGGATCAATCATTGCTGTGGCAGGATTTGACCGCTATCCATAAGCATGTATGGTAGTCGTCATTTTTCACGCTGTATTGGTATAACAACTTTTTTGAGGGGAAGACGATGGAACAAACCTGGCGTTGGTATGGACCGAACGATCCGGTTTCTCTTGATGATGTTCGTCAGGCAGGCGCGACCGGCGTGGTCACCGCTCTGCACCACATTCCGAACGGCCAGGTGTGGCCGGTGGAAGAGATCAAAGCCCGCCAGGCCCTGCTGGCTGAAAAGGGGCTTTACTGGTCCGTTGTCGAAAGTATCCCGGTACATGAAGAGATCAAAACCCACTCCGGCGACTGCGACAAATGGATTGCCAACTATCAGCAGAGCATTCGTAACCTCGCCAGCTGTGGGATTGATACCGTCTGCTACAACTTTATGCCGATCCTTGACTGGACGCGCACCGACCTGGAATACCAGCTGCCGGATGGCTCGCGCGCGCTGCGCTTCGACCAGATAGCCTTTGCCGCGTTTGAGCTGCATATCCTTAAACGCGAAGGGGCGCAGGCCGATTACAGTGACGAGGAGCAGCGCCAGGCGCAGGCCTATTTCAATGCGATGAGTGATGCGGAAGTGGAAAAGCTGACGCGCAATATCATCGCTGGTCTGCCGGGGGCGGAAGAGGGCTATACGCTGGATCAGTTCCGCGCGCGTCTGGCGGAGTATGACGGTATCGACAAAGCACAGCTGCGCGAAAATATGGCCTGTTTCCTGCGCGCCATTGTGCCGGTGGCGCAGGAAGTGGGCGTGCGTCTGGCGGTTCACCCGGACGATCCGCCGCGCCCGATCCTCGGCCTGCCGCGCATTGTCTCCACCATCGAAGATATGCAGTGGCTGAAAGAAGCGGTGGACAGCATCAACAACGGCTTTACCATGTGCACCGGCTCCTACGGCGTGCGGGCGGATAACGATCTGGTGCGGATGATCGAGACCTTCGGCGATCGCATTCACTTTACTCACCTGCGTGCCACCTGCCGCGAAGAGAACCCGAAAACCTTCCACGAAGCGGCGCACCTGCAGGGTGATGTCGATATGGTGTCGGTGGTGGCGGCAATCCTTAGCGAAGAGCAGCGCCGTAAGAAAGCAGGCGATCTGCGCCCGATCCCGTTCCGCCCGGATCATGGTCACCAGATGCTTGACGATCTGCACAAGAAAACCAACCCTGGTTACTCGGCGATTGGCAGGCTGAAAGGGATGGCTGAAGTGCGCGGCGTTGAGCTGGCGCTGAAGAAGACGCTGTTCCGCGACCTGCTGTAATAGCCCCAGGTAAACGCTCTGCTCGCTTTCGCGGGCGAAAAAAAAGCCTCCATGCGGAGGCTTTTCTATTTAATCAGCGCGGCCCATATAGCGGCGCTCTTCGATATGAATGCGGATCTTCTCGCCGGTGGTCAGGTACTCCGGCACCTGTACCACCAGGCCAGTGTTCAGCGTGGCAGGCTTGGTACGGGAGCTGGCAGATGCGCCTTTAATGCCCGGTGCGGTTTCAACGATTTCGAGATCTACGGTCTGCGGCAGCTCAAGCGCCAGCAGCTGGCCATCCCACAGCAGCACCTGCATATCCGGCATGCCACCTTCCGGAATAAACAGCAGCTCATCTTCAATCTGATCTTTGGTAAAGGTATAGGGCGTGTAATCTTCTTTATCCATGAAGACGTATTCGTTGCCGTCTACATAGGAGAAGTCAACGAAACGGCGGTTCAGGGAGACGGTATCAACAATGTCGTCGCCTTTAAAACGCTCTTCAACTTTCAGGCCGGTGCGGACATCAGCAAAGCGCATTTTATACAGCGTTGCTGCGCCACGGGCGCTCGGTGACTGAATATCAATGTCTTTTACAATCAGCAGCTTGCCGTTGTAGTTCAGCACCATACCTTTTTTGATTTCGTTCGCTCTTGGCATTGCCAGGTTCCTGTAAAAAAGAAATTCACCAAAATATCGCGACAAACTACTCGCGAGGGCCTTTTCAGGCAAGGGGAATTGCTGAGTTTTGCGTTGGATGGGCAAAAGATGATAGCGTGCCTCGCAGCGCGCTATTTCAGCGCGTCGACGCTAATAAGAGAGCCGCTATGCACTGCCGCCCGGACTGCGGAGCCTGCTGTACCGCCCCGTCCATTACCAGCCCGATCCCCGGCATGCCCAACGGTAAACCGGCCAACACGCCCTGCGTTCAGCTTGATGAACATCAGCGCTGCAAGCTTTTTGGTTCGCCACTTCGGCCAACAGTGTGCGCCGGCCTGCAGCCCGGCCTGGAGATGTGCGGTTCAACGCGCGAACAGGCGATGATCTACCTCCTCGATCTCGAACAGCAAACCGCGCCGTAATACCTTTCAAAGCTGAACAGGCTGAAGGCGATAAGCTGACGGCCAAATCCGCGTCAGCAAATTTCCCTTAACGGACTGTAAAATGTGCAGTGCCTCAAAATTCTTAAATGCCAAATGAGAGATTTCTTGATCGTTGAGCAAAAAAGGTCAAGACTCCTTGAAACGTTTCAGCGTCATCGCATTGTCTCTGAACCACGGCGGTGACGTAACCTTTCTTATGTAAGCTGAAACGATTCAATTTCAGCGGGAGACGAGTCACATGTTCCAGTTATCCGTTCAGGACATCCATCCAGGCCAGCAGGCCGGTAATAAAGAAGAGGCCATCCGCCAGATCGCGGCGGCACTGACCGAAGCCGGCAACGTGGCTGAAGGCTACGTCAATGGCATGCTCGCACGCGAGCAGCAAACCTCCACCTTTCTTGGCAACGGCATCGCCATTCCGCACGGCACCACCGACACGCGCGACCAGGTGCTGAAAACCGGCGTCAAAGTGTTCCAGTTCCCGCAGGGTATTCTGTGGAGCGAAGGGCAGGTGGCTTACGTTGCTATCGGTATCGCCGCCAGCTCTGATGAACACCTCGGCCTGCTGCGTCAGCTAACGCACGTGCTGAGCGATGATGCTGTCGCCGCGCAGCTGCAATCCGCGACCACCGCTGAAGAGCTGCGTGCGTTGCTGATGGGCGAAAAGCAGAGCAGCGCGCTGAAGCTGGATAACGAAACCCTGTCGCTGGACGTCAACGCCAGCTCGCTGATGACGCTGCAGGCGCTGAACGCCGCGCGTCTGAAAGAGGCGGGCGCGGTAGACAACGTCTACGTCACCCGTGCTATTAACGAACAGCCGCTGAACCTCGGCCAGGGCATCTGGCTGAACGACAGCGCCGAGGGCAACCTGCTGAGCGCAGTGGCCGTCAGCCGTGCCGCCACGCCGTTTGACGTGGAAGGCGAAAACGCCGCCGTGCTGGTGAGCGTCGCGATGGCCGATGAGCAACCCGTTGCCGTGCTGAAGCGCCTGAGCGATCTGCTGCTGGCGAATAAAGCTGACCGTCTGCTGAATGCCGACGCCGCCACGCTGCTGGCGCTGCTGACCAGTGATGACGCGGTTGCGGACGATCTGCTCAGCGAAGAGTTTGTTATTCGTAACGAGCACGGCCTGCATGCCCGTCCGGGCACCATGCTGGTCAACACCATTAAACAGTTCAATAGCGAAATTACCGTCACCAACCTCGATGGTTCAGGCAAACCGGCAAATGGCCGCAGCCTGATGAAAGTGGTTGCGCTGGGAGTGAAGAAAGGACACCGCCTGCGCTTTACCGCACAGGGCGAAGATGCTGAACAGGCGCTGAAAGCGATTGGCGACGCCATCGCCGCGGGCCTGGGAGAGGGAGCGTAAATGAGCAGAAGAGTCGCAACAATTACATTAAACCCGGCCTACGATCTGGTGGGTTTCACCCCGGAAGTTGAGCGTGGCGAAGTCAACCTGGTGCGCACCACCGGGCTGCACGCCGCCGGTAAAGGGATCAACGTCGCCAAAGTGCTGAAAGATCTGGGCATCGACGTCACCGTAGGCGGTTTCCTCGGTAAAGATAACCAGGACGGTTTTCAGCAACTGTTCAGCGAGCTGGGCATTGCCAACCGTTTCCAGGTGGTGCAGGGGCGTACGCGCATCAACGTTAAGCTGACCGAGAAAGATGGTGAAGTGACCGACTTTAACTTCTCCGGTTTCGAAGTCACCCCGGCCGACTGGGAGCGTTTCGTCGCCGACTCGCTCACCTGGCTTGGCCAGTTTGATATGGTCTGCGTCAGCGGCAGCCTGCCGTCCGGCGTCAGCCCGGAAGCCTTTACCGACTGGATGACGCGCCTGCGCAGCCAGTGCCCGTGCATCATTTTCGACAGCAGCCGTGACGCGCTGGTTGCCGGGCTGAAAGCCGCACCGTGGTTAGTGAAACCTAACCGCCGCGAGCTGGAGATTTGGGCCGGTCGTAAACTGCCGGAATTGCAGGACGTTATTGAAGCCGCTCACGCGCTTCGCGAGCAGGGGATCGCCCACGTGGTGATTTCGCTGGGCGCAGAAGGGGCGCTGTGGGTCAACGCTTCGGGTGAATGGATCGCCAAACCGCCGTCAATGGAAGTGGTAAGCACCGTTGGCGCAGGGGATTCGATGGTTGGCGGCCTGATTTACGGCCTGCTGATGCGTGAGTCCAGTGAGCACACTTTACGCCTGGCCACCGCTGTCGCTGCACTGGCGGTCAGTCAGAGTAACGTAGGGATTACCGATCGTACCCAGTTAGCCGCGATGATGGCGCGCGTTGACTTAAAACCCTTTAACTAACAGCAGGAGAGGCATAATGAAAACGCTGCTGATCATCGACGCTGAACTCGGACAGGCCCGTGCCTATATGGCAAAAACCCTGCTGGGCGCGGCGGCGCAAAAAGCGAATCTGCAATTTGTTGATAACCCTGGCGACGCGGAACTGGCGATCGTGCTGGGTAGCCAGCTGCCGAACGACGCGGCGCTGAGCGGGAAGAAAGTCTGGCTGGGCGATATCAATCGCGCGGTCGCGCACCCGGAGCTGTTCCTGAGCGAAGCGAAGAACCACGCCGCGCCTTACAGCGCTCCGGCTGCTGCACCTGCGGCGGCGGCTCCGGCCGCTGGGCCGAAACGTATCGTGGCCGTGACCGCCTGTCCGACCGGCGTCGCGCACACCTTTATGGCGGCAGAAGCTATTGAAACCGAAGCGAAAAAACGCGGCTGGTGGGTGAAAGTTGAAACGCGTGGCTCCGTGGGCGCAGGCAATGCCATCACCCCGGAAGAGGTGGCGCAGGCGGATCTGGTTATCGTCGCGGCGGATATCGAAGTGGACCTGGCGAAGTTTGCCGGCAAACCGATGTACCGCACCTCGACGGGGCTGGCACTGAAGAAAACGGCGCAGGAGCTGGATAAAGCGGTAGCGGAAGCGAAGCCGTACCAGCCATCCAGCAAAGGGCAGTCTGAATCTTCAGAAGGTAAAAAAGAGAGCGCGGGCGCCTATCGTCACCTGCTGACCGGCGTCTCTTACATGCTGCCGATGGTGGTGGCGGGCGGTCTGCTGATCGCACTCTCCTTCGCCTTTGGTATTACCGCGTTTAAAGAAGAGGGCACGCTGGCGGCGGCGCTGATGAAGATCGGCGGCGGTACGGCGTTTGCGCTGATGGTGCCGGTACTGGCGGGCTTTATCGCCTTCTCGATTGCTGACCGTCCGGGTCTGACGCCGGGTCTGATCGGCGGTATGCTGGCGGTGAGCACCGGGTCTGGCTTTATCGGCGGTATCATTGCCGGTTTCCTTGCCGGTTACATCGCGAAAGCGATCAGCAAAGGCTTTAAGCTGCCGCCAAGTATGGAAGCGTTGAAACCGATTCTGATTATTCCGCTCTTCTCCAGCCTGATTGTTGGCCTGGCGATGATCTACCTTATCGGTACGCCGGTAGCGAAAATCCTCGCGGGTCTCACCTCATGGCTGCAAACCATGGGCACGGCGAACGCCGTTCTGCTGGGCGCAATCCTCGGTGGCATGATGTGTACCGATATGGGCGGTCCGGTGAACAAAGCGGCCTACGCCTTTGGTGTCGGGCTGCTGAGTACGCAAACCTACGCGCCGATGGCGGCGATTATGGCGGCCGGTATGGTGCCTCCGCTGGCGATGGGTCTGGCGACGCTGGTTGCACGCAACAAGTTCGACAAAGGTCAGCGTGAAGGGGGTAAAGCGGCGCTGGTGCTGGGTCTGTGTTTTATCTCTGAAGGCGCGATTCCGTTTGCGGCGCGCGATCCGATGCGTGTTATTCCGTGCTGTATCGCCGGTGGCGCGCTGACGGGTGCCATTTCGATGGCGATTGGCGCCAAACTGATGGCACCGCACGGTGGTCTGTTCGTGCTGCTGATCCCGGGTGCTATCACCCCGGTGCTCGGTTACCTGCTGGCGATCGTTGCCGGTACGCTGCTGTCGGGCCTGCTTTATGCCCTGCTGAAACGTCCGGAAACGGAGATGGCCGCGAAAGTTGCCTGAGCCGTAAAAACAGAAAAAGGCCGCTAAGCGGCCTTTTTTATGCCCGCAAAAGGGCAGATTTGCTTTTGTAGGCCTGATAAGCGCAGCGCCATCAGGCATCACGCCCTTGCCGGATGGCGGCTAGCGCCTTATCCGGCCTACGGTTTGCAGAGGATTTTGCTTTTGTAGGCCTGATAAGCGTAGCGCCATCAGGCATTGCGCCCTTGCCGGATGGCGGCGAATGCCTTATCCGGCCTACAGGTGGAGATGGTTTGGTGTTGTAGGCCTGATAAGCGCAGCGCCATCAGGCATCACGCCATTGCCGGATGGCGGCGAACGCCTTATCCGGCCTACAGGTGGATATGGTTTGGTGTTGTAGACCTGATAAGCGTAGCGCCATCAGGCGTTACGGCATTGCCGAATGGCGGCGAACGCCTTATCCGGCCTACGGGTAGGAATGGTTTGGTGTTGTAGGCCTGATAAGCGTAGCGCCATCAGGCATTGCGCCATTGCCGGATGGCGGCGAACGCCTTATCCGGCCTACGGTTCGCAGGGGATTATCCGGCGGTGGTTTCCGCGTACTGCTGCGCTTTCAACCACGCTATCTCTTCCACCCAGATATCCGGGTTAACGGTCTCGAGGATCAGCGGAATGCCGTCGAAGCGCGTGTCGCGCATAATCCAGCGAAACGCATCGTGGCCGATATTGCCTTCACCGAGGCTGTGATGGCGGTCAACCCGGCTGGCAAAGCCGCTTTTCGCATCATTCAGGTGCATCCCGCGCAGGTATTTAAAGCCCACCACGCGGTCAAACTCGGCAAAGGTGGCGGCGGTTGCCTCTTCGCTGCGCAGATCGTAACCGGCGGCAAACGCGTGACAGGTATCAATACAGACGCCGACGCGGGATTTATCCTCCACGCCCTCGATGATCGCCGCCAAATGCTCAAACCGGAAGCCGAGGTTGCTGCCCTGACCGGCGGTGTTCTCAATCACTGCGGTGACGCCTTCGGTCTGCGCCAGCGCAATGTTGATGGATTCGGCAATGCGCGCGAGGCACTTCTCTTCCGGGATCTGCTGCAGGTGGCTGCCGGGGTGGAAATTGAGCAGCGTCAGCCCAAGTTGCTGACAGCGGGAAAGCTCATCAATAAACGCCTCGCGGGATTTCTCCAGCGCCTCATCAACCGGATGACCGAGGTTAATCAGGTAGCTGTCGTGGGGCAGGATTTGCGCCGGGGAGTAGTTGTGCGCTTCGCACGCGGCTTTGAACGCATCAATCGTTTCCGTGGTTAACGGCGCGGCGCGCCATTGACGCTGATTTTTGGTAAACAGCGCGAACGCCGTTGCGTCCAGCTCGGCGGCGCGGATGGCCGCATTTGCGACGCCGCCTGAGGCGCTAACATGCGCACCAATGTATTTCATAAACACTCCTGTAAAGACCCGCCGGGGGAAAACCGACATCATAGCGGGTCTGCAGGGCAGAGATGTAGTGCTTTATGCCATCACCGTGTGAACCAGCAGATTGATAGCGCCACCGCCGACAATCAGCCAGATAAAGAGCAGCAGCCCCATCACCAGTGGTTTCGCCCCGGCGTTTTTCAGTGCACTGATATGAGTAGTCACGCCCAGCGCCGCCATGGCCATTGCCAGCAGCAGCGTATCCAGCGTGTTAAGCGTATTCACCGCTGCGGGCGGCAACAGGTGAAAGGAGTTAAATACCGCCACCGCCACAAAGCCTAAGGCAAACCACGGGATCGTCACCTTACTCTTCTCGTTACCCTCTTGCGGACTGAGCTGTTTCACCCGCGCAGCCAGCAGCAGTAAAAAGGGAGCCAGCATCATCACGCGCAGCATTTTGGCAATCACCGCCGCATTCTCTGCCTCCGGGCTGACGGCGTGACCGGCGGCGACCACTTGCGCCACTTCATGCACCGTCGATCCAATCCAGATGCCATAGGTTTGTGGGCTGAACCACGGCGCAAGCAGCGGCCATAGCGCCGGATAGATAAAGATCGCCAGCGTGCCGAAAATCACTACCGTGGCGATGGCAACGGTCACTTTGCTCGCCTCCGCTTTTACTACCGGCTCCGTTGCCAGCACCGCCGCCGCACCGCAGATACTGCTACCCGCGCCAATCAGCCAGCTGGTTTTTTTATCCAGCCCGAAAACTTTTTGCCCAAGAAAACAGGCCAGCATAAAGGTGCTGGAGAGGGTCAGCACATCGATCAGCACGCCGCTGACGCCGACGTCAGCAATCTGGGAAAAGGTCAAACGAAAGCCATAAAGAATAATGCCGAGCCGGAGCAGGTGCTGTTTGGCAAACAGCACGCCGCTGTCGCAGTGGCGATGCAGCGCCGGGTAGAGCGTATTGCCCAGCACCATACCGAGCAGGATCGCCAGCGTTAACGCGCTCAGGCCAAGGCCAGCAACGGCGGGCAGGGAACCCAGCCACAGCGCGGCTGCGGTAATCGCGCCGCTCAGCAGCAGGCCGGGCATAACGCGCCAGACGCGAGAGTGATGAGAGTGTAATGTGATGTCGGTCATAGCCTTCTCCTCTTGTTGCTGAAAAGGGTACGGCGCGCTGGCTTAAAGGTAAAATTGATTATATATTTATAATTAATCTTTATAAGTGGTAAGTGACTCCCTATGCACATAACCCTGCGCCAGCTTGAAGTGTTCGCGGAAGTGCTGAAAAGCGGCTCCACCACCCAGGCCTCCCAGCGTCTGGCGCTGTCGCAATCAGCGGTGAGCGCCGCGCTGACGGATCTGGAGGGGCAGCTTGGCGTGCAATTGTTTGATCGCGTCGGCAAACGGCTGGTGGTCAATGAGCACGGGCGGCTGCTCTACCCGCGCGCGCTGGCGGCGCTGGAGCAGGCAAGCGAAATCGAACAGCTGTTTCGCGAGGCCAACGGTGCCATCCGCGTCTTCGCCAGCAGCACCATCGGTAACTACATTCTGCCGGAGGTGATCGCCCATTACCGGCGTGATTTTCCCGAGCTGCCGCTGGAGTTAAGCGTCGGCAATAGCCAGGATGTGATCACCGCCGTGGCCGATTTTCGTGTTGATATCGGGCTTATCGAAGGGCCGTGCCATGCGGCGGAGATCATTGCTGAACCCTGGCTGGAGGATGAACTGGTGGTGTTTGCGCCGCCCTCGTCGGCGTTGTTGCAACGTGAGGTGACGCTGGAAGCCCTTGCCGCTGCACCGTGGATACTGCGCGAACGCGGCTCCGGTACCCGCGAAATCGTCGACTATCTACTGCTCTCACACCTGCCGCAGTTTCAGCTAGGCATGGAGCTTGGCAATTCCGAAGCGATCAAGCATGCGGTACGCCACGGGCTGGGCATCAGCTGCCTGTCGCGCCGGGTGATTGCCGAACAGCTGGAAACCGGCACGCTGATGGAAGTCCCGCTGCCGTTACCTCGCCTGGTGCGCACCCTGTGGCGCATTCATCACCGCCAGAAACATCTCTCCAGCGCGTTGACCCGCTTTATCCGCTACTGCGATATCTGATTGCACCATCAGCAGGCACCTGCACCGTTTTAGGGGTGCAGGCCTCCTCACGTTTCCCTGCACTCCCGCTGAATCAGGCACTGGCTTCGTTGGCACATTAGTTGCAAAAAGTGATTCAAAGAATCTTTTGTTTCATGGGCGATGAGGTGTTGAGATGAAAAAGTGGATGATGGCGACGGCCAGTGCAGCAGTAATGATGATCTATTCCGCCCAGGCGCTGGCGGATCAGTTGCAGGATATTCAACAGCGCGGCGTGCTGCGCGTGGCCGTCCCGCAGGATTTCCCGCCGTTTGGCTCAGTAGGCACCGATTTGCAGCCGCAGGGCTACGATATCGACATGGCCACCTATCTGGCGAAAGGGATGAAGGTGAAGCTGCAACTGGTGCCGGTCACCAGCGCAAACCGCGTGCCCTACCTGCAAACCAATAAAGTTGACCTGGTGATCTCAAGCCTCGGTAAAAACGCCGAGCGCGAGCGGGTAATCGATTTTAGCCGTGCCTATGCGCCGTTCTTCCTCGGCGTCTTTGGTCCGAAAGACGCAACCCTTGCCGATGCGAAAGCCCTGAGCGGCAAAACCATCGGCGTCACGCGCGGCGCGGTGGAGGATATGGTGCTGAGTGATATCGCGCCAAAAGATGCCCAGGTGAAGCGTTATGAAGATAACAACACCACGCTCTCGGCCTATCTCTCCGGCCAGGTTGCCTTCCTTGCCACGGGCAACGTGGTAGTGGCGGCCATTGCCCGCCAGAACCCGCAACACGCGCCGGTGAGCAAATTTATGCTCAAGGACTCTCCCTGTTTTATCGGCTTGATGAAAAACCAGCCGGCGCTGAAGGCCGAGGTCGATAAGCTGGTCGATCAGGCGCAGAAAGAGGGCACGCTGAACAACTTCTCGCAGAAGTGGATGCGGGCGCCGCTGCCCGCGAACTTTGGTGCATAAGCGATGACGGTGACGCTTGATTTCGCCGCGCTCTGGCCCTTCTGGCCGGAACTGCTGGCCGGATTGTGGACAACCATCACCCTGACGCTGCTGGCAACGGTAGGTGGCGTCGCGCTTGGCATCCTCGGCGCGGCGCTGCGCAGCGGCAAACCGGGCGTGCTGCGCACGCTGTGGGGGATCTATGTTGAGGTGATCCGCAATACGCCGTTTGTCGTGCAGCTCTTCTTTATTGTTTTTGGTTTGCCGGGGCTGGGGCTGAAGCTCACCGCCGGGCAGGCGGCGCTGATCGCCATGCTGATTAACCTTGGCGCCTACAGCACGGAGATTATCCGCGCGGGCATTCAGGTGACGCCAAAAGGGCAGTGGGAAGCGGCGCGCGTACTTGGCATGACAAAGGTTCAGACCTTCCTGCGCGTGGTGTTGCCGCCCGCACTGGCGCGGATCTACCCGGCGCTGGTCAGCCAGTGCGTGATGGTAATGCTCGGTTCGTCGGTAGTTTCGCAGGTCTCTTATGAGGAGCTGACGTTTATGGCGAACCTTATTCAGTCGCGCACCTTCTTAAGTTTTGAAGTCTATTTCGTCACCACGCTGATTTACCTCGCGCTCTCGTTGCTGATGCGCCAGGCGCTGCTGGCGATTGGGCGCAAATGGTTAGGGAGCAGAGCATGATGAGTACTTTTACCGACTGGGATATTGTGCGCAACCTGCTGCTGGCCGCCCGCTGGACGGTGCTGCTCTCGCTGATTGCCTTTTTCTGCGGCACGCTGGTCACCCTGCCGCTGCTGATGGTACGGCTTGGCCGCTGGCGCTGGCCGCAGCGTTTTGTCAGCGCCTATGCCGCGCTGTTTCAGGGCACGCCGCTGCTGATGCAGCTGTTCCTCGCCTTTTTTGGCCTCGGGCTGTTCGGTATTGATGTCAGCGCCTGGACTGCCGCCACGCTTGCTTTAACGCTGTTCACCAGCGCCTTTCTGCTCGATATCTGGTACGGATCGATTCGCGCCCTGCCGAAAGGGCAGTGGGAAGCCAGCCGCTGTCTCGGGCTGAGCTTTGGTCAGACGCTGTTTCGCGTTATCGCCCCGCAGGCGATCCGCATTGCCATTGCGCCGACGGTGGGGTTTTCCGTGCAGGTGGTGAAGGGCACGGCGCTGGCGTCAATTATCGGTTTTGTCGAGCTGACCAAGGCGGGCACCATGCTGAATAACGTCACCTTTGCGCCATTTAAGGTCTTCGGCCTCGTCGCCGCGGGCTACTTCCTGCTGTGTTATCCGCTGTCGCGCTACAGCCGCTATCTGGAGAAAAAGTTCCATGCCGCTCATCACCATTAATGATGTTCAGAAATATTATGGCGACAACCATGTGCTGAAGGGCGTAAGCCTGGATATTGAGATGGGCGAAGTGGTGTCGATTATCGGGCGCAGCGGCTCGGGCAAAAGCACGCTGTTGCGCTGCATGAACGGGCTTGAGGGCTACCAAGATGGCAGCATCAAACTCGGCGGTATGACGGTGACCGACCGTGAATCGCAGGCGCGGGAGATTAGCCGATCCGTCGGGATGGTGTTTCAGAGCTTCAACCTCTTTCCCCACATGACGGCGCTGGAAAATGTGATGCTGGCACCGCGCCGGGTGCTGAAAATGCCGGCTGAAGCCTGCCGCGAGCTGGCGGTGGAGATGCTGGAGAAAGTCGGGCTTGGCGATCGCATCGATTACGCGCCGTCGAGCCTCTCCGGCGGTCAGCAGCAGCGCGTTGCCATTGCCCGCGCGCTGGCGATGAAGCCGAAAGTGTTGCTCTGCGATGAGATCACCTCCGCGCTCGATCCCGAACTGGTCGGCGAAGTGCTGCGGGTGCTCGAAAAGCTTGCCGCAGAAGGGATGACGCTGATTCTGGTCACCCATGAGATGAATTTCGCCCGCGAAGTGGGCGATCGGGTGGTGTTCATGCATCAGGGCAAAGTGTGGGAGCAGGGGGCAAGTAAAACCTTCTTCAGCCAGCCGCGCACGCCTGAGTTACAGCAGTTTATCGCTTCGGTACGCGGTCTCGCCTGACCGCGCGTTTTCGCCTCGCAACATCCTCCATTCACTGCTTTACTTATAATTCGCGGCCAATTATGAAGGTCTCTAATAAGAGACCTTTTCCACCGGAAGGGCCGCGTTTCGTCTGCTACAATCGCGCCTCATTTTTTGGATGGATAGCTTTTTCTTATGGTTTCCGAAACAAAAACCACAGAAGCGACCACGCTTCGTCGTGCACTGAAAGCGCGTCATCTGACGATGATCGCAATTGGCGGCTCCATCGGGACCGGTCTTTTCGTCGCCTCCGGGGCGACCATCTCCTCAGCGGGGCCGGGCGGCGCGCTGCTCTCCTATATGCTGATTGGCCTGATGGTCTATTTCCTGATGACCAGCCTTGGCGAACTTGCCGCCTTTATGCCGGTTTCCGGCTCCTTTTCGACCTACGGGCAGAAATATGTCGAAGAGGGCTTCGGCTTCGCCCTCGGCTGGAACTACTGGTACAACTGGGCGGTAACCATCGCCGTTGACCTGGTGGCTTCCCAGCTGGTGATGACCTGGTGGTTCCCGGATACGCCGGGCTGGATCTGGAGCGCGCTCTTCCTGGTCGTCATCTTCCTGCTTAACTACATCTCGGTGAAAGGTTTTGGCGAGGCGGAATACTGGTTTTCGCTGATCAAAGTGACCACGGTGATCATCTTTATCATCGTCGGCGTGATGATGATTGTCGGCATTTTCCAGGGGGAAAAACCGGCGGGCTGGAGTAACTGGAGCATCGGCGACGCGCCGTTTGCCGGCGGTTTCTCGGCGATGATTGGCGTGGCGATGATTGTTGGCTTCTCCTTCCAGGGCACCGAGCTTATCGGTATCGCGGCTGGTGAATCCGAAGATCCGGAGAAGAACATTCCGCGCGCGGTGCGTCAGGTCTTCTGGCGAATCCTGCTCTTCTACGTCTTCGCGATTTTGATTATCAGCCTGATCATTCCCTATACCGATCCAAGCCTGCTGCGTAACGACGTGAAAGATATCAGCGTCAGCCCGTTCACGCTGGTGTTTGAACACGCCGGTCTGCTCTCAGCGGCGGCGGTGATGAATGCGGTGATCCTGACGGCGGTACTCTCGGCAGGCAACTCGGGGATGTATGCCTCCACCCGTATGCTCTACACGCTGGCCTGCGATGGCAAAGCGCCGCGCATCTTCGCCAAACTGTCGAAAGGCGGCGTGCCGCGCAATGCGCTGTATGCCACCACGGTGATTGCCGGTCTCTGCTTCCTGACCTCGATGTTTGGCAACCAGACCGTTTACCTGTGGCTGCTTAACACCTCCGGCATGACGGGCTTTATCGCCTGGCTGGGCATTGCCATCAGCCACTACCGTTTCCGCCGCGGTTATGTTGCGCAGGGCCATTCGCTGGATAACCTGCCGTACCGCTCCGGATTCTTCCCGATTGGTCCGATCTTCGCCTTTGTGCTCTGCCTGATTATTACCCTTGGGCAGAACTACCAGGCCTTCCTCGAAGACGCTATCGACTGGGGCGCAGTGACGGCGACCTATATCGGCATTCCGCTCTTCCTGGTGATCTGGCTGGGCTACAAGTTCAGCAAAGGGACGCGCTTTGTGCGCTACAGCGAGATGGAGTTCCCGGAACGCTTTACCAAATAACGACCTCTTTCACGCCCTCTGCCCAGAGGGCGTTTTTTTATCACTTTCTCCTCCCATTTACCCGCCCTCCTTTACATAACTTTAAGTTTGTGAAATTGATAATCATTCTCGTTTGCACTAAGGTAAGCGTCTGAAAAAAAAAGGAACCCGGCGGGATTCATGCGCCTGATGTTTCCACAATCTATAACGCTGCCGTCAATGTAACGGTGCGCGGTTTTGCAATACGTGAGCAAATTTTTCAATCTTTTTCAGACCTCATGGAGTTACGGAATGTTTACCTTGAATCCCATTATGCGGGGAGGCCTCTGTGCGTCCGCGTTAACGCTGGCGCTACCGGTGATGGCCGCCGCAGGGGAGGGTGAAACGCTGGTGGTGACCGCTTCGGCCAGCGAGCAGAACCTGAAAGATGCGCCCGCCAGCATCAGTGTCATCACGCAGCAGGATTTACAGCGCAGGCCGGTGCAAAACCTGAAAGATGTGCTGAAAGAGGTGCCCGGCGTGCAGAGGGGATAACCGCAAAGGTGTCAGCCTGCGCGGGCTGAACAGCAGCTACACCCTGATCCTGATTGATGGCAAGCGCGTCAACTCGCGCAATGCCGTCTTCCGCCACAACGATTTTGACCTCAACTGGATCCCGGTAGAAGCGATTGAGCGCATTGAAGTGGTGCGTGGCCCGATGTCGTCGCTATATGGCTCCGACGCCCTCGGCGGCGTGGTGAATATCATCACCAAAAAAATCGGCCAGCGCTGGAGCGGCTCAATCACCGCGGATACCACCATTCAGGCGCACCGCGATCGCGGCGATACGCAAAATGGCCAGTTCTACACCAGCGGGCCACTGATTGACGGCGTGCTCGGGCTGAAGGCCTTTGGCGGCGTGGCGAAGCGCGAAAAAGATCGGCAGCAGGCCTCGCAAACCGCCGCCAGCGGTGAGTCGCCGCGCATCGAGGGCTTTACCAGCCGCGATGGCAATGTTGAACTGGCCTGGACGCCAACCAAAGATCACGACTTTACCGCTGGTTACGGTTATGACCGCCAGGATCGCAACTCTGATTCACTGAATAAAAACCGCCTCGATCGCCAGAACTACTCGCTGGCGCACAACGGGCGCTGGGGCAGCGCCAATAGCGAGCTGCGCTTCTATGGCGAGAAGATCGATAACAAAAACCCCGGCAACGCCAGCGCCATCCGTTCAGAAAGTAATACCGTGGATGGCAAAGTGGTGCTGCCGCTCGGTGAGATCAATCAATTAGTGACGCTGGGTGGTGAATGGCGTCATGACAAACTCAGCGATCCCATTAACCTGACCGGCGGTAACAGCAGTAAAACCTCCTCCAGCCAGTACGCGCTGTTTATTGAAGATGAGTGGCGGATTATTGAACCGCTGGCGCTGACCACCGGCCTGCGCATGGATGACCATGAAACCTATGGCGATCACTGGAGCCCACGCGCCTACCTGGTGTGGAGTGCTACCGATACCATCACGGTGAAAGGGGGCTGGGCAACGGCCTTTAAAGCGCCGTCGCTGTTGCAGCTAAGCCCCGACTGGGCGAGCAACTCCTGTCGCGGCAGTTGCCGGATTGTCGGCAGCCCGGAGCTAAAACCGGAAACCAGCGAAAGCTTCGAACTGGGGCTTTACTACAGCGGCGAAGAGGGCTGGCTGGAGGGCGTGCAGGGGAGCGTTACTGCCTTCCAGAACAATATTGAGGATATGATCAATATCAGCCGTACTGCCAGCCTGACCGAAGCGCCGGGCTATCCGAACTTTGTCGGCTTTGAGCGTAACGCTCGTGGGGCGCGGGTACCGGTGTTCCGCTACTACAACGTTGATAAAGCGCGGATTCAGGGCGTCGAGATGGAGGTGAAAATCCCGTTCGATGAGGCGTGGAAACTAACGCTGAATTACACCTATAACGACGGGCGCAATCTGAGCGGCGGCGGCAATAAGCCGTTGCAGGATCTGCCGTTCCACACCGCTAACGGTACGCTGGACTGGCAGGCTAACGACGCGTGGTCGTTCTATGTCTCGGCGAACTACAGCGGCGAGAAACGCTCGGTTTCACAGGGCGCAACGCCGGGCGGATATGTTATCTGGAATGCGGGCGGTGCGTGGCAGGCGACGAAAAACGTCAAACTGCGCGCGGGCGTGCTTAACCTCGGCGATAAAGATCTTAGCCGGGATGACTACAGCTTTAACGAAGATGGACGTCGCTACTTTGCGGCGATTGATTACCGCTTCTGATGAGAGATCCCGGCGCGAAAACGCCGGGGAAATACTTAGCGGAAGAGGTGCTGCGCATGGAAGCGCAGATGATCTTCAATAAACGAGGCGATAAAGAAGTAGCTGTGATCGTACCCCGGCTGAATGCGCAGGGTCAGCGGCCAGCTTTTCTGCCGCGCCACTTCTGCCAGCCGCGCTGGCTGGAGCTGATCGGCGAGGAACTGATCGCTGTCCCCCTGATCGATAAGGGTCGGAATGGCGTCACCTTCGCCGCTTTCCAGCATCAGCGCACAGCTGTCCCACTCGCGCCACTGGCTGGCATCCTCACCTAAATAGGCAGTAAAGGCTTTCTGCCCCCACGGCACCTGTAACGGGTTCACAATCGGCGCAAAGGCCGAGACGCTGGTGTAACGGCCCGGGTTTTTCAGCGCCATTATCAGCGCGCCGTGGCCGCCCATTGAGTGACCGCTGATTGCCGCCTGGGTGCTGACGTTAAACTCGCTCTGGATAAGGGCCGGGAGTTCGTCGCGCAGATAATCAAACATTCGGTAGTGCGCGGCCCACGGCTGCTGCGTGGCGTTGAGATAGAAGCCGGCCCCTTTACCCAGATCGTAGCTGTCGGCGTCAGCCACCTCATCGCCGCGCGGGCTGGTGTCCGGCATCACCAGCACAATGCCCAGCTCAGAGGCGACGCGCTGCGCCCCGGCTTTGGTGGTGAAATTCTCATCATTGCAGGTCAGGCCGGAGAGCCAGTAAAGCACCGGCGGGCGCGCATCGCTACGCTGCGGCGGTAAAAAGATGCTGAACGTCATGGCGCAGTTCAGGACGCTGGAGTCGTGACGCCAGCGCTGCTGCCAGCCTTCAAAACAGCGGTGCTCTTCGAGCAATTCCATGCGGGGCTCCTCAGGTTTCACAGAGATAAACAGAGTGATAACCCTGCATAATACAGATAATTCACGCCGCTGTGAGTAACTTTCACTTCCGCACTTGCGCAACATACTGCATTATAAACATAACTTTACATTAACATTTGGGGGCTGGGATGGCGCTACGCGTCGCGCTGTGCGGTTTTATCGTGCTGGTGGTGGTGATGGGTATTGGCCGCTTTGCCTTTACGCCGCAGGTGCCGTTGATGATCCGCGACGGCCAGCTCACCCTCACCAGCGCCGGGCTGGTGGCAGCCATTAACTACCTGGGTTATCTGCTCGGTGCCTGGGATGCGATGCGCGCGAAGCGGCATATCGAAGTGCGCCTGTGGCTTGGCATTGGCGGCGCGGTGCTGCTCACTTTCCTCTCTGCGCTGGCAGACAACGCGCTGCTGCATGGCGCAATTCGGCTGATTATCGGCGCGATGAGCGGCTGGGGAATGGTATTGATTGCCGCCTGGACCAATGAGCGGCTGGCCCATGCCGGAAAGCCGGGCCTCAGCGCGGCGGTGTTTGCCGGGCCGGGCGCGGGCATCGCGTTAAGCGGGTTGCTGGCGGTAGCGATTCAGGCCAAAGGCTTAAGCGCTGCGTCAGCCTGGCAAGTGTATGGCGTGCTGGCGCTGCTGCTGGTGGCGCTGATTGCCCGCTACTTGCCGAAGCCCGGTGAGTGGCACCGCCCGGAGGCGAAGACGCAGCCTCTGCACCTGACCACCGATCTGAAACGGCTGGTCTGGAGCTATAGCCTGGCCGGGTTTGGCTATATTCTGCCCGCCACCTTTTTGTCGCAGATGGCGGCGCTGCGCTTTCCCGGCAGCCTGTTTGCCCAGTTTGTCTGGCCGGTTTTTGGCCTCGCGGCGGTGATCGGCATTGGCCTTAGTATTCTGCTGCGCCACTGCGGGCAGAGCCATCAGCGGCTGGCGATAGTCCTCTGGTTGCAGGGCGCCGGCGTGCTGGCGGCCTGGCTTCTGCCGGGGTTGAGCGGTCTGGTGTGCGGCGCGGTGCTGGTCGGCGGCGGTTTTCTCTGTGCGGTGCAGCTTTCACTGCTCTATGGTCGCGAGCTGGCACCCTATCACGCGCGTTATATGGCGGGGCTGCTCACCACCGGCTATGCCGTCGGGCAACTGGTCGGCCCGATGACCTCCGCGCTCTCGACCTGGCTTACCGGACGCCTTGAGCCGGCGCTCGGTATCGCGGCGGTTGCGCTGGTGATTGGCGGTGTTCTGGTGTGGAAACGTCGCGCCTGAAAGGCAGCGGCAATTTCAATAATTATCCCCGGCGGGCTGGATTATGTGCGCGACCTCACGCACAATGTTGCCTCACTTCGCCGCAACACGCGAAGCACGCCATACCTGCAGGAGAAGAAGAAAATATGTCATCACTCAGTAAAGAAGCGGCGCTGGTGCACGAGGCGCTGGTTGCCCGTGGTCTGGAAACCCCGCTGCGCCCCCCGGTGCAAATGGATAATGAATCCCGTAAACGCCTTATCGCCGGCCATATGACCGAGATCATGCAGCTGCTCAATCTCGATCTGAATGATGACAGCCTGATGGAAACGCCGCATCGCATCGCCAAAATGTATGTCGATGAGATCTTCTCCGGTCTTGATTACGCCAATTTCCCGAAAATCACCGTCATTGAAAATAAGATGAAGGTCGATGAGATGGTGACCGTGCGCGACATCACGCTTACCAGCACCTGCGAACACCACTTTGTCACTATCGACGGTAAAGCGACCGTGGCTTACATCCCGAAAGAGTCGGTGATTGGCCTGTCGAAAATCAACCGCATTGTGCAGTTCTTCGCCCAGCGCCCGCAGGTTCAGGAACGCCTGACCCAGCAGATCCTCACCGCGCTGCAAACCCTGCTTGGCACCAACAATGTCGCGGTATCGATTGATGCGGTCCATTATTGTGTGAAAGCGCGCGGCATTCGCGATGCCACCAGCGCCACCACTACCACCTCACTCGGTGGCCTGTTTAAGTCGAGCCAGAACACTCGCCAGGAGTTCCTGCGCGCCGTTCGCCACACTAACTGATTGCAGGAGCCGCCGACATGGGAAGGAGCGTCACGCTCGATTTTATCCGTGGCCTCGCCATTCTCGGCATTCTGCTGCTCAATATCACCGCCTTTGGTCTGCCGAAGGCGGCCTATCTTAATCCCGCCTGGTATGGCGACATCACCCTGCATGATGCCTGGACCTGGGCGCTGCTCGACCTTTTTGCGCAGGTAAAATTTCTCTCGCTGTTCGCCATTCTCTTTGGTGCGGGGTTGCAGATGCTGCTGCCACGCGGCAAGCGCTGGATCCAGTCGCGCCTGACGCTGCTGGTGCTGCTCGGTTTCATTCACGCACTCTTCTTCTGGGAAGGCGATATTCTGCTGGCTTATGGCCTGGTAGGGCTTATCGGCTGGCGAATGATTCGCGATGCGCAGAGCGTGAAAGCGATGTTTCATACCGGCGTAGTGCTCTATCTCATCGGCATTGTCGTGTTGCTGCTGCTGGGGGCGATCTCCGGTACCACGCCAAACCGCTCCTGGCTGCCCGATGCCGCCAATGTGCAGTATGAAGCCTGGTGGCGCACCAGCGGCACGCTGGTGGAGGGGCTGAGTAACCGCAGCGATCTCTTGTCAAACGCCTTGCTGGCGCTCGGCGTGCAGTATGGCTGGCAGCTGGCCGGGCTGATGTTGATTGGTGCTGCACTCATGCGCAGCGGCTGGATGAGAGGGCAGTTCCCGCTGCGCCACTACCGGCGCGTCGGCGCCGTGCTGGTGGTGACGGGAATGGCAGTGAATATTCCCGCCATTGTCGCCCAGTGGCAGCTCGGCTGGTCTTACCGCTGGTGCGCCTTCTTTTTGCAGGCCCCGCGCGAGCTGAGCGCGCCAGTGCAGGCCATCGGCTATGCGGCGCTGGCGTGGGGCTTCTGGCCGCAAATTTGCGCCAGTAAACTGGTGAGCGCAATCGCCTGCGTCGGGCGTATGGCGCTCACTAACTATCTGTTGCAGACCCTGATCTGCACCACGCTGTTTAACCACTTCGGTCTGTTTATGCGCTTTGACCGCCTGCAACTGCTGGCGATCGTCCCCGCCGTCTGGGCGGTTAACATCCTCCTCTCCGTGCTCTGGCTCAGGCGTTTTCGTCAGGGCCCCGTCGAATGGCTGTGGCGACAACTCACCGCCCGTGCGGCGGGCAGCGCATTACCGCCTACAAGCAGATAACGATCTGGATCACAATCGTTAACAAATGCGATGTAACCGTTTCCATTGATGTGATGCCTCTCACGTAGCAAAGCCACCGCGACTGCCAGAATAGCCTCCTTACTTTACCCAGGGGGTGCCTGTGACGTGCCGCCATTCAGACAAGGTGGGAAATAATGATCACCATTCGTGACGTTGCCCGTCATGCGAACGTCTCCGTCGCGACGGTTTCCCGCGTACTCAACAACAGCGCCCTGGTCAGCCAGGAGACGCGCGAAACCGTGATGCAGGCGGTTGCCCAGCTCGGTTATCGCCCCAACGCCAACGCCCAGGCGCTGGCGACGCAGGTGAGTGACACCATCGGCGTGATCGTAATGGATGTCTCCGACGCCTTCTTCGGTGCGCTGGTCAAAGCGGTGGATACCGTCGCGCAGGAACATCAAAAGTATGTGCTGATTGGCAACAGCTACCATGAGGCGGAAAAAGAGCGCCACGCCATTGAGGTGTTGATACGTCAGCGCTGTAACGCCCTGATTGTGCACTCAAAAGCGCTCAGCGATGAAGAGCTGACGGGCTTTATGGAGCAGATCCCCGGCATGGTGCTGATCAACCGCGTAGTGCCCGGTTACGCCCACCGCTGCGTCTGCCTTGATAACGTCAGCGGGGCAGTGATGGCGACGCGCATGCTGCTGAATAACGGTCATCAACGCATCGGCTACCTCGCCTCCAGCCATCAGATTGAAGATAACGATTCGCGCCGCGAAGGGTGGTTCCGCGCGCTGGAAGAGCAGGGCATTGCCGCGCCGGACAGCTGGGTTGGCACCGGTTCGCCGGATATGCAGGGCGGGGAGGCGGCGATGGTAGAACTGCTGGGGCGCAATCTGCAATTGACCGCCGTTTTTGCCTACAACGACAGCATGGCAGCGGGTGCGCTGACGGCGCTGAAAGATAACGGCATTGCGGTGCCACAGCATTTGTCGCTGATTGGTTTCGATGATATTCCCATTGCCCGTTACACCGATCCGCAATTAACCACCGTGCGCTACCCGGTGGCGTCAATGGCGCGGCTGGCTACGGAGCTGGCGCTACAGGGGGCGGCGGGCAAGCTCGATCCGCAGGCGGCACACTGCTTTATGCCGACGCTGGTACGCCGTCATTCCGTGGCGTTGCGACAAAGTGTGGCGCCGATCACTAACTCGTAATGCGTCGCGATGTAACCGTTTTCAATCTGTGAGTAAATTCACAGTATCTTAACAAGGCGCTGACTATGATGTCAGCGTTTTGGAAGCTGAAACACGATGTAACGGTGAGTATTCATTTTTAATGAAACGTTCACGTAAAAGCATCGGATAAAGCGATCTTCTGGAGCGTTACCGAACACGGACGATTGAATTTTTTTAGCGTGGACGTCGGGTGTCAGTAACCTCTTCTTAACATACTGACCCGCCGAGCACTATTCACTAGCACTACCCTGCATATAATAAAACCGGAGATACCATGAATAAGAAGGTGTTGACTCTGTCTGCTGTCATGGCAAGCATGCTGTTTGGCGCAGCCGCACACGCAGCGGATACCCGTATTGGTGTGACCATCTATAAATATGACGACAACTTCATGTCCGTTGTGCGTAAGGCGATTGAGAAAGACGGTAAAGCAGCACCGGATGTGCAGCTGCTGATGAACGACTCCCAGAACGACCAATCCAAACAGAATGATCAGATCGACGTCCTGCTGGCAAAAGGGGTTAAAGCCCTTGCCATCAACCTGGTTGACCCGGCTGCGGCGGGTACGGTGATTGAGAAAGCGCGCGGCCAGAATGTGCCTATCGTCTTCTTCAACAAAGAGCCTTCCCGCAAAGCGCTGGATAGCTATGACAAAGCTTACTACGTCGGCACCGACTCCAAAGAGTCCGGCGTGATTCAGGGCGACCTGATTGCCAAACACTGGGTGGCAAACCCAGGCTGGGATCTGAACAAAGATGGGCAGATTCAGTTCGTACTGCTGAAAGGCGAGCCGGGCCACCCGGATGCTGAAGCGCGTACCACCTACGTGATTAAAGAACTGAACGATAAAGGCATCAAAACCCAGCAGCTGGCATTAGATACTGCAATGTGGGACACCGCCCAGGCGAAAGACAAAATGGATGCGTGGCTCTCTGGCCCGAACGCCAACAAAATCGAAGTGGTGATTGCCAACAACGATGCGATGGCAATGGGTGCGGTTGAAGCGCTGAAAGCCCACAACAAATCCGCCATTCCGGTATTTGGCGTCGATGCACTGCCAGAAGCACTGGCGCTGGTGAAATCGGGCGCGATGGCCGGTACCGTGCTGAACGATGCCAACAACCAGGCGAAAGCGACCTTCGATCTGGCGAAAAACCTTGCTGATGGCAAAGGCGCGGCAGATGGCACCACCTGGAAAATTGAGAACAAGATTGTCCGTATTCCTTACGTCGGTGTTGATAAAGACAACCTGGCGCAAATTACCGGTAAATAAGATTTAGTTCGACCGTTCTCACTGGGCGTATTGTTTAATACGCCCTTTTATAAAAATGATATGCCAGGCCAACAAGGTAGAATTATGGTCAGCAATAATACTCAGTCGTCAGGTGAATTCTTGTTGGAAATGAGCAATATCAACAAGTCCTTTCCCGGCGTAAAGGCGCTCGATAATGTCAATTTAAAAGTCCGTCCTCACTCTATTCATGCATTGATGGGTGAAAACGGTGCGGGTAAATCGACATTATTAAAATGCCTTTTTGGGATCTACCAAAAAGATTCCGGCAGCATTCTATTTCAGGGTAAAGAGATCGATTTCCACTCCGCCAAAGAGGCGCTGGAAAACGGTATTTCGATGGTGCACCAGGAGTTGAACCTGGTATTACAACGTTCGGTGATGGATAACATGTGGCTCGGGCGTTACCCGACCAAAGGCGTGTTTGTCGATCAGGATAAGATGTACCACGACACGAAAGCCATCTTCGATGAGCTGGATATTGATATCGATCCCCGTGCGCGTGTCGGGACATTATCCGTTTCCCAGATGCAGATGATCGAAATTGCGAAGGCATTCTCCTATGACGCCAAAATCGTCATTATGGATGAGCCGACCTCATCGCTGACCGAAAAAGAGGTCAACCATCTGTTTAAAATTATCCGCAAGCTGAAAGAGCGTGGCTGCGGCATTGTTTATATCTCGCACAAGATGGAAGAGATATTCCAGCTGTGCGATGAGATTACCGTTCTGCGCGACGGTCAGTGGATCGCTACCCAGCCGCTGGAAGGGTTGGATATGGATAAGATCATCGCCATGATGGTCGGTCGCTCCCTGAACCAGCGCTTCCCGGACAAGCACAACACGCCGGGCGAGACCATTCTGGAGGTGCGTAATCTCACCTCTCTGCGTCAGCCGTCGATCCGTGATGTGAGCTTTGATCTGCGTAAGGGCGAAATTCTCGGGATTGCCGGGCTGGTGGGTGCTAAACGTACCGATATCGTGGAGACGCTGTTTGGTATCCGTGAAAAATCGGGCGGTACCATTAAGCTGCACGGTAAGGCGATTAATAACCATACCGCCAATGAAGCCATTAATAACGGCTTTGCCCTGGTCACCGAAGAGCGTCGCTCGACGGGTATTTATGCCTATTTAGATATTGGATTTAACTCATTAATCTCCAATATCCAGAACTACCGTAACAAAGTGGGCTTGCTGGATAACAGCCGCATGAAGAGCGATACCCAATGGGTTATTGACTCGATGCGGGTAAAAACGCCTGGCCACCGTACGCAAATTGGTTCCCTTTCCGGCGGTAATCAGCAGAAAGTGATTATTGGACGCTGGTTGTTAACCCAGCCGGAAATTTTGATGCTTGATGAACCGACGCGCGGTATTGACGTGGGTGCGAAGTTTGAAATTTATCAGCTGATTGCTGAGCTGGCGAAAAGAGAGAAGGGGATCATTATTATCTCCTCTGAAATGCCTGAGTTGTTAGGCATCACTGACCGTATTCTGGTAATGAGCAATGGCCTCGTTGCTGGAATTGTTGATACTAAAACGACAACGCAAAACGAAATTCTCCGTCTTGCGTCTTTGCACCTTTAAGATCAGGGGCTCCTCATGAGTGCGTTAAATAAAAAGACTTTTCTCAATTATCTGAAAGATGGCGGTATTTACGTCGTTCTTTTAGTGTTGCTGGCCATTATTATTTTCCAGGACCCTACGTTCTTAAGCCTGCTGAACTTAAGTAATATTCTGACCCAGTCTTCGGTGCGTATTATTATCGCACTCGGCGTCGCGGGCCTGATTGTTACCCAGGGCACCGACCTCTCTGCCGGACGTCAGGTCGGGCTGGCGGCAGTGGTGGCGGCAACGCTGCTGCAATCGATGGAGAATGCCAACAAGGTGTTCCCGGAGATGGCAACAATGCCGATTATCGTGGTGGTGCTGATCGTCTGCGTTATCGGCGCGATTATCGGCCTTATCAACGGTATTATCATCGCTTACCTGAATGTGACGCCGTTTATCACCACGCTGGGTACGATGATTATCGTGTACGGTATCAACTCCCTGTACTACGACTTTGTCGGCGCGTCGCCGATCTCGGGCTTCGACAGCGGCTTCTCCACCTTTACCCAGGGCTTTATTGCGCTCGGCAGCTTCCGCCTCTCTTACATCACCTTCTACGCGCTGATCGCCGTGGCGTTTGTCTGGGTGCTGTGGAACAAAACCCGTTTCGGTAAGAACATTTTCGCTATCGGCGGCAACCCGGAAGCGGCAAAAGTGTCTGGTGTGAACGTCGCGCTGAACCTGCTGATGATTTATGCCCTCTCCGGCGTCTTCTACGCCTTCGGCGGGCTGCTGGAAGCGGGCCGTATCGGCTCGGCGACCAACAACCTCGGCTTTATGTATGAACTCGACGCGATTGCCGCGTGCGTGGTGGGCGGCGTCTCCTTCAGCGGCGGTGTCGGTACCGTGCTGGGCGTGGTGACCGGTGTGATCATCTTTACCGTTATCAACTACGGTCTGACCTATATCGGCATCAACCCTTACTGGCAGTACATCATCAAGGGCGGGATCATTATCTTCGCCGTGGCGCTGGACTCCCTGAAGTACGCGCGCAAGAAGTAATCTTTCTGCTCCGCTCTCAAGCCCGCCCTGTGCGGGCTTTTTTATTGCTCTGCTATTAGAAAACTTCATCTATTCGACATGGAGAAATCCCGCGTCGCTGCTACGCTTTATTAAGTCCCAACATTTATAAGGAGATTAGGATGAAGAATGAATTCGCTTTTCCGGCATTCCCCGTCACTGGATGGCAAGTGGGCGCGGTAGACAAGCAGCAGAGCATCGTTGTGAAATTTGGTTACAGCACTTCGCCATATGGCCCGGGTGCATCGACTTTTGACTCGCAGTTTTTCAGCTTAACCCCCGATATGGTGCGCAGCCTGATCTACGATTTGCAGCGCAGCCTGACGGAGCATGAAATCGAGCACGAAAAAGTCGCCTGAGTTTCCCCTTTTTACCTCCGCAAAGGCACGTGTCATGCAGCTTGCGCTGCGTTGTCGTGTGCCTTGTTTGTGCTTTTAAAATCCCGCTCTGCGCGCATCTTATTGAAGAACCGATCAAATTTAAGGGGATTCTGAAGGCCTTCATCGCAGCGGCTACATACGCTTAAAGGACAATCTTTGAGAGTTGTGATTGCAGCTCAAGGGGCGCTTATGAATTTTGTTTTTTTTAGAGTTGACCACGCACCGCATGAAAAAACCAGTCAGGTGAATTTCGTTTTAAAAAATGTTGAACTGCTTCGTGATGGCGAAGTGATTGCTGTAATCGGCGATCTCACCGTCACGTCATTGCCGTTTTTCTACTTCTGCTCGGTGCAGACCGGGTTTCGCAAGATCGAGTACAGAATGGCTAACAACCCGCCGGCACGCATCACCTGCAGCGCAGGCTATCTGAAAACGGGTGACTATCTGGTGGAGACGCCGGAAGGGGAGAAGGTGATGCAGTTTAATGCGCTAAACGGCACATGGACGCTGGAGCGGAATGCCTCTGCCGTCATCGATCACCAGGGATTTCTTGCCCGTGATTTCACGCTTGTCCGCCCGGCGAAAAGCAGTGGCCGTACGGTGCCCTTCAATTAATCCGCTCTGCTACTTCTTTTTTTGCATATCAACTAACTGCTCGGCCGTGACTGCCGGATAGCCCTGAGCATCCTCCGGCACTTCATGCATCGCAGGGATCGGCACCAGAGGCCCAAGGAAACGGGGTTCACGTTTAAACAGATAGAGATCTGCAATCGTCCCGAGCCGGGCGCCAAATTCGCGCGCCCGCACGCTCCACATATCTTTAGGCGACGGCACGGCGTAACACTGCGCCTGAATGCCTAAGTGGCGGGCGATAAACAGCGCGCGTTCACAGTGGAAGCGCTGGGTGATAATAATGAAGTCATTGGTATCAAACACCTTGCGGGTGCGGACAATCGAGTCCAGGGTGCGGAAACCGGCGTAATCGAGCACGATATCCGCAGGATCAACGCCGCCAGCGATCAAATCTTTGCGCATGGTCACCGGCTCGTTATAGCTCTGTTGTGCGTTATCACCGCTCAACAGCAGGTAGTTCACCTTGCCGCTGTTATAGGCGTTAAGGGCACCCTGAATGCGGTAGCGGTAATATTGGTTGATCACACCGGTGCGGTAATATTTGGCAGTGCCAAGCACCACGCCGACCTGACGCCAGGGGAGATCCTGCAGGTCGTCGTAGATATAGGGGGCGGTTTTCCAGCTCATCCAGCGATCGAGACCCAGCGCGGTTAACACCAGCAGACCAATCAGGACTATCAGGCTGTAAAAAACACGCTTTAACATGAAGCAGGCTCGGTAAGGGATTGAAATTGCACTCAGGCTACTTTACCCACACCGCAAGCGCAAGAAACGGCAGCTCAATCGCGCTGTTTTTCATCACTGCGGCCTTAACCGCAGTGATGCGCATCATAGCGTTACGCGCTCAACCGCTTCGCAACCTAACGCACGCAGCGTTGCCGTTGTTGCATCCCACTGCGTTAACGGCGCGTCAGCGCGTTCCGCCAGTACGGCGCGCGTAATATCCGGGTAGTCGAATCCGCTCAGGCTGAGCAGGTTAAGCGCGCCCTGCAACGGCGGCAGCGTTGGGTTAAACGCCGCGTTCTCCGCATAACGTCCGCTGAAGATCTGCCCATCGTGGCAGAGCAGAGCAACGCCGGAAGGGGAGTGGGTATAAGGGGAGTGGCTCTGGCTGGCTGCGGTAATCGCCGCCTGCGTCAGCGCATCGCCGCGCGGGGCGAAACCGTGATCCTGGGCGTCCATCAGCAGGGTTTTAATCTCAAGATCTTTCGGCCCGAAGGCATCCGGCAGGTAATCACCGAGCGTATGCGGCGTGCGGCCTGGCAGATTAATGCGCAGCGAAAGCCCGCTGTTGAGTTCATTCATAAACTGTCGGCAGTGGCCGCACGGCGTGTAGTTTACAGTCACCGATTCCAGTGCGGTCTCACCGCGCAGCCAGGCGTGGCTGATGGCGCTCTGCTCAGCGTGCACCGTCTGCTGCATGGTGGCACCGATAAACTCCATATTGGCACCGAAATACCAGCTGCCGCTGACGCCGCGGGCAATCGCGCCAACATTAAAATGGGAGAGGTCGGTGCGGGCGCAGGCGGCAGCGAGGGGCAGCAGCGCGAAGGCCAGCGCATCGGCATCGAGCTGTGTCGCGCTTTGCAACGTTGCCACCTGCTCCGCGCTCAGCATAGCGGGGAAGTGTTCATCCGCCAGCAGAGGCGCCAGCGCGGTCTGAAGTTCACCCGGCAGGCCGGAAAAAGCAGTGTGAAAACGGGAATGCATAGCAGTGCCTCATAGCAGTGTATTGGAGAGACAGTGTACGGGCCTGCTTTGCTTTTATATGTGATTCAAATCACACTATTTATGCAACTAATGAAACGCATTGAAGAATTGCGCGACACATCGCAAATTTTAACCCCACAGCGCAATCAGCAGCGGAAAAAGGAACGGCGCGATAAGCGAGGTGATAATCCCGCAGATCACCAGCGCCAGCGAGCTGAAGGCGCCCTCCTGGTAATCCAGCTCCGCGCTGCGCGCGGTGCCCAGCGCGTGCGAGGCGGTACCCATTGCCAGCCCGCGTGCCGATTTGGTCTTGATGCCCATCAGGTTGAGTAAGGTGTGCCCGAAGACCGCGCCTAGCACGCCGACAAAAATCACGCACACCGCGCTGATTGCCGGAATGCCACCAATGCTGCCGCCCACCGCCATCGCAATCGGCGTGGTAACGGATTTCGGTAATATCGAGGCGGCAATCTCCGGCGTTGCCCCCATCAGCAGCGCGATAAGCGTCCCGCTGATCATCGCCACCAGGCTGCCAATAAAGCAGATGGTAATAATCGATTTCCAGCGCGCGCGGATCTGGTGCAGCTGTTCATAAAGAGGAAACGCCAGCGCCACGACTGCCGGTTGCAGCAGATCGTTGAGCACTTTACTGCCCTGGAAGTAGTGATCGTAGGGCGTACCGGTCAGCAACAGCAGCGGTATGATCACCACCATCGCGATAAGTAAAGGGTTAAGCAGCGCCAGCTTAAAGCGCGCGGCCAGTTTGCGGGCAGCGAAAAAGACCGCCAGCGTTAACGGCAGGGACCACCAGATATAGGCCATCACTCTTTTGTTTCCTCACGACCGGCCACTTTACGCTCGCCGTGTACCAGATGGGTACTCCAGCTCACCACTAAAAAGACCACCAGCGTGCTTACCGCGCAGGAGACCACAATCGGGCCGAACTGCGCGCGCAGCACGTCGTAATACTGCATAACGCCGACGCCAATAGGCACAAACAGCAGCGCCATGTAGCGAATAAGCAGAAAACAGCCGGGATTGACCCACTTCGCCGGCAGGATTTGCAGCGCCAGCAGGACAAACATAATCAGCATGCCAATAATGCTGCCTGGAATGGCGATCGGCAGCAGAGAGGCGACAAAAATACCCGCATATAAGCAGGCATAGATGAGTGCGAAGGCTCGCAGGTACTGCCAGATGATTATCAGTGATTTATTCATGGTGGAAATCCTTGCTGAAACGCATTCATCATACAATTAAAGCTAAAAACGTGCTACCGATCACATCATGAATTTTGAGCATACCAGACATCCCATTTGGTTAAATTATGTGTTCAAACCGGCCAGAGTGTGAAAAAAAGGGGCGCTAAGCCTTCAGCGCTCGATGATAATGGCACTTTCCTCGCTACCGGAGAGCGGCTACTATGTCGCCTCATTTTTTCGGGGTGATTTATGCGTGTATTACTGGCTCCAATGGAGGGCGTGCTCGATTCTCTGGTGCGCGAGCTGCTGACTGACGTTAATGATTATGATCTCTGCATCACCGAGTTTCTGCGCGTGGTCGATCAGCTGCTGCCGGTAAAATCCTTCCATAAAATCTGCCCGGAATTGCAGCGCCAGAGCCGCACCTCCTCCGGCACATTAGTGCGCGTTCAGCTGTTGGGTCAATATCCGCAGTGGCTGGCGGAAAATGCCGCCCGCGCGGTTGAACTCGGCTCGTGGGGGGTTGATCTGAACTGCGGTTGCCCGTCGAAACTGGTCAACGGCAGCGGCGGTGGGGCGACATTGCTCAAAGATCCGGAGCTGATTTACCGCGGTGCGAAGGCGATGCGCGAAGCGGTGCCGTCGCATCTGCCGGTGACGGTGAAAATTCGTCTTGGCTGGGAGAACTCCGCCCGCCAGTTTGAAATTGCCGATGCGGTAGAGCAGGCGGGTGCCAGCGAACTGACGGTGCATGGCCGCACGAAAGAGGATGGCTATAAAGCCGAGCGCATCAACTGGCAGGCGATTGGTGAGATCCGCCAGCGCCTGTCGATCCCGGTTATCGCCAACGGTGAAATCTGGGACTGGCAGAGTGCGCAGGCCTGCATGGCAGCGACCGGCTGTGATGCGGTGATGATTGGCCGCGGCGCGCTCAATGTGCCAAACCTCAGCCGGGTGGTGAAATATAACGAGCCGCGCATGCCCTGGCCTGAAGTGGTTGCGCTGCTGGCGAAATACAGTCGGCTTGAGAAGCAGGGTGATACCGGTTTGTATCACGTTGCCCGTATCAAGCAGTGGCTGGGCTATCTGCGCAAAGAGTACGCTGAAGCTGGCGATCTATTTGCGGAAATTCGCACCTACAAAACCTCTCAGGATATTGCGGCAGCTATTGCGCGCGTCGAAATATAGGATCCTGCAACGCTACGATGTAATTGCCTCAATTCGTAGCGTTATCTGAGTCACACTTTTACGCTCTTACCTAAATTGCTCGTAGATTATTTCCATGTGGGATGGTATTTATTTACCCACACCATCTCAGGGTTGTTACTGTTAAACAGGCAAAACCTAAACCATCAAATTCACCGCTTGTGAATTTTGGGTTTGGGTTTTTTTGTTTTGATGGTGTGCATAAATAAAAGCTGTAAAGCAAATAACTATAAGGAATTGTCTGAGCCTTACGCGTTAGCACTATTTTTAACGCGGCAGTTGCGGCCAGCAATATAAAAATGGAATAGAAATGGCACATATTAAATTCGCCTTACCTTTGGCGTTCCTGTCAGGTATTAGCGGTACTTGCGCTTTTGCTAATAGTGAACTGCCCAACACTCAGGGTTTTATTGAAAATAGTCGGTTCGATGTCACGTTAAAAAATGTCTGGATGATTAATACTAATAACCAGCACTCAGAAGCCGGTATTGGTGACCAGAAAGCGTGGGCACAGGGCGCGCTGCTTGATTATCAGAGCGGCTGGTACCGGGATGCTATCGGTATTGATGCCTCATGGTATAGCGTGGTCAAGCTCTACGCGAACAAAGACTTTGCCGGGCGCGATCTGCTGCGCGATAACAACGGCCATGCGGAAGGGTTCAACAAAGTTGGGCAGCTTTACGCCAAGCTCAAATGGGAGGATGAGCATGCGTACGCCAGGCTCTACGCGGGCTGGAAGCAGCTTTATAAGTTTGGCACGCTCAGCGTCACGCGCAGCCGGGCCGCACCAAGTTCATGGCAGGGGGTAAGTCTTGAGAGCGGCATTGGCGATCTCTCTGCCCGCGCCGCCTGGGTCACCCGTTTTTCAGAACGTGATGAACCGGAAAAGCGCCGCATTTATACTTTAAAAACTAATAAGCCCATCGATCATATTGTTACCGGTGATATAAGCTGGAGTCCTGATAAAAATACCCGCGTAAGCTGGCTGGCAGGCGAAAGTGATAATTATCTTTTGCGCCAGGGAATAGAGGCGCAATTTGCGTTGCCGCTGGCTGAAAAAGAGTCTCTGTTATTACGCAGTGCCTGGTATTACAATCGCGGGCTGGCAGAGTGGGAAGGCGCGCGTGGATTTACGCATAGCGCGCAGCATATTTTTGCGCTGGTGGGCTATCAATATTACGCAATGGAGTCAGGTGTCGCCTGGTCAAAAACAAAAGCGCCGTTGGATAATGGCCTCGGGCACTTTTATTGGCATATGGGTAAAAACACCCGTGGCGCATTTAATAGCCCGGCGGATGGCGAAGGCAATGATTACGTCAATGATAATGAGCAGATGATTTATTGGTACGGTAAATATGTTCTCTCGCCGGAATTGACCACAGGTATTTTCGCTAATTATGGTTTTGGGGCGAAATATCAGGGCGTCAAATTAAATCAGTGGGAGTATGGCGGTTTTATTGCGTGGACGCCGAAAGCTCTCTCTGGCTTATCGCTGTTTGCTGGCTTTGGTCCGAGCTACAGCTGGAAGCTGGTAAAAGGCAAACCCTGGCTGACGGACGATAAGCGCGATTTCCACCGTTCACATGGCCTCGGCGGCGGCATCACCATGGAATACAAATTTGGTCTGCATAATCAATAAGGAGATTCACCGTGAATAAAACGTTACTGGCACTTTTGCTCACCGCACTTGCCTCCACCGGCGCTCACGCGGCTGAACGCGCAACGCGCATTTTACTGGTCAACGACGACGGCTGCGACTCCATCGGCACGATCTCCTTACAGGAAAAACTGACCGCCAAAGGCTTTGATGTCTGGATGGTGGCACCCGCCACCAATCAGAGCGGCATTGGCTCGGCGATCACTTTCAAACCCAACAAAATCTTCGATGTGAAGAAAGTGGCGGAAAAACGCTACTGCTTCCCAGGCACGCCTGCGGATGCCATCGATTTCGGCCTGCTCGGCATTCTGAAAGAGAACCCGCCGGACCTCGTCATTTCCGGTGTCAACGATGGCCCGAACACCGGCGTCACGCAGCTTAACTCTGGCACCGTGGGCGCAGCGGTGCGCGCCGTGCGCTACGGCTACCCGGCGATTGCCGCCAGCATCGGTTACCTGTTCACGGCAGAGGAGCAAAAAGCGGGCTGGCCCAGCACGCATAAATACTGGCCGGACTCGGTCGATTATGTGGTCTCGCTGGTCGATAAGCTTCAGGCAAAACGCCAGCCCGGTCAGCCGCTGCTGCCAGCCGGCTCCGGCCTGAGCATCAACTACCCTCCGCTGGCGAAAAGCGCGGTGAAGGGTGAGAAATTTATTGGTAATGAATCCTTCCCCGAAGCGCAGCACAGCTATGTGCTGCTGGAAGATGGCCGTGCACAGCAGGTGATCAATGAAAAGATGCTGATGCCGAACGAGTCGGACACCGATACCGGCTGGCTCAACAAAGGCTATATCACCCTGACGGTGTTCGATGGCCAGTGGAATGCGCCGCAGTATGAAGCCCAGTATCAGGCCCTGTTTCGCTGATGGTGTCACACATCGGCGAGGCCGGTTTCTCTTCCGGTCTGGTTCCGGCGGGCGGCATGCGTATCGCCAAAATATTAAACAATAACGTCGCCGTGGTGCTGGACGAGCAGCAGCGCGAGCAGGTGGTGATGGGGCGCGGTATCGCATTTCAGAAGCGTCCCGGCGATCGGCTCGACGAGGGCGCGATTGAAAAGGTCTTCGCACTGCAAAGCGACGATCTGGTGCGCCGCCTGGGTGAGCTGCTCAATCAGATCCCGCTGGAGGTGATGACCACCTGCGATCGCATTATTGCGCTGGCCAGCGAACGGCTGGGGAAGTTGCAGGAGAGCCTCTATATCACGCTCACCGATCACTGCTACTTCGCCATCGAGCGGCAGAAAAAAGGGCTGCTTATCCGCAACGGGCTGCTGTGGGAGATCAAGCGTCTCTACCCGAAAGAGTTCGCGCTCGGGCATGAAGCGCGCGCGATCATCGCCAGGCGGCTCGGTGTGACGCTACCGGAAGATGAAGCGGGTTTTATTGCGCTGCATCTGGTGACGGCACAGTTAAACAGCGCGATGCCGGAGGTGATGCATATCACCCGTGCGATGCAGGAGATCCTGCATATCGTGCAGTATCAGTTAAAGCTGGAGTATGACGAAGAGGGGCTGAGCTATCAGCGCTTTGTAACCCATCTGAAGTTCTTCTCCCAGCGCATGCTGAACAGCACGGTGGTTGACGACGACGATCTCAGCCTCCACCAGGCGGTGAAAGATAACTACCCGCTGGCGTGGAAGTGCGCCGAGAAAGTGGCGCTTCACCTGGCCAGCACCTATCAGCGGCGGCTGACCAGCGAAGAGACAATGTTTCTCGCGCTCCATATCGAGCGCGTGAGGAAAGAGCAGCGCTAACTGCACCTATGGGTTGTTACTGCATTAACGTGTGCAGGCAAAACCTGAGTCCGTCGCCGCAAGGTGGCGTGGCTCAGGTTTTTTTTTACTCAGACACAAGAGGTAAGGACACAAGCATGGATTATCAAACGCTGGCGAACGTCATTCTCAGCCACGTTGGCGGCAAGGAGAACATCAGCAGCGTGGTGCATTGCGCTACGCGGTTACGCTTTAAACTCAAAGAGATGAAAAAGGCCGATGCCGACGGGCTAAAAAAAGAGCCCGGGGTCATCATGGTCGTGGAGAGCGGCGGACAGTTTCAGGTGGTGATCGGCAACCACGTGCACGACGTCTGGCTGGCGGTATGCGACGCGGCCGGGCTAAAGGAGGATGCGCCGGTCGTTGCAAGCGATGACAAAAGTTCGCTCTTTAGCCGTTTGATCGACATTATCTCGGGCATATTTACCCCCTTTATCGGCATTCTGGCCGCGTCCGGGATCCTGAAAGGCATTCTGGCGCTGGCGGTGGTCTGCAACTGGCTGACGCCAGAGAGCGGCACCTATAAAATCTGGTTCGCCGCCAGCGATGCGCTCTTCTTCTTCTTCCCGCTGGTGCTGGGTTATACCGCCGGGAAAAAATTTGGCGGCAACCCGTTTATCACCATGGCAATTGGCGGAGCGTTAACCCATCCGCTGATGATCGCCGCCTTTGACGCTGCGCAGATGAGCGGGGCGGTGAGCGAAACCTTCCTCGGCATTCCGGTCACCTTTCTCAACTACAGCGGCTCGGTGATCCCGATTATTCTCGCCTCATGGGTCAGCTGCTGGCTGGAGAAGCAGGGCAACCGCTTTTTGCACTCAGCCGTGAAGAACTTCTTCTCGCCGGTGCTCTGCATCGCCGTCACTGTGCCGCTCACCTTTTTGATTATCGGCCCGGTTGCCACGTGGCTGAGTCAGGGGCTGGCGAATGGTTATCAGGCCATCTACACCCTCTCTCCCTGGCTGGCGGGTGGCGCGATGGGTGCACTATGGCAGGTGTGCGTGATATTTGGTCTGCACTGGGGATTAGTGCCGCTGATGATCAACAACATGGCCGTCTTTGGTCAGGACTCAATGCTGCCGATCCTGCTGCCTGCGGTGCTTGGTCAGGTGGGCGCTACGCTGGGTATTTTTCTGCGCAGCCGTGACAAACAGCAAAAAACGCTGGCGGGTTCAGCCGTGGCGGCGGGGATTTTCGGCATCACTGAACCGGCGGTCTATGGCTTAACCCTGCCGCTGCGCCGTCCGTTTATTTTTGGTTGCCTGGGCGGCTCGCTGGGGGGAGCAATTGTCGGTTTTAGCGGCACACACACCTACTCCTTCGGCATGGCGAACGTTTTCTCTTTTGCTCAGATGATCCCGCCGGGCGGCATCGACGCCACGCTGTGGGGCGGTATTGTCGGCAGCGCAGCGTCGTTTATGCTGGCATTACTGCTGACCTGCATTGCCGGGCTGCCGAAAGCACCGGCAGCCGTTGCGGCACCTGCGCAAAAACCAGATACAGATGGGATGACGCTGCTGGCACCGATGAGCGGCAGCGTGCTGGCGCTGGACCAGGTGACGGATGTCACCTTCGCCAGCGGTGTGCTGGGGGATGGCGTGGCGATTATTCCGGTGGACTGCCGGGTCGTCGCACCGTTTGCCGGAGAAGTGGCCTCACTGTTTGAAACCAAACATGCGATTGGTTTGCTCAGCGATAGCGGGGTAGAGATGTTGATCCATGTCGGTATCGATACCGTCAAGCTGGACGGGAAACCCTTCACCGCGCATGTCAGCGTCGGCGACAGAGTGGAGCCAGGCGATCTGCTGCTTGAATTCGATCGCGCCGCGATCCTTGAAGCCGGCTTCGATCTCGCCACGCCCATTATCATCAGTAATAGCGAAAACTTTGCCAGCGTAAATAACGTGGCACCCACCTCTGTTCAGGCCGGGAAACCGCTTCTGGCGGTAGCCGTGTAATCAAAGGAGAAGAGAATGAAAGCATTTCCAGCAGGATTTTTATGGGGCGGTGCCATTGCCGCCAATCAGGTTGAAGGCGCATGGCAGGAGGATGGCAAAGGGCCTTCGACATCCGATATGCAGCCGAACGGCGTATTTGGGGAGCTTGTTGAGCGCCAGGAGGGCGACAGCGCGCTGAAAGATGTGGCGATCGACTTCTACCACCGCTACCCGGAAGATATCGCCCTGTTTGCCGAAATGGGCTTTAACTGCCTGCGTATCTCCATCGCCTGGACGCGTATTTTCCCTAACGGCGATGAGAGTACGCCGAATGAAGCGGGGCTGGCATTTTACGACGACCTGTTTGACGAGCTCGCAGAGCACGGCATCACGCCGCTGGTGACGCTGTCGCACTACGAAATGCCGTGGGGATTAGTCAAAGAGTACGGCGGCTGGGGCAGCCGGGAGACGATCCGCTGCTTTGAACACTATGCCCGCACGGTATTTAGCCGCTATCAAAACAAAGTGAAGCTGTGGCTCACCTTCAATGAGATCAATATGTCGCTCCATGCGCCGATGACCGGCGTCGGGTTGCCCAACAGCAGCAGCAAAGCGGAAGTCTACCAGGCGATTCACCATCAGCTGGTGGCGAGTGCGCTGGCGGTTAAAGCGTGCCATGAGATTATCCCGGACGCCAAAATCGGCAATATGCTGCTCGGCGGGCTGATGTATCCACTCAGCTGTAAGCCGGAAGATGTGTTTGAGACGCTGCAGCAGAACCGTAGCTGGGCCTTCTTTGGCGACGTACAGTGCCGCGGGGCCTATCCCGGCTATATGCTGCGCTACTTCCGTGATAACGGCATTGAGATTGAGATCACCGACGCGGATCGCGAAGCGCTGCGCACCACGGTCGATTTCATCTCCTTCAGCTACTACATGAGCGGCTGCGTCACCGCCGATGAAGCGCTTAACGAGCAGCTGCGCGGCAATATTCTCAGCATGGTGCCGAATCCGCATCTGCCCAGTTCCGAGTGGGGCTGGCAGATCGATCCGCTTGGCCTGCGCACGCTGCTGAATATGATGTGGGATCGCTGGCAGAAGCCGCTGTTTATTGTTGAGAACGGGCTGGGCGCGAAGGATCATGTGGAGGCGGACGGCAGCATTCATGATGATTACCGCATCGCCTACATGAACGACCATCTGCTTCAGGTGCGTGAAGCGATTGAAGATGGCGTCGAGATGCTGGGCTACACCAGTTGGGGGCCTATCGATCTGGTGAGCGCCTCGAAAGCGGAAATCTCCAAGCGCTACGGTTTTATCTACGTTGATCGCGAAGATGATGGCAGCGGCACGCTGGCGCGCAGCCGCAAGAAGAGCTTCTTCTGGTATCGCGATGTGATCGCCAGCAACGGCGCGAACCTGGAGTAAACGCCCTGGCAGAGCGTCAGACGATAAGCGCAGCGATAAAGGTTTTGAGCCACATCACCGCCGGATCGCTGCTGTGGCGCTGATGCCAGAGCATGGCCACTTCAATTAGTTCCGCATCGAGCGGTAACGGGCTGCGCATCAATCCACGGGTGCGCTGCCACTCATCCGCCAGCCCGGCGGGCACCGTTGCCAGTGCGGGCATCGTCTCCAGTAAACCCGGCAGCGCGGCGAAGTGCGGCGTGGTGTAGTGGATCTGCCGCTGATAGCCGCTTTTTGCCAGCAGGGTATCAAAATGGCTGCTGCTCGCTTCGCGATAGCTGACCATCAAATGTCGCTGCGCGGCAAAGGTCTGCACATCCAGCGGCGCGCTGAGTGTTAACTGCTGCGGATGCCACAGGGTGGCAAACGGCATGGTGGTTAACACTTCGCGCTCCAGCCAGCGCGGCCCGCCAACCGCGACGCTGACCGCCATATCCATTTCTCCGCCCTCAAGCCGTGTGGCATCGCTGAAGGGATCGCTTGCCACCACGTTCAGGCGGATGCCGGGCGCATGCTGCATCAGCGCCGGAATCAGCTTCGGCATCAGCCATATCTCGACCCAGTCCGCCATGCCCAGCGTCAGCGTCGCCTTTGCGGTTTGCGCATCGAACGCCGCCTGTTGAAACAGTGCGCTCTGCAACTGCTCCAGCAGCGGCAGCAGTTCACTGTGCAGTTCGCTGGCGCGGGCGGTGGGCTGCATTTTATGACCGCTGCGAATAAACAGCGGATCGTCAAACAGCGTACGCAGGCGCGACAGCACGCCGCTCACCGCTGGCTGCCCCAGATGCAATTTATCCGCTGCCGCAGAGACGCTCTGCTCGCGATAAAGCACGGCAAAAGCGATCAGCAGGTTCAGATCGATCTTGCGGAAATCATTCTCTTTGATAGTCACTATTACTCCAATCAATTGGAGTGATAGTAGCGGGCGAAGCATACTGGCGCAATGCAAAACAGGAGAGAAATAATGAAATATTATCCGCTACTGCTGGCGCTTACTGCCGCCGGGCTGACTATGCAACACGCCATCGCCACGCCGCTTTCCACCCAGCAGGCTCAGGCGCCGGGCTACTACCGGATGGCATTGGGTGACTGGCAACTCACTGCCGTCTCGGATGGGACGGTTAAGGTGCCGCTGGACAAGCTGCTGATCAATATCACGCCGCAGCGCTTACAGACGCAGATGGCGCAGGCCAATATGGCAGTGCAGGCCGAAACCTCCATCAACGCCTTTGTCATCAACACCGGTAAGCAGCTGATTCTGGTCGATACAGGTGCCGGAGCGCTGATGGGCGATGCGGGCGGGCATCTGCCGGAGAATCTGCGCGCTGCGGGGATCGATCCGGCCGCCATTGATCTGGTGCTGCTCACCCATATTCATGGCGACCACTCCGGTGGTGTGCAGCGTGATGGCAAACCGGCGTTCCCGAATGCCACCGTGCGCGTCGACCAGCGCGATGTCGATCTGTGGCTTAATCCGAAGCGGGAGTCGGAGGTAGAGGAGGGGCAACGCCACACCTTTGCCGAATCGGAACGCTCGCTACGCCCGGTGATCGATGCCGGTAAGCTAAGCACGTTCCATGCGCCAACAACAATCCTCCCCGGCATTGAGGCGATCCCGGCAGCCGGACATACGCCTGGCAGCGTGATCTACCGCGTTACGCACGGCGGAAAAACCGTGATGCTGTGGGGTGACATTATTCACGCTCAGCCAGTGCAACTGCCCGACCCCAAAGTGGCGATTCATTTTGATGTCGATCGTAAGCAGGCGGTGGCAACGCGCGAGAAGGTGCTTGCGCAGGTGGCGCGTGAAGGTGACTGGGTAGCGGCGGCGCATATCGCCTTCCCCGGAATTGGCAAAGTGATAAAAGCCGGGAACGGTTATCGCTGGGTGCCAATCAATTACAGCGCGAAGGGCGAGTAACATTTGCAAAAGGCCCGGTGGCATTAACGCGCACCGGGCCTGGATTTCCCAGGCCGGATAAGGCTTCGCCGCCATCCGGCAATGTCGTAATGCCTGATGGCGCTTCGCTTATCAGGCCTACAACAAAAAGCCCGGTGACGTAAACGCGCACCGGGCCTGGATTTGGTAGGCCGGATAAGGCTTCGCCGCCATCCGGCAATGTCGCAATGCCTGATGACGCTTCGCTTATCAGGCCTACAACACCCGAGTCATTCCGCTGAAGCCGCCATCCGGCAGGGGTCTTAGAAAATCATCTTAAAGACGCCGGTTACCACCAGCAGGCCAATCAGGAAAATAATCAGGATCGCCCAAAGTAAAAATTTCATCATTTTCGTCTTCCTTCTCATGTGTTAGTTACAGCAAGCCTAGTCAATCTCTCAACATTGCGCCTTTTTTCTATACTTAACTGCTTATTAAATAATCGGAGAGAAGCGCATGTCGGCAAACAAAGTAGCAATCGTCACCGCCGCAGACTCGGGCATCGGCAAGCAGAGCGCGCTGATGCTGGCAGAGCGGGGGTTTGATATTGGCATTACCTGGCACTCGGATGAGCGCGGCGCGCAGGAGACAGCGCAAAAAGTAGAAGCTTTTGGCCGCCGGGCTGAGACCATCCAGCTTGATCTCAGCCATCTGCCGGAGGGCGCGCAGGCGATTGAAACCCTTATTGCCCGCTTCGGGCGTATCGACGCGCTGGTCAATAACGCCGGTGCGATGAGCAAAGCCCCGTTTCTCGATCTCACTTTTGAGGACTGGCGCAGTATTTTCACTGTCGATGTCGATGGCGCGTTTCTCTGCTCGCAGATCGCTGCCCGTCATATGGTTAAGCAGGGGCAGGGCGGGCGCATCGTCAATATCACTTCCGTTCACGAGCACACGCCGCTGCCGGAAGCGACTGCCTATACCGCGGCAAAACATGCGCTTGGAGGGCTGACGAAATCAATGGCGCTGGAACTGGTGCCGCACAACATTCTGGTTAATGCTGTTGCGCCCGGTGCCATCGCCACGCCGATGAACAACATGAGCGATGATGATGCGAAACCCGGCTCGATGCCGAACATCCCGCTGGCGCGACCGGGCACAACGCGGGAGATCGCCAGCATGGTCGCCTGGCTCTGCGCCGATGATGCCAGCTACACCACCGGCCAGTCGTTTATCATTGATGGCGGCTTTATGCTGGCAAACCCGCAGTTCAAACCGCAAAAAGCTTAGTTATCGCCCGGATTCTCTTCACGTTTTTTCCTGCGGTGGCGAAACCACCACCGCAGGCAGAAGACCAGCGCAATGGCAATAACCACCCAGATCCAGCGCTTCGCATGCTGATCGAAGGACTCCAGCCACGGCGTAATCACTTCCCCGCCAACATAACCCAGCGTGGTAAAGATCAGTGCCCAGATAAACGCGCCTAAGATATTCAGCGGCAGAAAGATTTTCGGTTTTAAATGGCTGGTACCAATCAATATCGGCCCGATAATACGAAAGCCATACATAAAGCGTGTACCAATCACAAACAGATAGGGGTGACGGCGAATAAGCGCCTGCGCCTGATGGATCTTGCCGCGGTAGCGGGTGAAGCGGCGCAAAATTTTAACGCCATAGCGGCGGCCAACAAAGTAGAGCAACTGATCGCCAATGATGCCCCCCATGGCAACCGCGAGCACCACCAGCGGAAAGCGCAGCAGCCCCTGATGCACCGCCACACCGCCAAGCAGGGTGATGGTTTCGCCTTCGGCGAGGCTGCCGACCAGCAGCGCGGCGTAGCCATACTGGCTAATAAGCTGATTGATATCCAGTGTCATTACATCCTCCTGTAAAACGTCTTTAAGCATATACCTGCATCCGGCTTTGCGCTGCGTTCAATCATTTCGGCTTTTTTCTGCTGTACAAAAAATAATCATAAAAGTGACGTATACTTACAGCTCGATGTTCGGGCTTTCAGTGAGGGGGCGTTATGAACCATGTCTGGGGACTCCTGTCCCATCCCGATCGTGAAATGCAGGTGATCAAACGCGAAAACGAGACCGTTTCGCACCACTACACCCACCATGTGCTTATCATGGCGGCCATTCCCGTAATCTGTGCATTTATTGGTACCACGCAGTTTGGCTGGAGCTTCGGCGAGAATGTTGTCGTGCCTCTGTCCTTATCTACCGGTTTCTACCTGGCAATTCTCTTTTATGGCCTGATGCTGGCGGGCGTCGCGGTGATGGGGCGCGTTATCTGGTGGATGGCGCGTAACTATCCGCAGCGTCCGTCGCTGGCGCGCTGCATGGTGTTTGCCGGTTATATCGCAACCCCGATGTTTCTCAGCGGTATTGTGGCGCTCTATCCGCTAGTGTGGCTCTGCGCGCTGGTCGGCACCGTCGCGCTCTTTTACACCGGTTATCTGCTCTATGTCGGCATCCCAACCTTCCTTAACATCAACAAGGAAGAGGGACTCAACTTCTCCAGCTCGACGCTTGCCATCGGCGTACTGCTGTTGGAGATCCTGCTGGCGCTGACGGTGATCCTCTGGGGTTACGGCTACCGCCTGTTTTAACTCTCCCGGCGTTGCTGGCACACCCTGCTGGCAACGCAATTTCTCGCAACGATTCTTCTCTGGCGGCAACCCTGCGCGGCGGCTATTATGCCAGAGCCAGCCCTGTTATAACTCTCATGAACAGAAGCGGTGTGCGTTATAACGCGCGTGAATAATTTTCAGAAGCCTTACCATGCAGAAATTTCGAGTCTCTCTTTTAAGCCTGGCCCTTGCACTGAGTGCGCCCTTCGCGCCGATGGCGCAGGCAAAAACAGCCGTTGCGGTTGCCGCAGCCCAGCCGGAAATCGCCTCCGGCAGCGCGATGATTGTCGATCTGCAAACCAATAAGGTGATCTACTCAAGCCACCCCGATCTGGTGCGCCCGATTGCGTCTATTACCAAGTTGATGACCGCGATGGTGGTGCTGGATGCGCGCCTGCCGCTGGATGAAAAATTAAAAGTCGATATCAGCCAGACGCCAGAGATGAAAGGGATCTACTCCCGCGTGCGGCTGAACAGTGAGATCAGCCGCAAAGATATGCTGCTGCTGGCGCTGATGTCGTCGGAGAACCGCGCGGCCGCAAGCCTCGCGCACCACTATCCCGGCGGCTATAAAGCCTTTATCGCCGCGATGAACGCCAAAGCGCGCGCGCTGGGCATGACCCATACGCGCTACGTCGAGCCGACCGGCTTGTCGATCCAGAACGTCTCCACCGCCCGCGATTTAAGCAAGCTGCTGATCGCCACCAAACAGTACCCGCTGATTGGCCAGCTCAGCACCACGCGCGAAGAGATGGCGACCTTTGCTAATCCGGCCTATACGCTGCCGTTTCGCAACACCAACCATCTGGTCTACCGCGATAACTGGAATATTCAGCTGACGAAAACCGGCTTTACCAACGCTGCGGGCCACTGCCTGGTAATGCGCACGCTGATTGGCAACAAACCGGTGGCGCTGGTGGTGATGGATGCCTTTGGCAAATATACCCACTTTGCCGATGCCAGCCGCCTGCGTACCTGGATTGAGACCGGCAAAGCCCAGCCGGTGCCCGCTGCCGCGTTAAGCTATAAGCGCCAGAAAGCGGCGCAGATGGCACAAACGCCGCCAGGCTCGGCGGGCGAACTGACCGCGCAGAACGATTAATTACTCCGGCAGCGTCCAGTCACCGTCGTTGAGTGGACGCTGCATAATCAACGTATCCCGCCAGTCTCCCTGCTTATAGCCGACGCTGCGCAGCTGTCCGGCCACTTCAAATCCATGTTTTTTATGCACTCTTAGCGAACCGGCATTGTTATGCCCGTCGCCAATCACCGCGATCAGTTGCCGCCACGGCCCCTCTTCACAGCGGGCGATCAGCGCGCCAAGCAGCGTCGAGCCGATGCCGCGCCCGGTCATGCTGGCATCGACATAAATCGACTCTTCAAGGGTGTAGCGATAAGCCGGACGCGGGCGATAAAAACCGGCGTAGCAGTAGCCGACAATCACGCCGTGAAAGAGCGCTACCAGCCACGGCAACCCGTCGGCGGCGAGCTTGCTCATGCGGCTGCGCATCTCATCAATCGTGGGGGGCACTTCTTCAAACGAGGCGCGGCCATTCAGCACGTGCCAGGCGTAGAGGGAGGCAATGGCGTGTACATCGTCGGGGCGGGCGTCACGCACCTCGACCGCAGGACCAGAGAGAATATCAACAGCTGACATCGGGCGCGCTCCTTTCAACGCAACGCGCCAGAGAGAGGATTCTCTGGCGCTGTCGCTACTCTATTACGAAAGGCGCGCGCAGCACAAAACGGCGAGGGGCTACTTTATCGCCGGATCGGCGGGATGCTCTGCCTGAGCTGCCTCCTGCCAGAATTTGCGCTTACTGGTCTTGCCAATACCGGGGTTCATGCTGTTAGTCGGATCATTTTCCCGATAAAAACGTTTCAGCGCATCCGGCGCTTCATAGAGATGACCGACGTTATGCTCGGCGGGATATTGCGCCCCGCGCTGCGCCAGCAGTGCCAGCATCTGCTCCTTCAGGGCGTGCACATCGACGCCTTTTTTAACAATGTAATCCTGATGGAAAACGTGGCACATAAAGTGGCCGTAATAGAGCTTGTGCACCAGCTGGCTGTCAATCTCTGGCGGCAGGTGCTCAAACCACTCAGTGTCGTTGCGGCGCAGGGCGATGTCGAGCGCCAGAATATCCTCCACCTCGTCGGCATGCACCGCCTGATAGCGGATCGCGGCCCCGGCGGCGGCAAATCGGTGCAGAAACGCTTTGCTCCCTTCCTCCGGCGTACAGACAAAGAAGTCCCCTTCGGCGTCAGCGAAAAAGGCCTTCAGCCAGTTTTGCGCCTCATCAATGCCGCCGCCGGACATCTTCAGCAGCAGATGGTGCTGATACTTATCGCGCCACTCCTTCATGCGTGAGGGGAGGTGCGAAGGGAAGAGACCACTGATTTTTTGCAATGAACGATCGATAAAGTGCGGTTTAAACACCGTCGCTTTATCGAGCAGCGCGTCGGTGCGCCCTTTGATATTGAAAAAGAGCGGCATCTTGTCAGTGCCGAGCTTGTCGATCATCAGGAAGGTGTCTTTGCCATAGCGCTCGGCGATATCGTAAATATCGCGGTGCATATACTCCCCGGCGACCGGCAGGTGGTCGAAATCGGCCAGAATATGGCGGCGGATCTCCGTCAACACCGCAGTCTGGTTGGTGCCGATATAGAACACCTGCTGGCGCGCTTCTGCCGGGAAGGTGTCGAGACGCACGGCAAATACCGCCAGCTTGCCCGCACAGCCGGAGGATTCAAACAGGCGATCGGGGTCGGCGTTATAGCGCGCCGGGGTTTCGGCTTCAACATCGCGCACGCGGTTGATGTAATCATGATCGTGGCCGTGGCGCTGGTCGTGAAGCACATCGCTCGGGTTGATACGATCGTCATCCAGTTTGCCGAGGATCTGTTCAGGCGTTTCGCCAAGCTTAATGCCCAGATGATTGACCAGTTGCAGACGGCCCTGATCGTCAATGCGCGCAAATAGCGACATCTCGGTGTAGGCCGGGCCGCGCTGCACCAGCGATCCGCCGGAGTTATTGCAGATACCGCCAATCACCGACGCACCAATGCAGGAGGAGCCAATCACCGAGTGCGGCTCGCGTCCCAGCGGTTTGAGGGCTTTTTCCAGCGAGTAGAGCGTGGTGCCCGGGTAGGCCAGCACCTGCTCGCCATTATCCAGCAGGTGCAGTTTGTCGAGGCGCAGGGTGCTGATAATGACGATATCGCGGTCGTAATCATTGCCGTTCGGCGTCGAGCCTTCCGTCAGGCCGGTATTTGCCGCCTGCATCAGAATAATTTTGTCGGCAATCACGCAGGCGTTAAGAACGCGCCATAATTCAACCAGCGTGCCGGGAAAGACCACCGCCAGCGCATCGCCCTGGCCGGAGCGGAAACCTTTACGGTAGCGGGCGGTTTTGGCCGGATCGGTAAGCAGGTGAGAAGCACCTACTAATCGTTTGAGTTCGTTAATGAAAGTGTTATTTGACTGGGTCACGATCCACTCCTTGTGGCGAAGCATGAATAAAAAGGATGCTCTGCTTCACGCCGGTTGCAGGCTGCGTGAATGATATTGTGAATATTTCGTTACTAATGTTAGCTCCAGAGGAGGCCCGAAGGGGAGCGAATTAACATAAAAATCAGAGCCTGGCGCTGCAAGACGTGCCAGGATTATGGCACACTGCGTTTTTCCGCGGCCCGTTACCGCGGTTTTTGCTGAAAATACAAGAGAGTAAACGACATGAAATGGCTATGTTCTGTAGGTGTCGCTGTGAGCCTTGCGCTGCAACCCGCGCTGGCCGAAGAGATGATTGCTAACCATCCTTTGACGCCGCAAGCCAGGGACGCCTTTGTCACTGACCTGCTTAAAAAGATGACCGTGGATGAGAAAATAGGCCAGCTGCGCCTGATAAGCGTCGGGCCGGATAACCCGAAAGAGGCGATCCGCGAGATGATTAAAGCAAGCCAGGTCGGGGCTATTTTTAACACCGTCACCCGCCAGGACATTCGTGCCATGCAGGACCAGGCGATGCAGCTTAGCCGCCTGAAAATTCCTCTCTTCTTTGCCTACGATGTGGTGCACGGTCAGCGCACCGTTTTCCCAATCAGCCTTGGCCTCGCCTCCAGCTTTAACCTCGACGCGGTGAAAACCGTCGGACGCGTCTCCGCTTATGAAGCCGCCGATGATGGCCTGAATATGACCTGGGCACCGATGGTCGACGTCTCGCGCGATCCGCGCTGGGGACGCGGCTCGGAAGGCTTCGGGGAAGATACTTTCCTGACCTCTGAAATGGGCCGCACCATGGTGGAAGCGATGCAGGGCAAAAGCCCGGCTGATCGCTACTCGGTGATGACCAGCGTCAAACACTTCGCCGCGTATGGCGCAGTGGAGGGTGGTAAAGAGTACAACACCGTCGACATGAGCCCGCAGCGTCTGTTCAACGACTATATGCCGCCCTACAAAGCGGCACTCGACGCCGGTAGCGGCGGGGTAATGGTGGCGCTTAACTCTTTGAACGGCACACCGGCTTCCTCCGATTCGTGGCTGCTTAAAGATCTGCTGCGCGATGAGTGGGGCTTTAAAGGCATCACCATTTCCGATCACGGCGCGATTAAGGAGCTGATCAAACACGGCACCGCCGCCGATCCGGAAGATGCCGTGCGCGTGGCGCTGAAGTCCGGCATCAACATGAGCATGAGCGATGAGTACTACAGCAAATACCTGCCGGGGCTGATCAAATCCGGTAAGGTGACGATGGCGGAGCTGGATGACGCCACGCGCCATGTGCTGAACGTCAAATATGATATGGGGCTGTTTAACGATCCCTACAGCCACTTAGGGCCGAAAGAGAGCGACCCGCAGGACACCAACGCCGAAAGCCGTCTGCACCGCAAAGAGGCGCGGGAAGTGGCGCGCGAAAGTATGGTGCTGCTGAAAAACCGTCTGGAAACGCTGCCGCTGAAAAAATCGGGCACCGTGGCGGTGATTGGGCCGCTGGCGGACAGCAAGCGCGACTCGATGGGCAGCTGGTCTGCCGCCGGGGTTGCCGATCAGTCGGTCACCGTGCTGACCGGTATTCGTGACGCGCTGAAGGACAAAGGCGAGGTGATCTACGCCAAAGGGGCGAATATCACCAACGATAAAGGCATTGTTGATTTCCTTAACCTCTATGAACCGGCGGTGGTGGTTGATCCACGCTCTCCGCAGGCAATGATCGACGAAGCGGTAGCCGCAGCGAAGAAATCTGACGTCGTGGTGGCGGTAGTCGGTGAAGCGCAGGGGATGGCGCACGAAGCCTCCAGCCGCACCGATATCACCATTCCGCAGAGCCAGCGCGATCTGATTACCGCCCTGAAAGCGACCGGCAAGCCGCTGGTGCTGGTGCTGATGAACGGGCGTCCGCTGGCGCTGGTGAAAGAGGATCAGCAGGCTGACGCTATCCTCGAAACGTGGTTTGCCGGTACCGAAGGCGGCAACGCCATCGCCGACGTGCTGTTTGGCGACTACAACCCTTCCGGCAAGTTGCCGATGTCCTTCCCGCGCTCCGTGGGGCAGATCCCGGTCTATTACAGCCACCTGAATACCGGCCGTCCTTATAACGCCGATAACCCGAACAAATACACCTCCCGCTACTTTGATGAAGCTAACGGCCCGCTCTATCCCTTTGGCTATGGTCTGAGTTACACCACTTTCAAAGTGTCGGATGTGAAGATGTCTGCGCCGACCCTGATCCGCGGTGGCAGCGTGGATGCAAGCGTCGAGGTGACCAACACCGGCAAGCGCGAAGGGGCGACGGTGATCCAGATGTATGTGCAGGATGTCACTGCGTCGATGAGCCGCCCGGTGAAACAGCTGCGCGGCTTTAAGAAGGTCAACCTGAAGCCGGGTGAGACGCAGACCGTCAGCTTCCCGATCGATGTCGACGCGCTCAAGTTCTGGAACCAGCGCATGAAGTACGACGCCGAGCCGGGCAAGTTCAACGTCTTTATCGGCGTCGACTCCGCTCGAGTCAACCAGGGCGAATTTGAATTAAAGTAACCACTCATCAGGCCGGGCAACCGGCCTTTTTTAATACCCGCTTTACCGTTTCGCACCGCTTCACCTTCGCGTCGCTATTTTTCAGCTACGCTTTTTTCTCAAGCTGCTGATAAAGGCAGTAAAAAAATGAGGGATAAATTATGACACTCAGCCGAAAACTTGCCTGCTCAGTGGCGCTAATCGCCGCCGTAAGCTTACCGTTGCAGGCCGCAGAACCGATCAAAGTGGGATCGAAAATCGATACCGAAGGGGCGCTGCTGGGCAATATCATTTTGCAGGTGCTGGAGAGCCACGGCGTAAAAACCGTCAATAAAGTGCAACTCGGCACCACGCCGGTAGTGCGCGGCGCGATTACTTCTGGGGAGCTGGATATCTACCCGGAGTACACCGGCAACGGTGCGTTCTTCTTTAAAGAGGAGAACGATCCGGCGTGGAAAAACGCGCAGCAGGGCTACGAGAAGGTGAAAAAACTCGATGCTGAGAAGAACAAGCTTATCTGGCTGACGCCTGCACCGGCCAATAACACCTGGACCATCGCCGTACGTCAGGATCTGGCGCAGAAGAACAAACTCACCTCCCTCGACGATCTCAGCCGTTACCTGAAAAACGGTGGCGAGTTCAAACTGGCCGCGTCGGCAGAGTTTATTGAGCGTGCCGATGCGCTGCCTGCTTTTGAAAAAGCCTACGGCTTCGATCTGAAGCAGGATCAGCTGCTGTCGCTGGCTGGTGGTGATACCGCAGTGACCATTAAAGCGGCGGCGCAGCAAACATCCGGCGTTAACGCTGCGATGGCTTACGGCACCGACGGCCCGGTGGCGGCGCTCGGCTTACAGACATTAAGCGATCCGAAAGGCGTACAGCCGATCTACGCCCCGACGCCAGTGGTGCGTGAAGCGGTGCTGAAAGCCTACCCGGAGCTGGATAGCTGGCTGAAGCCGGTCTTTGCCAGCCTCGATGAGAAGACCCTGCAAAAGCTGAATGCCAGCATCGCGGTGGAGGGGCTGGATGCGAAGAAAGTCGCGGCGGACTACCTGAAAGAAAAAGGCCTGGTGAAATAAGGCGTGATGGAGGGATCGAAACGCTGCCACAACCGCGTGCTGCTGCTGCTGGTTGTGCTGGGAGGGCTGGCGGCGTGGCTGCCGTTTATCAACTATGCGCCAAACCGGCTGGTTTCCGGCGAAGGGCGCGCGCTGTGGCAGCTGTTTAGCGGCCTGTGGCTGCTTGCGCCCGCGCTTCTGCTGATCCTCTGCTTTATACCGGGGCGCAGTGCGCAGGCGGCAACGCTGCTGCTGGCTGAACTTCTCTTCTGCCTACTGGTGTGGAGCGCAGGCCGCGCGGCAACGGATCTGGCGCAGAGCGGCAGCGCGCTGGCGCGTACCTCGCCCGGTAGCGGCTTATGGCTATGGCTGGCGCTCAGCCTGCTCGCCTGTAGCGATGCCATTCGCCGCCTTGTTGCTCACCCGGTGTGGCGCTGGCTGCTGCATGTGCAGATTTGGCTGTTGCCGCTCTGGCTGCTGCTTAGCGGCGAGCTGGATAACCTCTCGCTGCTGCATGAGTACCGCAACCGCCAGGAGGTGTTTGATGACGCGCTGGCGCAGCACTTAACCTTGCTGTTCGGCACGCTGCTCCCGGCATTAGCCATCGGTTTCGCGCTCGGGCTGTGGTGTTATCGCCATCCGGCGCGGCAGGGGCCGGTCTTTACCGCGCTCAACATTATCCAGACTATCCCCTCGGTGGCGCTGTTTGGCCTGCTGATTGCACCATTGGCCGGGCTGGCGCAGCACTTCCCGTGGCTCGCATCGATAGGCATTGCCGGTACTGGCATCACCCCGGCGCTGATTGCGCTGATCCTCTACGCGCTGTTACCGCTGGTGCGCGGCGTGGTTGCCGGACTGAATGAGGTCTCTGCCGACGTGCTGGAGAGCGCGCAGGCGATGGGCATGAGCGCTGCGCAGCGCTTCTGGCAAGTGCGGATTCCGCTGGCGCTGCCGCTATTACTGCGCAGCCTGCGGGTGGTGGCGGTTCAGACGGTTGGCATGGCGGTGATCGCCGCGCTGATTGGCGCAGGCGGCTTTGGCGCGCTGGTCTTCCAGGGGCTGCTCAGCAGCGCGCTGGATTTGGTGCTGCTCGGGGTGATCCCGGTTATCGGCCTGGCGGTGGTGATTGACGCCCTGTTTGATCTTGCCCTCGCGCTGTTGAAGGTAAAACACCATGATTGAATTTCACAACGTTTCCAAAACTTTTGCCGGGCAGCGGGCGGTTAATCAGCTCAATTTGCAGATGAAAACCGGCGCGTTTTCGGTGCTGATTGGCACCTCCGGCTCGGGAAAATCGACCACCCTGAAGATGATTAACCGCCTTGTCGAACACGACGAGGGGACAATCACCTTCGCCGGAGAGGAGATCCGCAGCCTGCCGGTGCTCGAACTGCGCCGCCGTATGGGCTACGCCATTCAATCGATTGGGCTTTTCCCCCACTGGACGGTGGCGCAGAACATCGCCACCGTGCTGCAACTGCAAAAGTGGTCGCGCGGCAAACGCGAGGCGCGGGTGGAGGAACTGATGGCGCTGCTCGGGCTGGAGCCGGGGCTGCGCGATCGTTTTCCACACCAGCTTTCCGGCGGGCAGCAGCAGCGTGTTGGCGTTGCCCGCGCGCTGGCCGCCGACCCGGAAGTGCTGTTGATGGATGAACCCTTCGGCGCGCTCGACCCGGTCACCCGCAGCGCCCTGCAACAGGAGATGGTGCGCATTCACCGTCTGCTCGGGCGCACCATTGTGCTGGTGACCCACGATATTGATGAAGCGTTGCAGTTAGCCGATCACCTGGTTTTGATGGATGGCGGCAACGTCGTGCAGCAGGGGACGCCGCTGGAGATGCTGACCGCGCCGCAGAATAACTTTGTGCGCGAATTTTTTGGCCGCAGCGAGCTGGGCGTGCGCCTGCTCTCTCTGCGCCAGGTGAGCGACTATCTGCGTGATGAAACGGTCAGCCACGGCGAGCCGTTGCAGGCACAGATGAGCCTGCGCGAGGCGCTCTCCGCGTTTGTCGCCCAGCGCTGCGAGGTGTTGCCAGTGCAGGATGCCTATGGGCAGCCCTGCGGCAGCCTCCATTTCCGCGATCTGTTACGCGGGGAGGCGGGCCGTGAAAATATTGCGTGATCCGCTGCTCTGGCTGCTGGCGCTGTTTATTGCGCTGCTGATGTGGTTGCCTCACAGCGCGCCGCTGTTTAGCGCGCTCTTTCCGCAACTGCCGCGCCCGGTCTATCTGCAGGAGAGCTTTGTCGCGCTGACCCTTGCCCACTTCTCTTTGGTCGCGCTCTCAAGCGTTATTGCGGTAGCGATTGGCATGGGCGTCGGTATTGCCGTAACGCGACCCGGTGGGGAAGAGTTTCGCCCGCTGGCAGAAACTATTGCCGCCGTCGGGCAGACCTTTCCGCCGGTGGCGGTGCTGGCGATTGCGGTGCCGGTGATGGGCTTTGGCAAAGCGCCCGCCATTATTGCGCTGGTGCTGTATGGCGTGCTGCCCATTTTACAGGGGACGCTGGCGGGGATCGCTGCGGTTCCGGCAAGCGTACAGAGCGTGGCGCAGGGGATGGGCATGAGCGGCTGGCAGCGGTTGCGTAATGTGGAGTTGCCGCTGGCCGCACCGCTGATTGTCGCCGGGGTTCGCACGTCGGTGATTATCAATATCGGTACGGCAACCATTGCTTCTACGGTCGGTGCAAGCACGCTGGGAACGCCGATCATCATCGGCCTGAGCGGGTTTAATACGGCCTATATTGTGCAGGGGGCAGTGCTGGTGGCGCTGGCGGCAATCATTGTCGATCGGGGCTTTGAACGGCTGGCGCTGCGGCTCAACCGGCACCGCCGCGCACGATAAACGAATAACCAGCCAGCATTACGCCGCCGATCCCGCCGATGGCCATCAGCAGAAAGATCGCGATGACAAGAATTTTACCAGGCTTCATCTCAGGCTCCTTTTAAGTGAGGCCGGCATTATAAAGGCATTGTGAGTTGTTAATGAAACATTAAATGCCGAGAAGCCACACCTGATGCCCCGTCTCCTGCCAGGCCTGCAACTGCTGCTGTTGCGCGGAGGAGGGGGAGTCGCCGCACCACACCAGCAGCATCTTACCTTTGAACATCTCCGGATGAAACTGAGTGAACGGGTGCGCAAGAATGCCGACCTGCCACTCCTGCTGGCTGGCGATCCAGCCTTCAATCCACATCCGCGTGCTGTCCTGGACACCCCAGCCGACCACCAGCGCCGGACGGCCATGCGCCTGCTGCCGCGACGCCGATAAGTTGTCGGCTATCAGGCTAATCAGAATGCCATCCAGCAGGCTAAGCTTTGCCTGATAAGCGGGGCGCGTGCCCTGCAAGCGTGCGCGTAAGGGGTTAATCAACTGCTGTGCCAGCGTTTTTGCCGGGTGGTCGCGCATCAGCTCGCTTAGCCACTGCTGGAGGGTGTTGCCATCTCGCTGTTGCAGCAGATGCATCGCCCGCTCCTGATGGCTTTGCCAGACGTAGTGACGCTTGTCGCTGCTGTTCGCCAGCAGCGCCTGGACTTTACTCACCTGCACGCCCGATTCAACCCAGTGCTGGATTTCACGAATACGATCGATGTCCGCCTCGCTGAAGAGCCGGTGGCCGCCATCCGTGCGTTGCGGGGTTAACAAACCGTAGCGGCGTTGCCACGCACGCAGTGTGACGGGGTTGATATCGCATAACAGAGCAACTTCACCGATAGTGTAAAGCGCCATGATCTCTCCTTTGCTTCCCGAATGCCGGTATAACTGTAGACCTTTCTTAGGGGTGAAGACAACAACAGTAACGTTTTGTTTACTCTTTATTCATAACTGCGCATACCCAGGCACAATATGTGACTCAGAGCACGAATTTCTCTTTTTTTAACCTCTGTCGAAGAAACCATCGCCGACTCGCTGTATGTTACGCGCTTTATGTGATGCGGTGTGGCGGGTATGTACGAGTTCAATCTGGTGTTGCTGCTGCTTCAGCAGATGTGTGTGTTTCTGGTGATCGCCTGGCTGATGAGCAAAACGCGCCTCTTTATTCCGCTGATTCAGGTCACCGTGCGCCTGCCGCACAAGCTGCTCTGTTACGTCACCTTCTCCATTTTCTGTATTCTCGGCACCTATTTCGGTCTGCATATTGAAGACTCCATCGCCAATACCCGTGCGATTGGCGCGGTGATGGGCGGCCTGCTTGGCGGCCCGCTGGTCGGCGGGCTGGTGGGGCTGACCGGCGGATTGCACCGCTACTCAATGGGCGGCATGACCGCACTGAGCTGCATGTTCTCGACCTTTATCGAAGGGCTGCTCGGCGGGCTGGTGCACAGTTTTCTTATCAAGCGCGGGCGTACCGACCGCGTGTTCAATCCCTTTACCGCCGGGGCGGTCACCTGCGTGGCGGAGCTGTTACAGATGGTGATCATCCTGCTGATTGCCCGTCCCTTTGAAAGCGCGCTGCATTTAGTGCAGAGCATCGCCGCGCCGATGATGGTGACCAATACCGTCGGCGCGGCGCTGTTTATGCGCATCCTGCTCGACAAGCGCGCCATGTTTGAGAAATACACCTCGGCGTTTTCCGCCACGGCGCTGAAAGTGGCGGCCTCCACCGAAGGGATTCTGCGCCAGGGCTTTAATGAAGAGAACAGCATGAGGGTGGCGCAGGTGCTCTATCAGGAGCTGGATATCGGCGCGGTGGCGATCACCGATCGCGAACGGCTATTAGCCTTTACCGGCGCGGGGGACGATCACCATCTGCCGGGAAGGCCTATCTCCTCCGTCTGGACGCAGCGAGCGATTGAGACCGGCGAAGTGGTCTACGCCGACGGCAATGAGGTGCCGTACCGCTGCTCGCTGCACCCGCAGTGCAAGCTCGGCTCGACGCTGGTGATCCCGCTGCGCGGTGAAAACCAGCGCGTGGTCGGTACTATCAAACTTTATGAGGCGAAAAACCGCCTCTTTAGCTCCATCAACCGCACGCTGGGGGAGGGGATTGCGCAGCTGCTCTCGGCGCAGATCCTCGCCGGGCAGTATGAGCGGCAAAAAGCGCTGCTGACCCAGTCGGAGATCAAACTCCTGCACGCGCAGGTTAATCCGCACTTCCTGTTTAACGCGCTCAACACCATTAAAGCGGTGATCCGCCGCGACAGCGATGAGGCCGGGCTATTGGTGCAGTATCTCTCGACCTTTTTTCGTAAGAACTTGAAACGCCCCGCAGAAATCGTCACCCTTGCGGATGAGATTGAGCATGTGAATGCCTATTTGCAGATTGAAAAAGCGCGCTTTCAGGCGCGGCTGCAGGTACGGCTTGAGGTGCCGGAAGCGCTGGCGCACTTACACTTGCCCGCTTTCACGCTGCAACCGATAGTCGAAAACGCGATTAAACACGGCACGTCTCAGCTGCTGGGCGTGGGCGAGATCACGCTGCGTGCCAGCCAGCAGTCGCAGCATATGGTGCTGGATATTGAGGATAACGCCGGGCTTTATCAGCCGAAAAACGATGCCGGTGGCTTAGGGATGAGCCTGGTGGATAAGCGGCTGCGCGCCCGTTTTGGTGACGAGTGCGGCATCAGCATTGCCTGCGAGCCGGATCTTTTTACCCGCATTACCTTACGACTCCCTCTGGAGGAAGAGGCATGTTAAGAGTGCTGATTGTTGATGATGAACCGCTGGCGCGGGAAATGTTACGCAGTCTGCTGCAGGAAGAGCGCGATATCGAGGTGGTGGGTGAGTGCGGTAACGCCATTGAAGGAATTAGCGCGGTGCATAAACTGCGCCCCGACGTGCTGTTTCTTGATATCCAGATGCCGCGCATCAGCGGGCTGGAGATGGTCGGTATGCTCGATCCCGGCAACCGGCCCTACGTCGTGTTTCTCACCGCTTTTGATGAGTATGCGGTGCAGGCGTTTGAAGAGCACGCTTTTGACTACCTGCTCAAGCCGATTGAAACGCAACGGCTGGCGAAGACTCTCAACCGCTTACGTCAGGATCGCGGCGTGCAGGATGTGTCGCTGCTGGCGGAAAATCAACAGCCGCTGAAGTTTATCCCCTGCACCGGGCATAGCCGCATCTGGTTACTGCAGATGGAGGAGGTGGCGTTTGTCAGCAGCCGGATGAGCGGCGTCTATGTCACCAGCCACGAAGGCAAAGAGGGCTTTACCGAGCTGACGCTGCGCACGCTGGAGAGCCGCACGCCGCTGGTGCGCTGCCACCGACAATATCTTGTTAATATGGCTTTTCTTAAGGAGATCCGCCTTGAGGATAATGGCCAGGCCGAGCTGCTGCTGCGCGACGGGCTGACGGTGCCGGTGAGTCGACGCTATCTGAAAAATTTAAAAGAGGCGTTGGGGTTGTAAATTCCTGCGCGATGCCTACACTGCGCGCTGGTTCATCATTTCGGAAAGAGACATGCTAAATAACGATATCCTGCGCAGCCTGCGTTACACCCTGCAGGTCGACAACACCGCGCTGGTGCGCATTCTGGCGCTGGCGGACACTGAAGTCACGGCTGAACAGCTGGTTCCGTGGCTGCGTAAAGAGGATGAGGAGGGGTATAAACCCTGCCCGGATATTGTGCTGTCGGCGTTTCTTAATGGGCTGATTTATGAGAAGCGCGGCAAAGATGAGAGTGCGCCGCCGCTCGCCATGGAGCGCAAGCTCAATAACAATATCGTGCTGAAGAAGCTGCGCATCGCCTTCTCGTTAAAGACCGACGATATTCTGGCGATCCTCACCGAGCAGCAGTTCCGCGTCTCAATGCCGGAAATTACCGCCATGATGCGCTCGCCGGAGCATAAGAATTTCCGCGAATGCGGCGACCAGTTTTTGCGCTACTTCCTGCGCGGGCTGGCAGCACGTGGGCAGAAACCAAAGAGTTAACGGGCGTTTTTAGCCGATAAAAAAACCGCATACACGCGAGGTGATGCGGTTTAATTAGCCCGGCAGACAAAGTGCTACCGGGCAGTAAACGACTTATTTGACTTCTTTAAAGCCGCGCGCTTTCAGCAACTCTTCTGACTGCTTCATGCTGATTTTACCGTTAACCGTGCCGGTAAATTCAGAACCCTGCAGGCTGTTCAGCTGAGCGAAGTCCACTTCGTTGTAGTCAACTTCCAGCGTCTCCTGAGCATAGGTCTCTTCATACGCTACGCTCTCTTTCACGCCTTTCACGCTCTGGTATTTTTTGCTAATCGGATCCAGAACTTTCATCGCTTCTTCTTTGGTTTTCGCGCCAATAGAGGAGTATTCGATTTTGTTCTTCGCGGTCTGACGCTCTACTTCATCACCCTTGTAGTAGTAAGTCAGCGTCACTTCCGTGCCGCCTGTCGCCCAGGTAAAGGTCTTGCTCTCTTCTTTATCACCACAGCCGGTCAGGCCAACAACTAAAGCGACAGAAAAGAGTGCTGCAATGATTTTGCTGAATTTCACGATAATCCCCTATTTTCCATGTGAGGTAATGTTTTGTAAGACTGCGTATAACAGTATAGAAAAAGGCGCTGAATTCAGCGCCTTATTTTTTATTTAACTTGTTGGCCCGCTTTTGCACCGCTATCCGGGCTGAGCAGGAAGATATCGCTGCCGCCAGGACCCGCTGCCATCACCATCCCTTCCGAGATGCCAAAGCGCATTTTGCGCGGTGAGAGGTTAGCCACCATCACCGTCAGGCGGCCAATCAGCGCGCTCGGATCCGGGTAGGCGGAACGAATGCCGGAGAAGACGTTGCGCTTCTCACCATCAAGATCGAGCGTCAGGCGCAGCAGCTTATCTGAGCCTTCGACAAACTCGGCGTTCTCAATCAGCGCCACGCGCATATCGACTTTGGCGAAATCGTCAAAAGTGATGGTCTCCTGAATCGGGTTGTCAGCCAGCTCGCCCGTTACCGGTGCGGCAGCGGCTTTGACTTCCTCTTTCGACGCTTCCACCAGCGCTTCCACCTGTTTCATCTCGATGCGGTTATAGAGCGCTTTAAACGGATTCACTTTATGGCCGAGCAGCGGTTCGTTAATCGCATCCCACGTCAGCGTGGTGTTGAGGAACGCTTCGGTGCGCGCGGCCAGCGATGGCAGAACCGGTTTCAGCCAGGTCATCAGTACGCGGAACAGGTTGATACCCATTGAGCAGATGGCCTGCAAATCGGCATCGCGCCCTTCCTGCTTCGCGACAACCCACGGTGCTCGCTCATCAACATAGCGGTTCGCCACGTCGGCCAGCGCCATGATTTCGCGCACCGCTTTACCAAACTCGCGGCTCTCCCACGCGCTGCCAATGGCGGCGGCGGCATCGGTAAAGGTTTTATACAGCGCCGGATCGGCCAGCTCTGATGCCAGCACGCCGTCGAAGCGTTTAGCGATAAAGCCCGCGTTACGCGAGGCCAGGTTCACCACTTTGTTAACGATATCGGCGTTCACGCGCTGGACGAAATCCTCCAGGTTGAGGTCGATATCATCAATGCGCGACGAGAGCTTGGCGGTGTAGTAGTAGCGCAGGCTGTCGGCATCAAAATGGTTCAGCCAGGTGCTGGCTTTAATAAAGGTGCCGCGCGATTTGGACATCTTCGCGCCGTTAACCGTTACATAGCCGTGCACGAACAGGTTGGTCGGCTTGCGGAAACCGCTGCCTTCCAGCATCGCCGGCCAGAAAAGGCTGTGGAAATAGACGATATCTTTACCGATAAAGTGATAGAGCTCGGCGTCGGAATCTTTTTTCCACCAGTCGTCAAAGTTGAGATCGTCGCGCTTGTCGCACAGGTTTTTGAACGAGCCCATATAGCCAATCGGCGCATCCAGCCAGACGTAGAAATATTTGCCCGGCGCGCCCGGAATTTCAAAGCCGAAGTAGGGCGCATCGCGGGAGATATCCCACTGTTGCAGACCGGATTCGAACCACTCCTGCATTTTGTTCGCCACCTGCTCCTGCAGCGCGCCGCTGCGGGTCCACGCCTGCAGCATTTCGCTGAACGACGGCAGGTCGAAGAAGAAGTGCTCGGAATCACGCATCACCGGCGTCGCGCCGGAGACCACCGACTTCGGCTCAATCAGCTCGGTCGGGCTGTAGGTCGCGCCGCACACTTCGCAGTTATCGCCATACTGATCCGCCGCTTTACATTTCGGGCAGGTGCCTTTTACAAAGCGGTCCGGCAGGAACATGCCTTTTTCCGGATCGTAGAGCTGGGAGATGGTGCGGTTTTTAATAAACCCGTTCTCTTTCAGACGGGTGTAGATAAGCTCGGCCAGCTCGCGGTTCTCATCGCTGTGCGTTGAGTGGTAGTTGTCGTAGCTGATGTCGAAGCCAGCAAAATCGGTCTGATGCTCCTGACTCATTTCGCCAATCATCTGCTCCGGGGTGATCCCCAGCTGCTGTGCTTTCAGCATAATCGGCGTGCCGTGGGCATCGTCCGCGCAGATGAAGTTGACCTGGTGGCCGCGCATTCGCTGGTAACGGACCCAGACATCAGCCTGGATGTGCTCCAGCATATGGCCGAGGTGGATGGAGCCGTTGGCGTACGGCAGCGCGCACGTTACCAGAATTTTCTTCGCGACTTGAGTCATAGTTGGCATTACATCTTCTTGAGAAAAAGGGTTTTCGATATTACCAAAAGGGTAACAATCGCGCCAAGCGATAAGGGCATTAATCCATAAATGGATAATTATTCCCTTTGGGGTAAACTTGAGCGCTACAAATGTCGTTTTCAGAACAACTACAAAGGAGTCGGGATGAGTTCGCAATCCCAGGCCAAATCCCCGGAAGCCTTACGGGCAATTGTCACCGGGACGCTGGCCGATTTTCAGCACCCCACCCTCAAACATAACCTGACAGCGCTGAAAGCCGTCCACCATGTTGCATGGCTGGATGAGACGCTGCATGTCGAATTGCTGATGCCGTTCGTCTGGAGCAGCGCTTTCGAAGAGCTGAAAGCGCAGTGCAGCGCCGAACTGCTGCGTCTGACCGGTGCGAGCGCCATCGACTGGAAGCTATCGCACAATATCGCCACCCTGAAGCGGGTGAAAAACCAGCCGGGCGTTAATGGCGTGAAGAATATTATCGCCGTCAGCTCCGGCAAGGGCGGGGTAGGGAAATCCTCTACCGCCGTTAACCTTGCGCTGGCGCTGGCTGCGGAAGGGGCGAAAGTCGGTATTCTCGATGCCGATATCTATGGCCCGTCGATCCCGATGATGCTGGGCGCGGAAAATGAGCGTCCGACCTCGCCAGACGGCACGCACATGGCACCGATTATCGCTCATGGCCTGGCAACCAACTCAATTGGTTACCTGGTGACGGACGATAACGCGATGGTGTGGCGCGGGCCGATGGCCAGCAAAGCGCTGCTGCAGATGTTGCAGGAGTCCATGTGGCCGGATCTCGATTACCTGGTACTCGATATGCCGCCAGGCACCGGCGATATCCAGCTGACGCTGGCGCAAAACATTCCGGTGACCGGCGCGCTGGTCGTGACCACGCCGCAGGATATCGCGCTGATTGATGCTAAAAAAGGCATTGTCATGTTCGAGAAAGTAGAGGTGCCGGTGCTCGGAATCGTGGAGAACATGAGCATGCATGTGTGCAGCAACTGTGGTCACCATGAGCCGATTTTCGGCACCGGCGGCGCAGAGAAGCTGGCGGAGCAGTATCACACGCAACTGCTGGGCCAGATGCCGCTGCATATCTCGCTGCGTGAAGATCTCGATAAGGGTACGCCGACGGTGATCAGCCGCCCGGATAGCGAGTTCACCGCTATCTACCGCAATCTTGCCGGTCGCGTAGCTGCCCAGCTTTACTGGCAGGGTGAAATCATCCCCGGTGAGATCGCGTTTCGCGCAGTGTGATTGAAGATGCCGGATGGCGGCTTCGCCTTATCCGGCCTACGGGCACGAATTCGCTGAAACGGAGTAGGCCGGATAAGCGTTTTACGCGCCATCCGGCAATGGGGTTGGATTAGTGGAATGGTTCCGTTCACCAGGCGTGCGGCGGAATGTTTTACTCATCGGTGCGGTGAACGGGACAAGGGGAGCGGCCGCGCTCCCCTTGTCAATCCC